>CAZDIS010000008.1:0-33095 GCA_964505585.1 uncultured Pelolinea sp. | reverse complement strand
TTGATAATTGGCGCTGGGCGGATGTGCCTTTCTATCTCCGAAGCGGGAAACGACTACCCAGGCGTCTGACAGAGATCGCGATTCACTTTAAACAGGTACCTCTTTCATTATTTAATTGGAAAAATTTAGCAGGCGACGCGCCAAATGTGCTGACACTACGCTTACAACCAGATGAAGGGATTAATTTATCTATTGGCGCAAAACAACCCGGGCCGTTGAATGAGATCGCGCCTGTATCTCTCGATTTCTGTTATGAGGAGGCCTTTGGGGAAGCTCCGCCGGAGGCCTATGAAAGATTATTGCTAGACGCCTTGCAAGGAGACCAGACGCTTTTTACCCGAGACGATGAGGTTATTGAACAGTGGCGCTATGTAACTGATATCCTCGAAGCATGGAAGCGAAAACCAGTAACAGATCTTCCTAAGTACGCGGCTGGGACGTGGGGACCCGCACAAGTGGACCAATTTATTGCAAAGGATGGGCGAATGTGGAGAAAATCAATGGGATTGAGCTAAACCGGCCGTCTGCAATTTGGACATTTCCTGTCTTTCAATGTTAGGACATACCCACAATGATGGCATGTGTGCGGCTGTTTATTGCCAAGCGGGGCACCGCAGGCAACACAGGCGGGCGCATCTACAGGATTAGCAGTGTCGCAATAATCGCAGGCAACTCTGCGTAAGCGGTCTGAAAGTTTATATTGACTCCCTCTTATATTTACATTTGAAGAAAGGACTTTCCATATTTCCTCTTCCAAATTAAGGTATTCAATATCCTGTGCGATATCATCAATCCTGCCAAGCAGCGCCATTGGATTTCTAAGAGCAGCCAAGGCGGAGTATCCCAGACTGGCAGCGATCCCCATCCATTTTTGTTCGCCTGTCTTGATAATGACACCATCCTCAAAAACTTGAAATGTTACCCCTATTGCAGTTTGTCCACCCGATTCAGCTCTTTTTCGGGTGCGTATTTGTACAGCAACCTGGTCGCCTGATCCAACCCTGTGTACTTCAAGATTTCCACGATTAAAATGCAGCATGAGGAGGGATGCCAGTTCACCCGGTTTGAAATTTCCGTGAAATATTTTTTTCGCCATGTGCTTTGGTATATAATCCTTTATTCAATATGAGATATTTATGAACAAAAACTATTTTGTGCTAATTGTAAGCGCACTTCTATTAATTTTCGTGTTATTGCGTAATCCAATCAGCGTAAATGCTGAAATCGGGATCATGCAGCAGCCAACTGGGATGCTGCCTACCGTTACCGGAACACCAGAAGGTGTGACCGCAACAGTCTTGCTGGATCAGGAGGATTCAGCTAACGTCCGGTCCGGGCCCGGTGTCTTTTACGACAAAGTTGGCATTTTACTCCCTGGCCAGAAAGTATCCGTCGCAGGCCGATCCGCTGGCGGTGATTGGGTCATGATTGATTATCCAGGCGCTCCAGGGAGTTTTGGGTGGGTGTACGCTCCGATTGTCTCAATTTCCCCAGGCGAATTGCCAATCATTGAACCACCTTCGACGCCAACCCCGGAGGTAACCCAGACCATCAATCCTACATTAGCAGCGCAATTTATCACCACACCTAACCCGACTCGCATGCCGACTTTTACCCCAGGTGAACGGTTGGTGATCCCAACTTACGCGGAAACTTTCTCATCATCATTTCTTGGGCGCATACCCGCCGGTCTGGTGATCATTCTCCTTGGAGGCGTCGGAGGACTATTGGCTCTATTCTCTTTCATCCGTACCAGATAATTATTTTTTCAAAGGGAGATACAATCTCCGGGCGGGTTACTCGCTTTCAGCCACCGGGCAGCTCTATTTGAGATTTTGAAAGCTCCCTCAAATTGTGAAATATTCCTTCGGACCGCTTCAACGCCTGCCTGAATCATCTCATCCAGATCAACATTGTCATACATGGTGTGATGAAAAACCTCCGGAATGACGACCACGTCCGGTTTATCTGTTTTTAGGCGTAGCCAGGCGATCATATTCATCATTAGTTCAAGCGAATCTGTAAAGGTTTGTACTGCTTTCCCAATACGGAGGTTGTAGATCTGGTTTGCTACAAATTCAGGTATTGGGAGGTAATTGGGAATTTTATACGTCGGCAGGTTTGACCATTTGTCCCGCGGTGCGGATAAACTGACTGCAACAACTGGATCATTTTCATTCAACCATCTAGCTATATCAACCGGAACGGGATTGAGAACTCCGCCATCTACTAAAGCATGGTTTTTTGCAATAAAAGGTGGAAAAACACCAGAGACCGCAGTTGTTGCTTTCAGTGCGTTGATAAGACTTCCTTTGTTGATAACAAATTCCTGCCCGGTATGATTATCAACAGCTGACACAGCGAACGGGATTTCAAGAGATTCTATGGTACGGTCTCCTATATATCCTTTAAGAATCGAGATTAATTTTCCGAGACTGAGCAAGGAGGGTGGTTCTGTGATGTTGATTGTAAAAAGTTTCCCGTAGTCAAGTTTTCTGGCGAAGGACTCAATTTGGCCAATTTCATAACCACTCGCGTATAGGGCCCCAACAATTCCCCCGGCGGATGTGCCAGCGATTGCGGAAATACCGTATCCCTTCCGCAAAATCTCTTTGATAACGCCGATATGCGCGAATCCTTTTGTACCACCGCCACCAAGAGCCAAAGTAACATTTTTCATTTCAGGCGCTTTCCCTTTTTTTTTACTTGAAGATATTTATGATTATAAATAAAACAAGTCGATTAATGGTGAATACATCATAATCATCAATGAATGTTAAAATATCACAATCATGGGAAAGAAAATAATTGCAACTAACCGAAAAGCTAAATTTGAATATTTTCTCCTGGAAGATTTCGAAGCGGGTTTAGTGCTACGTGGAAGCGAGATAAAATCAATCCGAGCGAGGAAAGTAAGCATCGCCGAAGCGTATGTTCAGGTAGATGGTCGTGAGGCCTGGCTTATCAATTCACATATCGCGCCATATGACCCGGCAAGTATGCAAAACCATGATCCAAAAAGAAAAAGAAAGCTGTTACTACACAAAAAAGAGATAAAAAATATCTGGGAAGGGTTACAGAAAAAAGGGTTGACCATCATTCCAACAGCACTTTATTTGCAGGATGGTTTAGCAAAAGTGAGCATATCGCTGGCGAAAGGCAAGAAGCTTTATGATAAACGCCACGAAATCGCAAAACGGGATATGCAACGAGAAATAGACCGTGCTTATAAACAAAGATAAATTATGGTTACTTTAGATGGTAAGTCACTATCAATTTCGGATCTGGCAAAAATTGCGTACAAACGCGAACAGGTTTCACTATCAGCCGAGTCCATTGCATCCATAAAGAGATCCCATGCAATAGTTTTGGATCTTGCAGCTTCAGGAGAACCAATTTATGGTGTGAATACCGGATTTGGGGTGTTTGCCGCAAAAAGGATATCAAGAGAACAAGGTATTGTGTTAAATAGAAATCTGATCTATAGCCATGCAGTTGCGACTGGCGAACCGCTCCCTGAACCAATTGTGCGGGCAGCTATGGCTATTCGTGTAAATACATTAGCAAAAGGGGTTTCCGGCATACAGTTTGCTATTGTTGCTGCCCTGGTGGATATGCTGAACAAGAATGTGACACCAATTATTTCTTCGAAAGGTTCATTGGGATCTTCGGGTGATCTTTGCCTGCTTGCCCAGATTGGGTTGAATCTGCTAAAACACGAAAAAAATGATGACTCCTTAAGTGGCAGGGCATTATTAAATGGGAAGGTTTTAACCGGAAGTGCCGCATTAAAAGCTGTTGGGATAGCTCCGATTGATTTCACCCACAAGGATGGACTTGGGTTGATAAACGGTGCCACTTTTTCCACGGCTATTGCTGCTCTTTCTGTTTTTGAAGGTTCTGAACTTGTAAAATTGGCAGATATTTTTACCAGCATGACCCTTGAAGCATTGCGCGGCAGGTCAGATGCATTCCATCCCGAAATACACGCACTGAGAAATATGGATGGCCAGCAGGCTAGCGCAGATACCATTCGAACTATGATCAGGAACAGTTCACTGGTGGACAGTTCTGATACCGTACAGGATGCATATTCATTGCGTTGCGCACCGCAGGTTCACGGAAGTGCACGTGACACGATTGCCTATGCGGAAAAAATCCTTACCAAGGAGATTAACGCAGCGACGGATAACCCGCTTAAAGTCGCTGAAAAGCGATTCATTTCCGGTGGAAATTTTCACGGTGCGCCAATTGGCATGATCTCCGATTTTCTCACAATCGCGCTGGCAGAGCTAGGTGCTATCTCGGAGCGGCGTACTTTTCGGTTGATGGATGAAGCGCTTAACAATGGACTGCCTGCGATGCTGGTCGATCCGGAAGCAGAAACCGGGTTGAACTCCGGGGTGATGATATTGCAATATACAGCGGCCGCCCTGGTTCTGGAAAACCAAACTCTCGCATCTCCAGATTCTGTACGGTCGCTGCCTACTTCGTCAAATCAGGAAGACCATAATGCCAATGCATATAACGCAGCTGTTCACTTGAAAAAAGCCAAGGATAATCTTATTAAGATCCTTGCAATCGAGGCCTATTGTTCCGCCCGCGCACTTCGTATCCACAAAAATGGAAATCCTAAATTTTCATTGGGAGACGGGACATCCGAGGTATATGATCGCTTTTGGTCGTTATTTCAATACCAAAAAGAAGATGGGCAATGGCGCCTTGACCTCGAAAAACTTTATTTAATGATGCAATACCCAGGGGAATTCAGGCAAAATCTCTTATCAATTGTTAATTGACATAATGTTATAAACAGGTTAGGTTAAGAAATATGCAAAGAAAAGACGGATATATGAACCGACGTGATTTTCTCAAAAAATCACTTTATAGTGCCGGCGGATTGCTGCTGCTTCCAAAAACACCGCAAAACAATGTTGTTATTCAACAAGATTGGCCTGTCGAAGAAGCATTGGGCAGGAATACCGTTTACTCCCCCAGTGCGTTACCCATCCGTGCCCAACCAAGTGTCGATGGCGCGGTTGTGCGATATCTCGCCGAAGATGAATGCGTTCCCTGGTATCGTGAAGTGATCGGGCAATCACCGATAGGCAGGCCAAGCAAAACATGGGTTGAGACCGACGAAGGCTATGTTTACAGCCCCAGTCTCCAAAAAGTTAAATCAATTCCAAATTCGCCAAAAACCGAACTGCCTGCGCTTGGAGCAGAACCAGGAATGTGGGTTGAAGTGACTCAACCGTATGTGCAATTAGAACTGGAAAATCCAATTCCACAATCGCCCTGGCTGCAAAATGTGTCGCCAACTCTCTGGCGTCTTTATTACGGTCAGGTTATCTGGTGTGATGGTATTCGGACTGGAGAAAATGGGCAAATTCAATACCATCTCATGGAAAAATATGGATATGATACTTTCTGGGCTGATGGATCCGCATTCAGGGTGGTTAATGAAAGTGAAATTGCGCCAATTAATCCCAACGCTGCTGATAAACGCGTTCTTGTAAATATCAACCAACAGACGCTTTCGTGCTATGAGGGTAACAATGAAGTGTTTTTCTGCCAGGTTTCTACAGGAATAAAAGTAGACGCATTCGGTCTTCCAGATGACACATCGATTACACCACCTGGATCTCATTTCATATGGCGGAAAGCGGTCGCATTCCATATGATGGGTGGGGCCAGTGATGATGGATGGGATATCCTTGCTGTCCCCTGGACCTCACTGTTTGTAGGTTCCGGCGTCGCTATACACGGCGCGTTCTGGCACAACGATTTTGGGACACCTAAATCGCACGGTTGTGTCAATTGCAGACCAGAAGACGCCAAGTGGATCTTCCGCTGGACAGCGCCACAAGTACCCTATTATCCTGGTGATGTCACGATTTCGAATTATCAGAGCTCTCGCATCGACGTCGTAGAACCACTTTACTAACTACATACAATTATGGCGAAGCAACACACCCAATTTGACCTTATAAAATGGATTAAGAATAATTATCTAAGCGTGATCATCATTTTTCTTGTTTTTTACTTACTATTCGCATTTCTCGCTCCGGTACTAATGCAAGCTGGCTTCACAGAATCAGGAAAAATAATTTATCGGGGATATAGCAATCTATGCCACCAATATGCTTATCGATCGTGGTTTTTATTTGGCAAACAAGCCAATTATCCACTTGGAACGGATGAGAATACCCTTTCTATTTATGATGTATTTGACATACCTGAAGATGATCCGCAGATCTCACGCGAGATCATTGGAGATGATCAAACAGGGTATAAGATAGCAATTTGCCAGCGAGACGTAGCGCTTTATGGCGGTCTTTTATTATTTGCACTAATATTCGCGTTAAGAAAAAGAACCATAAGACAACTGCCATTCCTCATGTGGATTCTGTTAGCGATATTTCCAATTGGATTGGACGGGTTAACACAGCTGGCGGGATCCTTCGGATATTTATCTATTTCATATGAGAGCACACCATTAATCCGTACGATCACTGGGGCTCTGTTTGGCGTGTTCTCTGGCTGGCTGCTCTTCCCGGCCATTGAAAATTCGATGCACGAAGAGGGATAAATGACCCTCCACCGTAAAAAGGGTATTGCTTATTATACATTTCCAGTATTGGATCAAATTGGAGTTAACCACGGTGTGTTCATGCGGCACGGGGGAATAAGCCCCAGTCCCTGGTCCAGTCTAAATCTCGCCACCTCTGTGGGGGATACAAGCGAAAATGTGATCGAAAATCGTCGTCGGATCACAAAAACAATCGGACGTGGAGAAATGTCAATATTCGATGTCTGGCAAGTACACAGCAATAAAGTGTCCTATTCTGATCAATCGCGAGCGTTGAACATTCCACATAAAAAAGCTGACGCAATCTTGACAGATAATCCAAAAGTTACCCTGATGATGCTTTTTGCGGATTGTGTCCCCATTCTTCTTTATGAACCGGAAAATAATGTTGCTGGTATCGCGCATGCTGGATGGCAGGGAACCGCCAATAGGGTAGTAAAAAACACTGTTGAAAAAATGGTGGCGGAGCACGGATGTAAGCGAAATAAAATCATAGCGTGCATCGGACCATCAATACGTATAGATCATTATCAGGTGGGCGAGAACGTTTTGGATGCTATGCGTAAAAGTTTTCGTTCAACAAAAAGGATCATCTACAGAGACGATGGAAAATATTATTTAGACCTTCAAGTCGCTAATAGAATTTTATTAGAGGAAACCGGGGTGATTGAGATTTTTGATTGTGGTATTTGCACCGCAGAAAATGTCAAAGATTGGTTCTCACACCGGGCTGAAAAAGGAGAGACCGGTCGATTTGCCGTTGCGATGACCTGTGAAAGGGTAGGATGAATGCCTTTATTGACATCAAAGTAGTTACAAACGCGCACATTAACGAAGTTGCTGGACGTATGGCTGATGGCAAAATAAAAATCCGGCTCAATGAAAAACCTATTTCAGGGAAAGCCAATCAAGCATTGATCAATTTCATAAGTGAGAAACTAAATATTCCCAAAGGTGCGATCCTTATTACGTCAGGTGAAAAATCGAGAATTAAACGTATTCGGATAGATGCCTTATCGAAAGAGGATATTGAAAAAATACTGCTGGCTTAATGGCCACCGTAAATGATCCGTCCGCAATTGGGGCAAATAAATATTGTTTTGGATGAACGCGCGGATTGCGCCTGGCTTGCGGTGAGGTTACCGCCGCACGCACCACAGCTGCTATCATTCAATTTGGTAACCGCAACACCTTTTTTTTGTTTTCTTAACGATTTATATTGCGCCTGGTATTCTTTTGCGACAAGCTGCATAATAGGATCCCGTTTTGCCTGCAGTCCTTCGATGCTTTTCAGTAAAGCATCTTTTTCAGCTCTCAGCATAGCTACTTCTGTCGCGAAAGCTGATTTAGCTTTTTTCAAACGTAATTTAGCCGTATCAAGATTGTTTTCGGCTGTATCGAGCGCGATCAACGCTTGCATTTGCGTGTCTTCTAAACTCGCTATCACTTTTTCTAATGATGAAATCTCATGCTGCAAATCTTCTAATTCTTTTGGATTTTGGACTTTTCCGCTGTATAAGGATGATTGGCTTTGTGACTTCTTAATCCTTTTCTTTTCCATTTCATCGTTGATCTGGTTAAATTCATTTGTTCTTTGTAAAAATATTTGCTGCTGTTCTTCAAGGGCCTTTTCGGCGGATGCAATAGTCTTATTATTCTGAATCAGTTTGTCAATCTCAGCAACCCTGCGAGAGGCGCGATCAATGTCAGAATCAATTTGCTGCACCTGATACATCTGGAATGACTCATTCATATTTTGTAATTATATATTCACATATCCATTTATTCAATTTTTTCTAATAAATTATTTAAATACGATCATTCAGCTTTAATATATACTTTTATCAACAATAAAAAGGGAGTGCAAGGTGGCAGCGAAAACAAACAAAAAAATATTGATTGTCGATGATGAAGAACGGATGCTTCGGTTTATTCGTCTCAACTTAGAGCATGATGGATTCCAGGTAATTGAAGCAACGAAAGGCAACGAAGCGTTAGATAAGATGCGAACGGGCATGCCTGATCTCATTCTATTGGATGTGATGCTGCCGGATCTGGATGGTTTTGAGGTTTTAAAGATGGTGCGTGAGATCAGCAGTATACCGATCATTATGTTAACCGCGAAAGGTGAGGAGGATGACCGCGTGAAAGGCCTTGAGCTTGGAGCGGATGATTATGTGACCAAACCTTTCAGCCCGCGGGAGCTTGTCAGCCGTGTAAAGGCGGTATTGCGGCGCATTGAAGCAGAAGGTGGTGAAAATGAAGAAGTTATTGAAGTGGATAACCGGCTAAAGATTGATTTTAACCGCCGTGAAATTTGGATGGAGGATGAGTTGGTAAAGTTACGGCCAACAGAATATCGGCTTTTGTATCACCTTGTTCAAAACGCCGGGTGGGTATTAACTTATGATCAGATCCTATCACGTGTGTGGGGTTATGAATATCGTGATGAGCCGCATTACGTACGTTTATATATCAATTACTTACGACAGAAATTAGAAAAAGATCCTTCGAACCCACAGTACATTCTCACTGAGCGGGGAGTCGGTTACCGTTTCATTGATTATCAGCGGGATTAAAGAGAATTAGACTTTTATTAAATCTTTTTTTCGGAGTATATGATTGTTTAGAATAAGTTGAGATAGATATTATGGTCTTTGAGGAGTAAGTTAATGAATGAACCTGTACACGTAAACGATGATGCGTTTGAAAAATCTGTTCTAAAGTCCGAAGTGCCAGTGATTGTAGATTTTTGGGCACCCTGGTGTGGTCCTTGCAAAATGGTAGCACCGGTCCTGGATAAGATAGCGAAAGAATTTGATGGTAAATTATTGATTGCAAAAGTGAATACGGATGAAAATCAAGAATATGCTGGACGTTATGGTGTACAGGGGATCCCGACGATGCTGTTTATTGCGGGTGGAAAGGTATTACACCGTCAGGTAGGCGCTGTTCCGGAAAACGTCTTGCGTGATACGATCGACGAATTCCTATCTGTTGTGGAAGAACAATAACTGAACCAGTTTAGGTTTTTAGAAGCACGCATTTAATGTGTGCTTTTTTTATTTACGAATGATCTTTGCGCCTAAGGCAGCTAATTTCTCATCAATTCTCTCATATCCGCGATCGATTTGCCCGACATTGCGGATAGACGAAGTGCCTTCGGCTGATAAAGTAGCCAGTAGCAGCGCCATACCAGCCCGAATATCAGGACCTTCCATACGTTCAGCAAACAAATGGTTGGGGCCTTGAACAATACAGCGGTGTGGGTCACAAAGAACGATCTGGGCGCCCATTCCAACTAATTTATCAGTAAAAAACATGCGGCTGGGATACATCCAGTCATGAAATAGTACAGTGCCTTTTGATTGTGTGGCGACCACAATTGCGATGCTCATCAAGTCTGTCGGAAATGCTGGCCAGGGCATCACGCTGATTTCTGGGATTGCACCACCAAGGTCTGGCTCGATTTCTAATTTTTGTGTGCCTGGTACAAAAATATCATCACCACTGACTTCCCACTCAACACCTAATCGCTTAAAAACAAGACGGATCATGCTCAGGTACCCGACGCCAGCATTTTTAATGGTTATTTCCCCTTTCGTGACTGCTGCAGCCCCGATGAAACTGACAACTTCAAGGTAGTCCGCGCCGATTGTAAATTCACCTCCATGCAAGCGTTCCACACCTTCAATAACCAATGTGTTCGATCCAATATTCGAGATTTTTGCACCCATCATATTGAGAAATTTACATAGATCCTGAACGTGCGGTTCTGATGCCGCATTACGGATAACAGTACTACCTTTGGATAAGACAGCGACCATGATGGTGTTTTCTGTTGCGGTCACACTGGCTTCATCCAAGAGAATATCAGCACCAGAAAGCCCCTTGGTTTGAAATGAAAATTGGCGGTCATAGGTACATGTAACACCAAGCTTTTCTAATGCGAGAATATGTGTATCAACTCGCCGCCGCCCTATCACGTCTCCGCCGGGAGGGGGGAGAGTGATCTGCCCTTCACGGGCAACCATCGGCCCCGCAAGGAGGATCGAAGCCCGAATAGCTTTGCATAAATTTGGATCAAGATTTGCTGGATGCAAGTCTTCAGCGCATATTTCCCATGTATGCGAATCAATACATCTAATCTCTACCCCAAGACTTTCCAATAATTTACGCATTGTACGAACATCTCGGATATCCGGAAGGTTTTTTATGGTTATTTTTTCTTCTGTGAGCAGGCAGGCTGCTAAGATCGGAAGGGCTGCATTTTTATTTCCCGAAGGATGGACGATGCCTTTCAGCGAATGGCCGCCTTCAATGATGAATTTTTCCAATATTCTCTCCAGTTATTTTTTTAAAAATATTATTTAGAAAGTTTCAGTTACTTTAGAAAGCCCTTTGGGATTATCTATATTCAAACCCTTTTCCGCAGCCAACTGCCGTGCAAATAATTGACCGGGAATGATGGCATTGATCGGCGAAAGCCACTCGGGTATTCCATTCGCAAGTTTGAATTTTGAAACTCCAAGATCAAGTAATTCATGCCTGTCCGATACGGATATCAATTCCGCGCCAAGTTTGACAAGGTTTTTTGAGAAGGAATGGATATGGTCAAACATCTTTCCGGAAGGCGCGATGACGATGATTGGAAATCCCTTGTTTACTGTCGCAATGGGCCCATGCTTAAAATCCGCCGAAGAATATGGCGCAGTAATGACACGCGTTAATTCCTTGATCTTTAAGGCAACTTCAAATGCTGTTGAATAATTGAAACCTCTTCCAAGCACCACGCAGTGTTCCATGTATCGGTATCGATTGGTTTGGTTGATATGCGTCAATGACGTTTCTATCGTTTCGGATATTTTTTCTGGCAAAGCGAGTAATTCCTGGTATCGCTTTTCGTCATTCGATAATTGTGTTGATAGCAAGGCTAACGCCGTCAGGGAGGTCGAATAAGTCTTTGTAGCCGCGACCGCTTTTTCTTCTCCGGCGTCTAAAGGGATAATGTAATCCGCATTTTTAGCTAACGGAGATCTGGCATCATTTGTTACGGCAAGTCCGATACCGCCTTGTTCATTGGCTGTTTTAAGGACAGAAACGATATCTGGGGATTGGCCGGATTGTGAAATACCGATCACAAGGGCTTTGCTAATATCTGGGGGAGAATTATAGATTGTAAATAGCGAAGGTGTAGCCAGTGCAATTTGAATTTTATTGACTGAACCCAGTAAATATTGGGCATACCTGGCAGCATTGTCTGATGTGCCGCGTGCCGCAATGACAATATATTCAAATTTACCTGATATTTTCTCACAAATTTCAGATATAAGAATTTTTTTTTCTTGAAGAAAATTTTGAATAATCGCGGGCTGCTCTAATATTTCTTTAAGTAAGATATCATCCATTTTTCACGATTCCGATTATAAGAACTAGTTTACCTAACAGCGTGTTAATAGTAACATCAAATACATAATAAAATAGATGCCGATAAACAATAGAGCAATCCGGAGGAATAAACATGGTCTCAGTAAGAAAAGTTGATACAAATTCCAGAAAAGAAGTGAACAATTTTGTAAATTTTCCTTTCAAAATTTACGAGGGTGTTGAGGCCTGGGTGCCCCCGATCACCGCTGATATTAAAACGATGCTTAACAAAAACAAACATCCCTTTTATGAACATTCGGAAGCGGAATTTTTTACTGCAGAGAAAAATGGAGAAATATTAGGGAGAATCGCCTGTATAGAAAATAAAAAATACAATGAATACCATGATAAAAAACAGTCTTCTTTTTACCTATTTGAATGTGTGGAAGATGAAAAGGTTGCAGAAAAACTTTTTAACCACGCATTTGAATGGTCGCGCAAACGCGGATTGGATTATATTGTTGGGCCAAAAGGCCTCTCTTCATTTGATGGATACGGATTCCTGATCGAAGGCTTCGATAAACGCCAGATGATGACTATGATGAATTATAACAAGGGGAACTATCCGAAATATGCTGAGGCAGCCGGTTTTGAGAAGATTGTGGACTGGGTATCTTCCTATGTCAACATCAAGGAGTTTCAGATGCCTGAAAAAATCCTGCTTGTTTCCGAAAAAGTGAAACAACGCGGCCGATTTAAAGTCCATAAATTTACGTCTAAAAAAGAGTTGAAAAAATGGGCGTGGCGTATTGGGCAGGCATATAACAAGTCTTTTATCAACAATTGGGAATATTTTCCTCTATCTGATAAAGAGATCAAATTTGTGCTCGATGATATTATGGTGGTTGCGGTTCCTGAACTCATCAAAGTGATCACCTATGACGATGATGTCGTTGGATTCTTGCTTGCATTTCCTGACATTTCAGCGGCATTGCAAAAACACAGTGGTAAATTGAATCCAATATCTATTCTTTCCTATCTGCGTGAGCTGAAACAAACCAATTGGATTTCTTTTAATGGGATCGGAATTTTGCCTGAATATAAGGGGTTCGGCGGTAACGCGCTCCTTTTTTCAGAGATCTATGAGACTGCACATTCAAGCAACTTTATCCATGGGGAGTTAACACAGATCGCTGAGTCCGCCACACAGATGCGGAAAGATCTCGAAAACCTTGGCGTTCATCCGTATAAAAATCACCGTATCTATGGACGAAAATTATAGAAACAATTGTCAGGCAGGAAGATTTCGTATAATTATCCCTCAATAAAAGTTTTGGAGAATGCAATGAAAAAACCAATAATCCTATTATTTATATTATTTTTGCTGCTTACTGCTTGCAGCGCTGGAAATGATAACAATGCAGCAATGGCTGCTGAACAATATATACAAGCTCTTGCAGAGAAAAATAAAGCCGTGATCACAAATTTGTCATGCCCGGAATGGGAAGAATCCGCTATCCTGGAAATTGACGGGCTATTATCGGTTGAAGCTGAGGTCAACGACCTATCTTGTGAAGCAACTGGAGAGGACGGTGACAGCACAATTGTTGTCTGCAATGGTTCATTGGACCTTACTTACAATGATGAAATAAGGGCGATTGACCTTTCTCGCAGAGCATACTATCTTCAAGAAAATGATGGTATCTGGCAGGTATGTGAATATCGGTAAAAAGCATTTATGAAAAAATTCCTTTCAAAAGAAAACCGAATAGTACTCATTTTAGTTTTGTTGATAATAGGATTAGCGATAGTCACAAGCGGGAATTCACCACTCTGGATATATCAGGGATTCTAAGTGAAATTAATCGTTATTTTATTCCTCATTGCCGTGTGCTTATTGTTTCGTCTGATATTTGGAAAGAAGCATTTGTCATGGTTTATTCTTGTTTTTAGTATCCTGCATCTGTTTTATTTTCAACCGGTTTCGGGAATAAAGTATCTTGATTTTTGGATTCCGTCCGCAACTCTTCTGATAGGTATTAGCGCGTGGTTAATTGTTTCCAAAAAAGAAGTTGTTTCTTTGCGGTCCACCGCGACAACCTTTACGGTCATTGCCAGTATTTATTGCGGATTCGCTATTATAAGAAGCGGGTTCTATACGACAATTCTTGAATTTATTAATATCCCCGGGAGTGAGGATATCTTCCTGTTAATGCTTGGTGCAGCTATATTTTTATTCATTCTAAACAGGAAGAGTAAAAAAGACGCATTGATAATTCCGATGGTTCTCGTCTTATTGATTCTATTCATCATAATCAAAAATGAATATCTTTCAATGAAGACCAGCCAATTTTTACGGATGCTCACCAACCAACCGCAATCACTTGCTGACGCAAATGAAATTATCTGGATCGGTTATTCCTATTTTGCCTTTCGATTACTGCACGTATTGCTAGATAGTAAACAACGCGGGAAAATTAGTATGTCTTTACACAAATTTTTAGGATACTTGCTTTTTTTTCCTGCACTTCTCGCCGGCCCAATTATGCGGGTAGATGATTATCAAAGCGAATTAGAGAAAGACCCAGAGCCTTTTAAGAAAAATATTTTAGAGTCTTTGACTAGATTGACATCTGGTTTAATCCAGAAATTCATCATTGCGGATTTACTGGCGATAATTTCCTTGAATCCTCGTTTAGCGCAAACTGTTGAGAAGCCCGGTTGGATGTGGTTTGTTGTTGTTATGTACGCGTTTAGGATATTTTTTGACTTTAATGGATATACAAACATCGCGATTGGTATTGCGCTTATTGTTGGGATCAAATTACCAGAGAATTTTCACAAACCGCTTAGATCACCAAATCTGACAATATTCTGGAACCGCTGGCATATGACTCTCACTCAGTGGTTCCGCGTGTATTATTTCAATCCTTTAACGCGAGAACTAAGAAGAAACGCAAAATTTATCGATCAATCCATTCTCCTCCCATTTATGCAAACCTCAACAATGGTACTAATTGGGTTTTGGCATGGAATAAACCTGAACTTTTTAATGTGGGGGTTATGGATTGGGCTTGGTTTATATCTGCAGACACTGATAACAAATAAAATAAAACAATACCCAATAGAGGGTAAAGCTTTTTGGCAAATACATCCGGTCACACGTATGGTTTCAATTGCCCTCACATTTGGTTTTATTTCATTAGGGTGGATCTGGTTTGCTCTGGATGAATTTTCAACTTCATTACATGTTTTCCAGATTTTATTCGGAGTCAAATGATGGAAAACGCCAGGAATAAAGAAATCAGCATAATAAGGATTCTCATTAAAACCGCAATATTTTTGATACTAATAAATTTTTTATGGGCTTTCCTTCCTCAAGACATTGTTGGAAAAATAAGTATTTATAACGTCTTAATATCGGGTCGTAAAAGATTTCCATTCGGTGAAAATCCTGATCTTTCCTATAACCTCAGTTTATATAATCTTGATGCGATGTTTGCGAGCCACGCAGTGAGTGCTTATGACGAAGGTGATTCTTATCGCGTTATTTTGGTGGGCGATTCGTCCATTTGGGGTTTTCTACAGACGCCAGAACAATCCTTATCAGGTCTTTTAAATACATCTTTGAAAGAGTCCGGAATTGAATTTGTAAATCTTGGCTATCCAAGTATTTCTATACTAAAAGATTTACAGATCATCGATTATGCCACACGATATGATCCTGATCTTATTGTTTGGTTTACAACTTTGGAATCCCTGCCGATTGATGCGCAAATGTCCATACCAATCAATGCGAACAATCAAGACAGAATTAATACGCTAATTGATAAATATGATTTGAGGGCGTTCGAAAAAAAAGAAACTCAATTGTTCTCTCGTACATTCTGGGCGCAGCGTCGAAATATTTATGATGTCATCAGATTACAGTTATATGGATTTCTGTGGCAGGCAACCGGAATCGACCAGGAGTATCCCGCATCATATCGCCCTGCCCAACGAGATTTTCCGGATCCCATAGATACGTATCATGGAGCGAATAACGTTCATCAACTCGCTTCTTCATTATCATTAAATGTGATCAAGCAAGCCATTCAAGAAAATACACAAACCGATTTCATTGTTGTAAATGAACCAATCCTTATCAGCGAAGGAGAGAATGCGGATGATCAATACAACTATTACTACCCACGCTGGGCTTATGATGCTTATCGAGAAATCATTAATACTTTTACGGACCAAAATGATATAAAATATTATGATTTTTGGGACTTGGTCCCAGAAAATGAATTCACAAACAGCGCGATCCATCTTTCAGAAAATGGTGTGCGACTATTTGCGAATGAGATGTATAAAATAATTATTGAACACAGGAGTAATAAACACTGATGTCGATCAGAAAGATTTTTCTAAACGGCGGTTTATTTGTCATTGTCTCAGGAATGGCCATCGGCTGTGTGGGAAATAAAACGCCAGTAATGCAAGAAGCCGAAGGTGAAAGCAAAGCTGCTACCGAAGTCCTTATAGCGCCTACTGCTACCTTTGAAAACACAAATCCCCCAGAACCAACACCCATTCCCTTTACCCCAACACCTGACCTAAGAACACCCCCGGACCAGTGGCAAAATTGGCCAATTGTACCTGAAATCACAAACCGTGCGAGGGAGATCTACACACTTGGCAATAAAACAAGGGTAAACAGAAACGCATTTTCAAAAATTGGAGATTGCCAGAATGTTTCCGAAGCGTTTTTGGGAATTTATGATAAACCTGGTAGATATTTCCTTAGACCTGATGAAGAAAGCTGGCAGGCAACTATCGATCAGTTTTCTGGTTACTTTGATAAAGACGGCGCATCTTTCGGCCAGGGACTGAATGTCGCTGCAGCGCTTTCACCACTACAGGCTGATCCAGATGTGTGTTTGCCAACTGAAGGTCCTTTAGAATGTGAATTGCGAACTGTCATGCCCAGCTTTGCTTTTGTAAGCTTTGAACGCTGGTGGTCAAAAGAGACGCCTCCAGAAGTGTATGAAAAATATTTACGAACTATCATCGAAACAATTATTGAAAACGGGACCGTTCCGATTTTAATCACTAAAGCGGATAATATTGAGGGTGGACATCGTATCAACCAAATTATCGCCAATTTAGCGTTTGAATATGACATCCCACTGTACAATTGGTGGCGTGCCGCTCAATTTTTACCCAATAATGGCATAGATCCGGAAAGAGATGATGGGTTTCACATATCCTATGAAGCTTGGGACACGCGCTCTTATTATGCTTTAGAAACATTGAATAATCTTTGGAAAGGCCTGGAACTATAAAAATGGATAAATCGGAAATAATTAAATCATTACAAAAAGGGATTGCTGAGCAAATATTGAATCTCCCGCAAAAACCAATTGATCCAAATGAAGCGTTAATTTCAAGTGGAGTGATTGATTCTTTCAGTCTTGTAGATCTAGCAATGCTGGTTGAAGACACATTTAATGTTCGCATCGAGGATACTGAATTGAATTCTGACACATTTGATTCTGTTGAACAACTAGCAGAAATCATCAAGTCAAGAATGGTTTAAATGAAACAAAACTTTGCCCAGCAATTGCTGCATCTATATAATACTTTTCCAAATAAAGAGATAATCCATGTTTTTTGTAATCGGGAATATCATCATATAGACTATCAAACATTGCTGCGCAGAGCTTCAGCGTTCCAGAAAAACCTGCAAAAGAATAATATCAAACCAGGTGATGTCGTTATTATCATTTTGGAGCACAGTATTGAATTGATATACGCTTACTTTGGGTGTGTTCTAAATGGAAGCATTCCTTCTATCATGCCATACTTAACGGAAAAATTGATCCCTGAAAAATATCGGCAAGATCTGGCATCGTTATTTGAGATCACTCATCCTGAATGCGTGATTACATTTAAAGATTTTTCAAATGATGCAGACATACTTCAATCAGAAAAAAGTATTCAAAAGACAGTAATATTTATTGAGGATATTGCATCGGAAATTTCAAAGATTAATCCGGAAATTTCCGATTTCCCGGGAATAGAACGACATGGCTCTTCGATCGCGCTACTTCAGCACTCTTCTGGTACCACTGGACTGCAAAAAGGGGTCGCCCTATCTCATCGTGCAATTATTAATCAGCTCGAGAGCTATGCTGAGGCACTGCGCATTAATAAAAATGACGTGATTGTCAGTTGGCTTCCACTTTATCATGATATGGGCTTGATTGCTGGATTCCTTATGCCAATCTTCATGGGGGTTCCTTTGGTGATCATGTCACCTTTTGATTGGGTCAGAGCGCCATACCTATTAATGCAAGCGGTATCTGCATATTCAGGCACCTTGTGCTGGCTTCCGAATTTTGCTTACAATTTTTGCGCAAAAAAAATCCGTGAACGTGATATGGAAGGCGTAGAGCTAACATCACTGCGCGCGGTCATAAACTGTTCTGAACCAATGCGTAAAACCAGCCATGAAATGTTTTTGAATAAATTTAAACCGTATGGATTTAATCCCTCTGCCATTGCCACAAGCTATGCGATGGCCGAAAATGTTTTCGCAGTAACCCAGGGTGGAATTGACGAACCAATTAATTATGATCTGATTGAATTAATACCATTTCAGGAACAAAGAAAAGCTATACCTTACAATGGGTCAGGTCCTTCGCTAAGCATGGTTTCAGCTGGAAAACCAATTACAGAAGTATATGTGAAAATCCTGGGTCCAAACGGAAATGATCTGCCGGAAAGGCATATCGGGGAAATTGTTATCAACAGCAACTGCTTATTTAATGGATATTACAAACGCGAAGATGCGACAAGAACCGCATTTCATGACGGATGGTTTTTGACCGGGGATTATGGGTACATGGCGGAAGGGGAGCTGTATATTACTGGCAGAAAAAAAGATCTTATCATTATTGGAGGTAAGAACATATATCCTAAAGATATTGAGACAATTGCCATGGAAGTGGATGGTGTTCACCCGGGCAGGGTTGTCGCTTTTGGTATTTTTAATGAAACAAAAGGGACAGAAGATGTCGTTTTGATTGTTGAAATAGAAGATTCTCATTTGGACCGTAAAGCTGAAATAGCGGCTACGATTCGTCAAAAAGTGACAAAAGAATCAGCAATTGCCCTAAGGAAGGTATTAGCTGTGCCAAAAAAATGGCTGATCAAGACTAGCAGCGGTAAGATTGCACGGTCTCTAAATAAAGAAAAATATATCAAAGAAATTACTCAAACCCTCTGATGTTTAATGAAATTCGAGATTATTTTCGGCTTATCATTCGTGATGACCGTGAAAAGCCAAAAAAAAATATGCTCATGGCTTCTATCATTATTATTTTATTTCTTCTTATTCTTTCGCGAACGGTTCTTATTAATTATGTAAGCGATGATCTTGCTTTGCGATTACAACAATCAAAAATATTGTTCATAAATAATCTTTCACCATATGATGATGATGTGAAATCCTTTCTGCAGAATAAAATGAGCGAATCACGTATTGATCCGGATGAAATGGCGTACGATCTGGAGATTGCTCTTCCGCAGATGGTCTTGTATTTGCCCTTTACGTTTTTTTCAGATCCGATATGGGGAATTTCATTTTTTCTAACATTTTCGGCGTTCTTCCTGGTGATCGCTTTATTTCTCCTTTTTCAATTACTGAATAATGGTTTTCAACTCCTGGAATCATTGGGGTTTTTCCTGCTATCACTATTTAGTATGTTCTTTTTGCGTTCATATTTATCAGGCGGCTTACAGACATTCAACTTTTTCTTTCTTATTGGCGTAATTTTTTACCTAGAAAAGAAAAAGATGATTACTTCCGGCATCCTTTTGGGAATGCTGGCCTTTGATGTAATCAACATTCCTCTCATCATATTCATTTTAGTATTTGGATTACTTAAATTAAAAAATACTGTTCCTGTTTTCTGGTCCATAATCACTTTTTCATTATTATCATTGTTGATCATGATTTTTGATAGAAATTGGATCATTGGCTGGCTTAAAAACCTTTTCTTAACTCCACAACGCATGCCTTTTCTGACCTTTCCTGATGCACTTTCAATGAAATATGATTTTCCGTCATTTCAATTATTCACCATCCTTTCACTTCTTTTGATTATTTGGTACGTTTTTGAAGTGTGGCGCAACCTATTTAACTCGCCTGAGGCGTGGTTATGGGTTATCGGGCTCAGTTCAATCATCAATTATTTTTTGATCATTCAGGAGACCGATGTCTCGGCATTGTATTTATTGATCCCACAAACGCTTATTTTTTCAATATGGCGAAAAAAAATCACCGGAAATAAAGCGCTCTTTTTGCTAATTCCATTAGCACTGATAACCATTGTTATTAGTGTGGTCTATTTTGCCTTTCCAGAAATTCAGAAAGATCAGCTATATATATATTTCATGTTGATTTCATCCATTATTTTTAGTCTAAATTTGTATTGGCTTCGAAGATGGGCTGTCCAACCGTACGATTTTGACAATTTGATGATGAATGGATAGAAAAAAGTCCATATGCTATACTTTTCACGATTTTATAAAATTTCTTATTATTGGAGGATAATGTGTCAAAAGCAATAGGTATATTAACAGGCGGGGGAGATGTTCCTGGTTTAAACTTGGCTATTAAAGCAGTCGTGCTCAATGCGCTTGAGGATGGGAACGTCGTTTATGGCATTCGACGTGGTTGGCGCGGGTTGCTGCATTACGATTTTGATGAGCCCTCAACACATGATTATTATGTCGGGCAGCTGGATTATGAAACAGTCCGCACAATTGATCGCACCGGCGGTACTTTTTTACACACTTCACGCACCAATCCACAGCGTGTTGCAAAAGCTGCCATCCCTGATTTTTTAGAAAATTCATCAAAAGGAAAAATGATTGATGATAACGGAACAATGGATTATACCGATCATGTACTGGAAGTACTTTCAAAATTAGAGATTGATTCTTTGATCACGATCGGCGGAGATGATACATTATCTTTCTCGGCGCGCCTTCATAACGAGGGATTCCCTGTCGTTGGCATTCCTAAGACGATGGATAATGACGTATTTGGCACCGATTACTGTATTGGCTTTTCGACGGCAGTAACACGGTCGGTGAATTTAATCACAGATATGCGAACAAGTGTTGGATCTCATGAACGGATTGGTATTGTGGAATTATTTGGCCGAAATTCAGGCGAAACCAGCCTTATCACCGCGTTGTTAGCGCATGTCGATCGCGCGGTCATCTCTGAAGTTCCGTTTGATATGGAAAAGTTAGCAAATTTTCTCGTCGAAGATAAAAGAAAGAATCCCTCCAATTATGCGATCATGACCGTGTCTGAAGGCGCGGTTGAAATAGGTGGGGAGATTATCGAGTCAGGAAAAGCCGACGCTTTTGGTCACAAAAAACTTGGTGGGATCGGTGAAATTATTTCATCCAAGATCAAGAAAATCACAGGAATAAACACCATGTACCAGAGACTTGGATATGTAATTCGGTCTGGTCCCGCGGATTCCCTTGACAGAATGGTCGGAACAGCATTCGGTAGTATGGCCCTTAATATGATCAATAAGGGTGAATCCGGCATGTTGACAGCGATCCAGGATGGTAACTACACAACCGTACCATTAGAGACTGTTATTGCAGGAAAACGCTACGCGGATGTTGATGCCTATTATGACAAGGAAAATTACTTTCCAAAGGTTAAAGAATTCATCGGCCATCCAATTTTCCTGCGCTGATTTCAAAAATGGTACCAAGAGGTTAACGAAAATATGTTATTCTCTTTTTATTTAATCAATGAGTAGAATGAAATATAACAAAGAGATATTACATACGCGATATCAGCTTATTCCGCGAACACTAGTGTTTATACGGCGAGAAAACCGCTATTTATTGATCCATAAACGGAAAAAGAATTCCTTCGGCTTTGAAAAATTAAATGGTATTGGGGGGCATATAGAAAAAGCAGAAGAGCCATATGAATCTGCATTAAGGGAAATCAAAGAAGAAACAGGTCTAATCGTAAAAAACTTAGCCCTGGCTGTAATAGTTTTTATTGATATAGGGTCTGTCCCGGGGATTCTAATGTTTGTATTCTCGGCTGAATACGAAAGCGGGAACATCATTGCATCGGAAGAGGGAGAATTATTATGGAAAGATAAGAGTGCGATCGAAAAAGAAAAGAATGTTGTTAAAGATGTACCGTATTTAATTGAATTGACTGAAAACCATTTACAGGGCGCACCCCCGAAAATCATCAAATACTTGTATAACGATGAGGGTGAATTGCGTATAGTTAAGTAAGGTTATGCATCAAAAAAATCAGGAGTGTTGACCCGTATTTACGTTTATCTGTCTCAATAAAGCTTTTTAATTCAAGCTCTTCGTATTCAATCGGATCGATTTGTACAATGATCATGCCGTTATGATTGAGAATGGGCGGGTACCGATCAATCTTTCTCAATGCTAAACTCCATATATTCTTATATTGTGGAGGTGCAATAAAAATGAAATCAAAGCTTCTTTCGGGAGAGCCATCGAGGTAGTGAAGGGCATCCGCTTTCATTAATGCATAATTGTTTTTATCAGGAATAAGAATGAGGTTCTGTTTTAAGACATTGAACGGCTTCTGATTTTTCTCAATGAATTGAACAAATTCCGCACCGCGGCTATATGCCTCAACCCCAACCGATCCGGTGCCAGCAAATAAGTCCAGGAAACTGCTGCCTTCAATTTTAAAACTGAGAATATTAAATAAATTTTCCTTTACGCGATCTGTAATTGGCCTTGTCATAGAACCAGGAACCGATTTTAAGCGAATCCCTCTTAATTCACCGCTAATAATTCGTGGGGCTGTTCTTTTTCCCATTACAAATTGCGTGCATACCTTGCGGCAAAAGAAATATTTCCATGCGGAGTAATGATAGGAAGTACACAACCGGTGCCCAATAGAAAGCTTCGGCTGCTCATTTGAGCATAAGCGTTTGAAATCTCTTGTTCTATGTTCTCAGTTTTTCCACGCACCATTGTGTTAATGCGGCTAAGTCCGCCGCACAATATTTTTTCTGTTTGGTCCTTTGCTTGGCTTAATGATGGAGAACATTCTCGATCGTGCCAATTAATGATCTCGCATGGATAATCTAAAATGGTTTTGAAATATAAATCGCATCCATGAACATGGAGAATATTCACCTTTGCTTTGGTGAGCTGTGTAAATAATTTTTCGTCATATTTTTTGCCAAAATTTTGGAATTCTTCTTTGGACATTACAACAGAGGATGCATGCTGTACTGCGAAAAAGAAACCATCGATATTGATTGAAAGACAAGACTCCATAAATGCTTCTGTTGTCCGGGTAAGCACATCAAGGATAGTTTCAACTTTAGAAGCGTCATGGCGAATCGCGGCAAGAAGGTTCTGTTTCCCTAATAGATTCTTTAGTTGCGATAATGGGCTGAAAATAGTTTGAATAATCGGCGTATCTTTTAAATGTCGCCTTGAGATAATTTCAAGTGCTTTTAATTGTTTTCCTAAACTGCCGTTTTTTGGATCTTGCACATGAATATTAACTGCTTCCGATATAGGTAAACTATTTAAATAATCACGTGTGCCTTCTGTATTTCCCGACCAAACGTCTTCAATCCCCCAATCCCGGATGCAAAATGATGAGGATGGTGAAACTTTGATCAGGTCCAGATCATAAGTTGATTGAAAATGTGTGGAAGCGTCTGCCAGGCGTTCTGGATTTTGATCGTCAACTGGAAAATGGCGCCAAAAAGCAACTGGCAAACGGGGCAGTTCATTTCCTGCGAGAAGCCCTTCTATTAATTCACGATGCGTAAAGTTATTCATATATTTTTACCTGTAGATAAGCACGGATAGATTTATTATTTCGGAATCATATTCTTCATGTATGTCAGTCCGCAAGTCGAGCACGGAAATATGGAATTGTGCGCTCCAGTCCATCCGCGAGAGAAATCTCTGCAGACCAAGAAAGCAAAATTTTAGCGCGTGAAATATCGGGTTTTCTGCGCACCGGGTCAACACCCGCCACATTTCCATCCAGATAGGAGATATTCTCTAAATTATCGAGTTTCTGATTGATAAGCACTGCTAATTCCCTGATCGTTATTTCATTTGGATTACCGATATTAACTGGGAGGTGGGTGTCTGAAAAGATTAGTTTTACGATACCATCAACGAGATCGTCTACATAACAAAAGCTTCTGGTTTGGTCACCACTGCCATAAATTGTCAATGGTTCTTTATTCAACGCTTGCTGAATAAAATTAGGAATAACGCGCCCATCATCAAGGCGCATCCTGGGACCGTAGGTATTAAAAATACGTACAATGCCCGTGTTGATTTTATGATATCGGTGATAAGCCATGGTTAAAGCTTCCGCAAAACGTTTCGCCTCATCATAGACTGAGCGCTCACCAATCGGATTAACATGTCCCCAATAAGCTTCGGTTTGTGGATGTTCAAGCGGATCTCCATAGATCTCGCTGGTGGAGGCAAGGATATAGCGCGAATTATGCACTCGCGCAACACCCAATGTATTATGGGTACCAAGAGCGCCAGCTTTCATAGTTTGGATCGGTAAATTGGGGAAACCGTATGGTGAGTTCGGGTTTGGGCTTGCAGGTGAAGCAAAATGCAGCACAGCGTCTAATTTGCCCGGGACAAAAATAAAATTCGCGACATCATGCCGGATAAAATGAAATTTCGGATTTCCGGATAGATGAGCCAAATTTTGCATATTTCCAGTAATAAAATTATCCATGCCTACGACATCATGCCCATTGGAAATAAGTCGATCACAAAGATGTGATCCAAGAAATCCCGCTGCACCAGTGATTAATATTCGCATTTTTTATTAAAAAGCCGATAGAGTATAATCAAAAACAATTAATAGAAACGATTATAGCATGACGGATTTATCCACAACAAAAAATAGATTTTCTTTGAGCGCGCTTATTGAAGCGCTGCTGTTTGTTTCTTCAACACCCATTTCAATCCATCAACTTTCCACAGTTTTAGAGGAGACACAGGGAACCACAAAAGAAGAGATTGAATTGCTTGAGACACACTATAAGCAAAATAGTGGACTACGTCTGCAGCGAAAGGGAAATAAAGTCCAAATAACCACTGCACCAGAATTATCAGAATTAATTGAGCAGTTCTTAGGTGTAGAGACCACCACAACCCTCAGCCGCGCATCCCTGGAAACATTAGCTATCATCGCTTTTAAACAACCAGTCACCCGTCCGATCATTGAAGAGGTCCGCGGCGTCAATAGCGACGGCGTTGTAAGGAATTTACTAAGCAAAGGTTTGATCGAAGAATTGGGTCGGTCAGAGGGTCTAGGCCGCGCAATCCTGTATGGTACATCCAGTGATTTTTTAAGCCACTTCGGACTGAATTCGTTAGGAGATTTGCCAGCTTTAGATTTACCAGAACTAAAGCCGGAAAATAATGCAAAAATATTAAAAGAATAAATTGGCTGAAGAAAGACTACAAAAAGTTTTATCGGCATGCGGTTACGGGTCCCGCCGGGATTGCGAAAAACTGATCGCGAGCGGCGTTGTATCAGTCAATGGTAAACGCGCAAAACTTGGTGATAAAGCGGATATTTCTTCTGATGAAATTACGATAAGTGGAAATCTTGCATCACTTTCTCATACAGAGAAAACATACATTATCCTGAATAAACCCCAAAATGTCCTTTCAGATATTAAGAGAAGCCGCAACCGAAAGATTGTGACAGATTTTGTTGACGTTGGTCGATATTTGTTCATCGTTGGCCGATTAGATTACCGCAGCGAAGGACTTATCCTACTGACTGATGATGGTGAATTGGCAAATAAACTGACACACCCTCGCTATGAGCATCAAAAAGAATATCAAGTCCTACTAAAGGAAAAACCATCTAAAGGGCAAATTGAGTTTTGGAAAAACGGCGTATTGCTAGATAGCGGGTATTGCACTCTGCCAGCTAAGGTGCGGATATCATCCACCGATAAAGAGGGATTTTGGTTACAGATCATTATGAGAGAAGGCAAAAAGCGCCAAATCCGAGAAACGGGTAAGTCTTTAGGGTTGACGGTAAAAAGAATTATCCGGACCAGAATTGGCCCAATCCAAATGGGAAATCTAAAACCTGGTTTTTATCGTGAATTGACCACCGAAGAGATAAAAAAATTGAAAAATTACTGCGCATGATCAGGCAAAGTTATTATCAACTATTCAGCTTCCGGTAATTTCTCTTTTATTTTCAGAATCTCGGTTGATGAAAGAAAATTTTGTTTAGCCTGTCTCCGAATGATATTTTTCAGTTTTTCTGCTTTGACACAAATATCAGGGAAATTATCCCCTAATAAATTCACTTCTTCTGAGAAAAATAAATTGACGACTTCTATTTCATTTTGATGATCAATTCCAAGTTTAGAAAAATAATCAATCTGATCATTCTTTAGATTTATTACTTCCCGAGATATTTTCGGCAAACCCTCCTGGCCAAAATATCTTCCGATGAAACCCGCGCCGCCTTTTTGACGGTAACGAGATTTTTCAGCGTCAAAAGAGATCTCCCCTTTGTGATGATATGGGTTGATGATCCAGACTCCTTGCGGGCCGACCAACATATGTGGAACCGCAGTTGTGAAATTATAAAGCGTGTATTCGTCATTCAGCCCTTTTAATGACTGGATAACAATCTCATCTGGGCGAGGTGATCTTCCCCATTTATTTGCCATATAAATACTCAGCTGTACAAGGAAGTAAGAAGGTACAAGGATTGCCCAGCCAATAAATGCTTTTTCCGGGTCTGTGTTTCTGATACTCCAGATAAAACCCAAAACAAGCAAAGCTAATGATAGATAAAGCGTATATTGGGCAATTTTCTTATTGCGGGCAATGAATTTTTCGTTTACAGATATTTTCATGATGTAATTTCTTTCTATTATTGTTAGAACGCTTTGGCAATGCCTTCTCGCATTTTTTCTATAAGCTGTGACTGTGTTGCATTTTTTGCAAGCAGGAGGGAACTGCAAATTGCGCGCGCGTCTGATCTCCCATGACCAACAAGGATCAATCCATCCAAACCCAGCAAGGGCGCAGCGCCAACTTCGCTCGGGTCAATGATAGCTTTCAATTGATCGAACGCCGGTTTGGCCAATAGCGCACCAATTTTTGTCCTGAAGGATTGCATCAGGGATTCCTTCAAAACATCCACCAGAAATTTCGAAATAGCTTCGCTGCCTTTTACTAAAACATTGCCTGTGAACCCATCAGTGACAACAACGTCGACTTCACCAGCAAATAATTCCTTGGGTTCAACATTGCCGATGAAGTTTATGGAACTTTTTTCCATCAGTTTATAGGTATCCTGTACGAGTTTATTTCCTTTACCTGGTTCCTCTCCGTTGGACAATAATCCAACCCGCGGCACTTCAATCTGATTAAGAATTTTGGCGTAAATAGAACCCATAATTCCGAATTGAAGAAGAAAATCGGGCCTACAATCCGCATTCGCACCGATGTCCAGCACAATACACTTACCTTTCCTCGTTGGAAAAATAACTGAAAGAGGCGGCCGCTGCACGCCTTTGATTCTACCTAGCTCGCGTAAACCATTAAACATGGCTCCACCGGTATTCCCGGCCGTTACAAAACTTGTCCCCGTGCCGTTCTTTACCAATCGGATGCCAACCGCCATGGAATTATTCGGTTTTTTTCTGGCTGCCTCAACAGGTTTTTCCCACATTTCCACTACTTCTGGTGCGTCAACTATGGTTAGGGTGTCTGGCGAAAGGTTTAACTGCTGCATTTTTTCTCTAATTAATTTTTCATCTCCCACCAGTATGATTTCCTCACCGAGTGTTTTCCGTGCTTCAATCGCGCCAAGAATTTCCGGCTTTGGATACGCATCGCTTCCCATTGCATCTAGAATGATTGTCATATGCTAACCTTTCGTAATTTAGTTTATGTCCTTGACAGTATGCCGTTGATGATTATAATTCTTTAGTCTGTGCGCTGGTGCTGGAATTGGCAGACAGGCATGGTTGAGGGCCATGTGCCGCAAGGCGTGGGGGTTCAACTCCCCCCCAGCGCATAACTTTTTACAATGCCCCTGGTGGCATTTTCTTATTTAACCCGAATAATTTATTTGCGTTTCGCGTTGTGACTTCCTTTAGAGTATCTATATCGATATCTAAAACGTGGCTCAATTCCTCCAAAATCCATTGTAGATTGCTGGGAACATTGCGTTTTCCGCGGTACGGAGTCGGCGCCAAAAAAGGCGAGTCTGTTTCCAATATTATAGAATCAGGATTTATTTTCCGAAGAGTGTTTTGAAACTTATCGGACTTCTTATATGTAATCAATCCGCCAATGCCAAAATAAAATCCATGTGTGAGACCCCATTCAGCAATTTCCTCAGAACCGTCAAACGCGTGGAAAACCCCCGTCGGATAAGTATTAAAATTTTGGGATGGATACCATTTAGAAAGAATCTGAACAAGTTCAGCATCAGCCTTTCGATTATGAAGACAGATTGGCAGTTGATGCTTCGCAGCCAAAGAGAGCATTTTTCGCAGCATTTCTTTCTGAATTTCTCGCGGCGCGTATGTGCGAAAAAAATCCAGCCCTATTTCGCCAATTGCTGTTACATTTTGCACATTCTCGGAGAGAAGTCTCTCAATGACCACATATTTTTCTGAGAGGCTGTAATTTGGGTGAATTCCCACCGCACTGTAAACAATCCCCGTATGTTTTGATCGGAGCTCTAATGATCGTTTGCTTGTTTTGGTATCAATGCCTGGAACCAAAAATTTTTGGACACCACTTTCACGCGAGGCAGCAATCACCGCATCTATATCGTCCTCAAATTCCTCAAGGTTGAAATGGCAATGCGTATCAAACAAACTTACCTGCCCAAGCCCGCAATTTCAAGCCCTTTGTCAAGAATATCCTGTACCTTATCCTTGTGAGTCGTTTCAGTATACACACGGATTAAAGGTTCGGTGCCAGAAAACCGGATAAGTAGCCATCCACCGTCTTCAAAAGAAAACTTAAAGCCGTCTGTATCCGTAAATTCGACGACCTTTAACCCTGCCACTTCATCTGGAATGTGGTTGAGGATCCTGTCAATTTTTTTCTGTTTATCGCCAGTAAAGCGTTTGTCAATACGGTCATAGTAGTGCGGGCCAACAACGCTGAATAATAACTCAACCAATTCCGTTGGTTTTTTCTTTAATTTGACAATCAGGTCAAGAATATATAACCCGGCGAGAATTCCATCACGCTCCGGTACATTCCCTTTAAAAGCGAAGCCGCCAGATTCTTCGCCCCCAATGATCGCGTCGGTTTCTAACATTTTCGGCGCTACGTATTTAAATCCAACACCCGTCTCGTACACTGGCACATCATATATCTTGCCCAGTTTGTTCAGCATGGTTGTTGTTGATAAGGTTTTAACTAACGGTCCTCGCAAACCACGCACTTCTAATAGATAATATCCAAGAAGTCCAAAAACCCGCAACTGATTTACGAAATTTCCGTTTTCATCGCCTAAACCTATACGGTCTGCGTCTCCATCATTGATGATCAACACATCACTCCCTCGCTTGACGGTTTCAAGCAATCCGACATCAACATTTGGTGGAATTGGTTCAGGCCTGACCATATCTGGGAAGAGCGGGTTACGTTCATTGTGAATTTCTTCAACCGTTGTTTTCCCTCCTGAGAGAAGTCGCGTAAACCAACCTGAGCCGTTTCCCCACATAGGATCAATAAGAATTTTCAATCCGGCGTCTTTTATCGGATCTAAATCTATCAAGTCTTTAAGGTGCTTAATATAAGAAGGAGCGGGGTCAAAATATTCAATTTTCCCGTCCTTGAGAGCGTCGGTGAGCGGCAAAGAGCGGATATCTTTTTCACTATCTGGTATTAATGATTCAATCTTTTTTAGTCCGTCAGGTGCGATTGCGCCCCCCTGTTCATTACGGACTTTAAATCCATTATCTGTCGGAGGATTATGCGAGGCAGTGATATTGATCGCACCGATCGCGCCTTTATCAACAACAGCAAATGAAATTACCGGTGTCGGCATCGCTTCGTCAGTCAAATACACGAGAAAACCATTGCCAGCCAGAACTTCAGCGGCTGTAGCTGCAAATTTTTCAGATAAAAATCGCTTGTCGTATCCAATAACAACTTTTTTGTTACCTGATTGAAGTGTCTTTAGGTAAGAAGCAAACCCCTGGCTGCATCGGCGAAGGGCCTCAAAGGTATAGGTATCTGCGATCGCGCTTCTCCAACCATCGGTTCCAAATCTTATCTGCACTGTCATTTTTCCTCCAAGATCATTAATTATCGATTATTATAACAACCAAAAGATGCGATCAGTAAATAAAAAAAAGATCATCGTGGCATTGAGCGGAGGGGTTGATAGTGCTGTGGCAGTTTACCTTCTACAGAAAGATGGGTATATAGTTCACGGTCTTCATTTCAATTTTTGGCATTGGGAAGGCGGCGGCGAAACGCTTTCAAGTCGTAAATTAGACGAGCTGCAAAAAATCCTCAAAATCGAGATCAAGAGAGTATCATTTCAGAATGCGTTTAAGCAGCATATTGTTGAAGATTTTATTTCAAGCCAAAAATTAGGATTGACCCCAAATCCATGTGTCCGTTGCAATCCAAAAGTCAAATTCAAGTTATTGATCGAATATGCAAACCAACTTGGAATTGAAAAAGTTGCAACTGGGCATTACGTGCGTGTAGAATTCGACACTGGCCGAAAATGCTATTTATTAAAAACTGCTGAAGATCTAAAAAAAGATCAAACGTATATGTTAAGTTTCTTAAATCAAGAAATCCTATCGCGATCTATTTTTCCGCTCGGGAATTTTACAAAACGGGAAACGTATGCTGTTGGGGATAATTTGGGGTTGCCAATCAACGAAGATGATGAAAGCCAGGATCTTTGTTTTGTTAAACCCGAGAATTACAAACGATTCCTGCGCGATGAAATCGGCGAAGTCAAGAAAGGCAAGATCGTAAATACTGCTGGCGATGTGGTAGGAACACATGAAGGCCTTGTTTTCTACACTATTGGCCAGCGTAAAGGGATTAAAGTTTCAGCCCCAAGAGCACTTTATGTGATCAAAAAAGATCCATTGTCAAATACATTGATCGTCGGCTATAAAGAGGAATTAGAAAGAAAATCTTTCCAAATAGCTGATCCCAACTGGATCTGTGGGAAAATGAAAATGCCGCAAACCGCAGATGTAAAAATCAGATACCAATCGAAACGCGTAAAATCAACAATTAGAGATAAGGGCGATGAAAAATATATAGTTGAATTATCTAAACCACAACTGGGCATCACACCAGGTCAATACGCGGTTTTTTATAATAGAGATTCTGTTATCGGTGGTGGAAAGATCATCGGATAAAACTATGAATATTTCAATTCCTCATTTCATATTTGGAAGCCTCATTGCGGGGCTGATTGGCGCAGTTATCCATCTCGTATTAGGCGGGAAATTATTGCGAATTTTCTTCGCGATTATTTTTTCCTGGATCGGCTTCTGGACAGGCCATTCAATTGCTAATCGGATCGGTATGGTCATATTTCGTTTAGGGGTAATCAATATTGGAGTCGGAGTAATCATATCTATTCTTTTCGGCCTATTCGGCCACTGGGTCGCCGGCGAAAATAAAAACAGAAAGGAAGTTTAATTCATATGAACTGGTTTGCTTTAAATAACATTGCTTCTGAGGGAGACCTGGTTTTGCTAATGGGTCAACGCAAGAACTATCATTTAATTCCATTATTGGTAGATGGTGAATTGCAAACGCATCGCGGTGTCATTTACCATAACGATCTCATCGGAAAGCCGTGGGGCAGCAGGGTGGAAAGCCACAAGGGCAACCCGTTTTTTATTCTCCAACCAGGGATTGATGAGCTGATCCATTCCACAAAGAGAAATACGCAGATCATGTACGCCAAAGATATTGGCTATCTAATCTTGAAGATGAATATTATAAATGGGGCTACCATTATTGAAGCAGGAACAGGATCTGGGAGTTTAACGCAGGTCATTGCAACGATCATTGGCGACAATGGTCATCTTTACAGCTACGAATCTCGTAAAGAGATGCAAAATCTCGCGAAAAAGAATTTGCGTCGAACCGGTTTGGAAGATAGGGTCACATTCATCAGCAAAAATATTGAAGATGGCTTCGATCAGGAAAATGTAAATTCTTTATTTTTAGATCTGCCAAATCCCTACGATTACCTTACCCAGGTGAAGGAGGCGCTGATGCCTGGTGGATTCTTTGGGACAATCCTGCCGACAACCAATCAAATCGTTAAACTTCTCACGGCCTTAAGGCGCCAATCTTTTGTGAATGTCGAAGTAACTGAGATCTTGCTGCGTCACTACCAGGCCGAAGAAACAAAGTTCCGTCCGACAGATCGAATGGTTGCCCACACTGGTTATCTAATATTTGCACGCTCAATTGACCAACCAGAATAAAAACATTACTCTTCCTATATTAATAATTGCGCATAGTAGAGTTCCAGTAAAAAACCATTGTGAATGAAAAATATTCTTTAGACTTCATCCGATCACAAATAAAACCTTTATCCGATCAATTATCTCGTCCCTCCGAATCACCACCTGGATATAAATGCGCAGCCGTTATTATCCCTTTAATTGAAGCAGAAAATGAATTATGTGTGTTGTTTACAAAACGCACCAATACTGTCAGAGATCATCAAAACCAAATATCTTTCCCGGGCGGGGGGTGTGAATTTTCTGATAATACCTTTTTGGATACCGCAATTAGGGAAATGCGAGAGGAAATCGGTATTCAAATTGCTGTAGAGGCTGTTTTGGGGGCTCTAGCGCCCCGTAAAACTGTTACAGGATATTACATCACCCCTTTCATCGCTTATATAGATTCCAAAGAAAAAATTACAATTAATTCGTCTGAGGTTGTCCGAATAATAAAAGTTCCATTCGTGTGGCTTGCAGATGGGTAAAGTCTCATATAGTGGTGTAAATTCTTGACGAAAAAGTCATCTTGTGCT
>CAZDIS010000007.1:0-33233 GCA_964505585.1 uncultured Pelolinea sp. | reverse complement strand
AAAAGAAATGTTATGGCCGATGACCGGCAGATCGCCGACAAAATCGGATAATTCCTGAATGACCGCTGAGATAGGCGGCGCACCAGCCACATCCTGGTTGGTGATGCCGGTTAATTGCGTGATCGTATCTGGAATAGAGCGCGCTGGATTGATAAGCGATTGCCACTGCTCGGTGATGGTATTCCCGTCGTATTTCGCCGCGCCGATCTCTATGATCGCATCTTTTTTGGGGTCAAGCCCGGTGGTTTCAATATCTAATGCGATGACGGGGAACATGAGAGGGATTATACCAGAGGGCGTATTTAAGGATTGACCGGACCGAGACAATTTCGATTATAGTTATCAAATCATGGAAAACAACACTGATTTTGACGTGATCGTGATCGGCGCGGGGCCAGCCGGGATGATGGCAGCCGGACAGGCGGCGCTGAACGGCGCGCGCGTGCTGCTGCTGGAAAAAACAGACGCGGTAGGGAAAAAACTTTCGATCACCGGACAAAAACGCTGCAACCTAACGAACACCCTGGAGATTCCCGCTTTTATTGACCGTTTCGGGCGCAACGGGCGCTTTTTGCGGCAGGCATTCCACCAATTCTTCCGCGACGATCTGCTGGTTTTCTTTGGCAAGCTGGGGGTGGAGACGGAAGTCGAGCGCGGCGGGCGTATCTTCCCCGCCAACGGCGATGCCGTCCTGGTTACAGAAAAATTATGGGAGTGGGCACACGCGGCAGGTGTCACGCTGCAAACCGGGCAGCATGCCGAGCAGATACTGATTGAAAAGGGGCACGTAAGCGGAGTAAAAATTAAACCGGAAACTACCATCACCACCCACACGATCATCCTGTGCACCGGTGGGGCGACATACACCGGTACCGGCTCCACCGGCGACGGGTACCGAATGGCGGAAGCCGTCGGACACACGATCGTGCCGTTGCGTCCGGCATTGGTACCGATGAAGACAGCCGGCGACCTGACGCAACGCATGCAGGGGCTGCCGCTGCGCAACGCGCGTATGCAGGTATTCTTTGACGGAGAGCGGGCGATCGACGCCTTCGGCGAGCTACTGTTCACGCACTTTGGCATCTCGGGGCCGATCGTACTGACACATAGCGGGGAGATGGTCGACGCGCTGCGTGATGGAAAAACAGTCACTGTTGAGATCGACATTAAACCCGCATTGGACCGCGGGCAACTGAACCAACGCCTGGTACGCGAGCTGAATGCGGGCGGGAAGCAGTATGCGCGCACGATGCTGAAGCAACTGCTGCCGCACAAGATGATCGCGGTATGTTTAGATGAATGCCAGATCGCGATTGACCGACCATGCCACCAGATGACGGCCGAGGAACGCAAACGGCTGGTGGAATGGATGAAAGGCATTGAACTGCATGTGATCGGGCCGCTATCGATGGAGAGCGGGATGGTAACGATGGGCGGGGTGGCGCTGGATGAAATTGACGCGCGCACGATGATGTCGAAAAAGGTGAAGGGGTTATATTTCGCGGGAGAAGTGCTGGACCTGGCAGCGGACACGGGCGGATATAACCTGCAGGCGGCGTTCTCGACCGGGTGGGTGGCGGGGCGGGACGCGTATCCTCTGCCTTAATGTTCAGCCACGCGGAAGGACCATTTGGTCCCGCGTAGTATACTTTACAAAATATAATGAAAAGAAAACGTACAAACGCCGAATGGCTGGCTGCGCTTCGGTCCCCAGACGAGAAGAACAGCGCAATTGAAGACCTGCGATCAATTGTACTTGCCGGCCTTCCTTACGCACTTTCTCCATATCTTTCACAAAGCGACCCAAGATTTAACGCGTTAGCAGAAGAAGTCGCCCAGGAGACGGTCATGCGGGTATTGAAAAAAATGGATACGTTTCAGGGGCGCAGCCAATTCACGACATGGGTGCACACCATCGGTGTGCGGATTGCCCTTACCGAACTACGGCGAGCGCGGTGGAAAGACTATTCGCTGGATGAAATGCTGGCGGGCAATGATGCGTCCGATCGGCCACGCAATCTTCCCGACAAAATGGTAGACACGGAAGCTGCCATTGAACAAGATGAAATGATGAGGATGGTTGGCCAGGCAATGAAAGACGCACTCACAGAAAAACAGCGAACGGCACTGGTTGCGGTTGCCCTGCATGAACTCCCGATGGAGGAAGTAGCCCGGAGAATGGATACAAACCGCAACGCCTTATATAAACTATTACATGACGCTCGATTGAAACTAAAAAAACAAATGGAAGCGCAGGGTTATTTCACTGATGAGATTCTTTCAAGTTTAAAATAGAAGTAATAATTCGCATGAATACGTCGTCCAAGTGATGAAAGAGATGAAAAACGAAAAAGATCTAACCAAAAAAATGGTCAAAATGATTTCTAATACCAGAGATCAGGAATTGTCCTGTGATGAAGTTCACGATCTTTTAGATGAATACACCGAAAAAGCAATCGCGGGGGAAGATGTATCATCCGTTCTTCCTCTGGTTCATCATCACCTGGAGATGTGCCCTGATTGCCATGAAGAATATAACGCCCTGCTGAGGATCCTGTCTGCGCAGGATGAAGCGGGAGGATAAGACCAGACAATTTATAGAAATCCGACAGGGTATCCTGTTGTTTTTTAATAAAATCACACGAAGATATTAATGAATAATCCGAAACAAGAAAACCGTTCACCAATCATTCCCGCCGCGAAGGTCCAAAGATTGCGGGCGGGCAAATCACTGCACTCCGCTAACAGCCAAAACCAACAAAAGGCATTATTCCGTGAAATCGCAGAGCACTTGGATGGGTTTGATTTTTGTGGGGATGCAAGCCAATTATCCGGCGGGTTATTGAACTACGTTTGGCGAATAGATGGAAAAAAGGGGTCAGAACCGCCATCGCTGATCGTAAAATGGGCGCCGCCGTTCGTGGCGTCTTCTCCGCAATTAAAACTTGATCCTGAGCGAATCTATTTTGAAGCGAAAGCAATGGCAGCATTCAGTGAAGAAGGGCAACTCCGCAAGCTGCGGTCCGACGCCGCAAGACCGCCAGATCTTTTTCTTTTAGACCGGGAAAACCACCTGCTGGTGATGGAAGATGTTTGCCAATGCGCAGATCTAAAGAATTGGATTGAGAACAAATACCATGCAACAGAAGCTAAAGAGATCGGGAAGAAACTGGGGCAGTTTATCGGAAAATTACACTTAGAAACATTTGGCGATGAAATAATTGCCCGCGAATTCAACAACCACAAGATCCAGAACACCAGACTGGAGGTTCTTTACAAAGGTGCGCGGACATTCGCGGAAGAAGCCAACCTAAAGCAAGCAGAAGTGATCGGAAAAATCGCCCGGGACTACGGGAACCGCCTGCAGGAGACAGGGACTTCGTTGATCATGGGAGATCTGTGGCTTCCATCCATATTTGTGCTTGGAAAAGATGTGCGCATCATTGATTGGGAGCTATGCCATTTTGGGCGCCCATCCCAAGATGTCGGCCATTTTGCAGCGCACCTGTGGATGCACAAACATGCCGCACGATCCGACAACGCGAAGCAGAACGCAGGCATCATTTTGGAGGAGTTTTTAAGGTCATACCGCGCAACGCTCAGTAGTGATTTTCCGCGCGTTTTCGGCAGCGAAGGGCTGAGAGAAAGCGCGGTTCATTTTGGCAGCGAAGTCCTTACAAGAACTGTGGGCACATTTCAGGATGGCTTCCTTTACGATGGTTTACCCGCAACCCATCCGAAAATCCGTGAAGCAGCCGATGTTGCGGCGGCGCATTTTTTAGATCCTTTTGTAATGCATACATTTGATGCTCTCAAATAGACATCATACTTATTAACTCATTTCACTTATAAATGGAGAGACGATGAAAAAATATGATTTAGCAGTAATTGGGGCTGGTTCGGGCGGATTGGTCGCGGCCCTAACCGCAAACCGGAAAGGGTTAAAAGTCGCACTGCTGGAAAAAAATAAAATCGGCGGTGAATGTACGCATTCCGGGTGTGTACCCAGCAAAACCTTTATCAGCAGCGCGCGGCACTTTAATCAAATGAAAAACGCTCAGTCCTTTGGGCTGCCAGCGTTCAATCTGCCAGATAAACCATCTTTTTCAGCGGTTATGGAGCATGTAGACCAGGTAGTTCAAAAGATATATGCGGGTGAACAACCGGCTTACTTTAAAGAACAAGGGATCGATGTTTACATTGATACTTCCGGCGCACAATTCATCAACGCAAATGAGATCCAAATTGGAAACGATCAAATATCCGCCGAGTTTGTGGTGGTCGCAAGCGGTTCGTCACCCAGAATGGCACCACATGCTGGTGGGGATCTGATCCATTATTTGGACAATCAGAACTTTTGGGCGTTACGCGAACTCCCTGAATCAATCATCTTTCTAGGCGGCGGCGTGATCTCAGCAGAAATCGGGCAATCCCTGGCGAGGCTGGGAGCGGAAGTATCCATCATAGAACAAAAAAGCCGGATCCTGCAGGCAGTTGATGAAGAAATTGGTGTGCTGGCAAGTGAATTTCTACAGCGAGACGGCATCAAATTACTGACAGAGACTAAAGTCAATAACTGCGTTCAGGCCGAAAAAGGCAGGGTTGTTCTTCAGGTCGAGAAAAAAGGCGTGCCTGAAGAAATCGTTGCTAACCAGATCTTCGTCGCGATGGGACGCATTCCGAATATTGACGGCCTGGGTTTGGAAAAAGCGGGGGTTACATTCACAAAATATGGGATTAACACCAACGAATTCCTGCAAACAAGCGCGCCGAATATTTATGCTTGCGGTGATGTGGCATCGCGCGCAAAATTCACCCACATCGCTTCGTATCAGGCAGAAATTTGTATTGATAATATTACCGGCAATAATCGCAGGATAAACGATCTATCGATCGTACCCTGGGCGATATTCATGGATCCCGAAATTGGCCATGTCGGCTTAAGTGAATCGCAGGCACGCCAGAAGGATCCCGATTGCCAAGTTTTCCGTGTAGGCGCGGATTCTGTTGACCGTTTTAAAACTGAAAGCAAAACCGATGGATTCCTTAAGATCATGATCGGTTCCGGCAACAAAATACTGGGAGCGGACGCGATCGGCAGCCATGCTGGCGAGTGGATCCAATTCTTCACGCTGGCAATAAAACAAGAATTAGCGATCGATGACCTGGCGGACCTGATATTCATCTACCCTACGTTCTCGGAGATAGTCAAAAAAGTCAGCGCGCGTTTCCTTAGGAGCGCCCGTTAATCGCGCTGTAAATCCCTGGCAATGCCCAATTGTTATTCCGGCTGATAACTTCAGTCACAATGATCGTGGAAAAAATTTGTTAGTAACAGATCGAATGCGAAAAAATCACCTTATCTATCGCTATCAATCAAGAAAAGATGTTCCGCGGGGAAAAAGGCGAACACGTTTTCTTTATGAGGGATCATGTTTACTGGCATTGGAACACGCGCACGAACAAGGGTGCCAGTCTTGACTTCCACCTGGTATTCAATGTACTCACCCCGATACATACAATCGACAACCATGCCGGGGATTGTGTTTGGCCTTTCTTCCTCGAGCACCTGGATGTTTTCGGACCGAATAGCAACAGTGGCAATGGCACGATCATTTTTGTCTGACTGAATCGAGAAACTACCATAATCTGTTTCGAGTTTGCCATCCCGCAAGCGTCCATCGAAAAATGTGGATATCCCCACAAATTTTGCTGCCTTTTTCGTCGGCGGCCGCTGATACAACCGCATCGGATCGCCAATCGCCGCCACTTTGCCCTTTAATAAAAGGGCCATCCTATCAGACATCGCCATGGCTTCGTTTAGATCATGGGTTACCATGATCGCGGTAATATTCAACTCTCGCTGAATACGGCGGATGATCACCTGCAAGCTCAACCGCACCTGGGTATCGAGACTGCTCAAAGGCTCATCGAGCAACATCACCCTGGGCTTTAAAACCAGCGCCCTGGCCAAGGCGACCCTCTGCTGTTCACCCCCGGATAATTGCGCGGGCTTTCGTTTTCCAAAATCCGGCAAACCAATTAGATTCAGCATGCGATCCACTTCTTTCTTGATGAAAGTGGGATCGGCGCCCTGGACCTTTAAACCAAAACCAATATTATCCTGTACGGAAAGAAATGGAAACAGGTATGCTTTTTGAAACATCAGAATAGCGCCGCGCTGGCTGGGCTGAGTTGACAAAATGCTTTGCCCGTCAAATTGGATATCGCCAGCATCTGGCACCTCAATGCCGCTGATGATCTTCAATAATGTTGATTTTCCAATCCCTGAGGGCCCCAGCAACGAAACTATTTCACCCGATCTTACCGATAGATCAAAATGATCAAGAATCGGTTCTTCTTCTCCTGGAAATTTTTTACTCATGTTTGAAATCTCAATATTTGTCATTAAAGCTGCTCCTTGACCGTTTTGCCATGCGCTACCAGATATCGGGAGGTTCCAGAAATAATCAAAATGGGCGGCAGGATGAAAACCAAAGAAAGGAGGGCAATGGATGTTGGATTCCCCCCAGATACAGCAGAAAACAGCAGCATAGGCAGCGTGAGAATCCTTCCGCCGCCAATCAAAAGCGTGAGCAAGTATTGACTCCATGAGATCAGAAACGCAAACAAAGTAGCCACAATCAATCCCGGATAAATCAGCCTGATCGTCACCTTGAAAAATGTTGATAACTTACTTGAACCCAGAACACGCGCTTGAAGCTCGTAGTTTTCATCATATCGCGCAAAAACACCAGACAGCGTAAAGATCGAATAAGGAAGGGTTGGAACAAGATGGGAAAGGATGACGCCAAACACAGAACCTGAAAGACCGATCCGCAAGAAAAGAATGTTTAATCCCATGCCCACCGCAAGTGGTGGAACAACGGTCGGAATGAAGAAAATGATCCAGGCAAGATCCCTGCCTTTGAACGAACGCAACCCGATCACACGCGCAGCCGGCAAGCTGATGACAATGGAAAGAAAACTTACTATTCCCGCGATAAAAAGACTCGCGCCCCAACTCGCGTAAATCTGGGGGTCAGATATAAGATCGAGAAACTGGGAAAACGTCCAGATTTTTGGCAACAATTCAGGGAAAAACCATCTTTCAGAAAACGCGAAGAGAATAAACAGAATAATCGGCGCGATCAAGACCGCATAGAAGAGGAGGCGCATTAAAACAGTGGTGAATCGTTTCATTTGTCCTGTTTCCATTTTCGCTCAATTTTGAGGTTGACCACAGCGACGACCAACACGACAAGGGCAATGATGAAACTGATCACCATTCCTTCCGCGCGGCTATTAAGATCCGGATTGGTAAAAAGATCCAGCGCTAATACCGGAAGCATGCGCGGGTAGCGCACCCCCAATATCGCCGGCACCTCATACGCGCCGAAGACAAACGCGAAGACCAGCAGTGATCCTGAAGCCAGCGCCGGAAGCACCTGTGGAATGGTGATGAACCATAACCTCTGCCAACGGGTAGCACCAAGATTCTGCGCAACGATTTCATAATTCTCCGTCTGAGAGCGCAGGACAGCCAAAATTGTCAGGGTAAGGAATGGGATTTCTTTTGTTATGTAGTCAATAATGATCCCAATTCCGAGGCGGTCTTTGACAAGGATGGGGAATTGAGATGGGCTCTCTATCCATCCAAAAGAAGCGGCAAAACGAGCGATGAGGCCGCTCTGGGAAAAAAACATCAACATCCCGATCGCCCAAACGAGGTGAGGAAAAGAGAGATTCCAATTCAGGAATAAGATGTCCACTTTGCGCCAAAAGCCTTTTTGTTTGTTGAGCCAGATGGCCAGTGGGGTGGCGAAAATTGCCGATACCAGTGTGGATGACACCGCAATCCATAGTGAAAAAGCCATCGAAATCCAGAATTCCCGCCCGCTGGCCCCTTTCCCTGATAACACGTTCAGGTACGCATCAAATGAAATGACATCCCGCTCATTGACGAGAAACAACCCCAAACTCTGAGCTAAGCCATATAAAATGCTGGCCCCAAACAATACACCGATGACCAGTATTGCCGGGGCCAAGCTTAATATGATGTTCTTATTTTTATCCGTATTCCGCATCCTATGATTCTAATTCATCAGGACAAACTGACGCCATCCTTCTTCGATCAATCCTTGATACTCTGGCGCAGAATCACCAACCAGTGATCTTGCCAGGTCTGCTGGCGGCGTCGCGGCATCCCCCAGTTGTTCTGTCGCATCCTGAAGCAAGTCCAGGGCTTCTTGATCAGTTACACGGTTTACGTCAATCCCAAACCCCAACCCAAAACCATTTTCAGGAAGGATTTGGGCTGCCTGAAATTCCGGTTCAAGGATCAGATCCGCAAGAACAAGCGCAGCCGCCTTATTTGGGGCATTCGCTGGTATGGCTACGTAATTAAAATCACCGATCATGTAATCATTGAAAACGAATGCCTTCGCGGTATCAGGAACAAGTCCCTGCTCGATCAAGGCACCCGCGCCAACAATCGCCTGCGTGATACTGAAATCAACTTCGTTGTTCGCGAATAAGCCATGCAGCTCATTTTCATCTTTTGGATAGGTTTGCCCTTCGCGCCAGAGATAGCTTTCCATGTCATTCAGATATTGCCAGAGCTCGCTTGACCATTGGTCCCACATCGCCTGGTCAAAAGAGCCCCACATATCAACATTTCCGCTCAGTTCATATAACGCGCCTTTGAGGAAACGCGTTCCCTGAAACCCGCCTGGGCCCGGAGCAATATACGTGAATCTGCCTGGATTTTCGACGACCCATTCCTTTAATTCAGCATAAGAGCGTGGAAGATCGTCTTCATCCATACGGGCCGCATCATAGATGAGCTGGAATTGGGCTGATGACCAGGGGCTTTCCTGAGATTCAACGGGAATGCCAAAGTCGCGATTGATGGCTGGATTGTCCCAGTTTACCAAACGGCTGTTTGGTAATTTTTCCGCCCAATCCTTATAAAGAAGGTCGGCTTGTTTGAGGGTAAAGAAATTTTCCCCATTGATCCAGATCAGATCCACTGCACCCGGATCTTTTCCAGCCTGTTTTTCACTCAATACCTGATTGACCGCATCAACGGTATCCGCAACCGGCACCCGGTTAAGGGTGATATTAAAACGCTCTTTGAGGGCGGTTCCATAAAAACTATCCACAAAATCATTAATCGATTCCGATCCTCCCCAGATATACCAATTGACCGTTTGTCCATTCGCAGCCGAAAGGACACTCTCCCAATCATCGATATCAAATTGGGCACCCGCGGCTGGCTCAACAGTTGCACCACATGCTGCCAGGAAGAACGCGAGAAGCAATAAAACTACAAATTTTTTCATCATTTACTCCTTTATTTTAATTATTTAATCATTTAGAACATCTAATTGCTTTTTTTCTTACCTAAAGAGGCGAAAAACCGAAAGCGGATAAAAACTACCAGTTCTCGGAAAAAATTTGACAATGTTGTACGCATAAAATTATCTGAAATTTTTTGAATAGCGCTGGAAAAAGTGGGGTATGGATAGACCAGCCGGTACAGCGTATAAAGCGAAATCTTCTGGGAAATAGCCAGTGTGAAAAACGAGATCATTTCTGAGGCATGAGGTGCTAGGATGGTCGCGTTTAGAATCCTGCCTGTCAGTTTTAACGCGTTTACTTCAATGAACCCATTCGTTATTTCATCCGTGTATCCCCGATCAGTATCTTTAAAATCCACGCGCATGGACCTGACCAGCCGCGGATGAAATTTGCGCGAGATGCGCTGCGCGCCCAAACCGGTTGTCGCGATTTCAGGATCGCTGAAAGTAGCGGTCGGAAAGATCGGTTCCTGTTTGTTGAGAGGGAGATAGGGGAAGATAATCTTCTGCACCAGCCGCCTACCCTGCGCATTCGCTGAATGCGTAAACACAGAAGTCGGCGTGACATCGCCAACGGCATACACCCCACTGGCACTTGTCCTTCCAAAGCTATCGACCTTAATCCCGCCACGATCGTATTCAACGCCGGCTTTCTCCAATCCGAGCGAATCAATATTGCGGATACGCCCAACCGCGAGCAAGACCTTATCCACATTGTCTACCGGGAAGGTTTTATCCCCGGTGCGGACGATCAAGGTCCGCGTTCTATCATCATAGGATTCTCCGGTCGCGCGATAATGTGTTTGTATCCCGTGCCGCACAATTTCAGGTTGAATAGCAGCGGAAACCTCCTGGTTATAGGTCGGCAAAGGCCTATTATCGAGCGCGATCATGGTAATCCGCGCGCCGAGCTTTCTGAGAGCAAAAGCCAATTCAACTGCAATGATACCGGCGCCAATGATTGCCAGATGTTTTGGGAGAGCATTCAAATCAAACAGTGATTCATTGGTTAATAACCGATCTTCAGGCAAACCGGGAAGATCAATTAATCGCGGGCGCGCGCCAGTCGCAATAATCACCCTATCAGCGCTAACCGTTTTAATCGATCCATCGGGAAACGTGATTGACAGCTCTTTCGGTCCGGTGAAGATTGCTGTGCCCATCACCAATTCAAGATTTTCAAAATTGCTTACCTCATTCGCCTCTTCATCCTGGAATGCATTGCGCATTTTTGTTACTTTTTTCAAAACCTGCCCGGGATCATCCCCCGGATTGAAATCCTTTGCCAGGTGGATCAGCGTTTTTGAAGGAACACACCCCACATTTGTGCAATCCCCGCCGACATGGTTTGCCTCGATGAGCGCTACTTCTTTCCCGAGGCCCGCAAGGCCAATGGCGACAGTCAGGCCACCGGAGCCCGCGCCGATAACAACATTTTCATAATGTGATTTTTTCATTTAGAACGCCTTTCTTTTTTCTTAAATGCCCTTGAGAGCAATAAACTTCCAACAAATATCAGAATTGAGATAACCAACGTGGTTGGATTCAAGCGGGGAATTCCGCCATCAAATAATTCAATGGAAGCGCCAGCTAAGACAAATGAGATCGTTCCCGGAATAGAACCCAGCACAGTCGCGAGGATGAATGGCACCCAACGTATTCCCAGAAAACCAGCCAAATAATTGACCAGATCATACGGCAGGAAAATAAAACGCATGACGATCACGGTTTCGAAACTGGATTCCCGCATACGATGGGCATATTTTTGGACCAGATTTGATGACGCGTCCTCCTGAATCACACCTGCTCCAAAATACCTACCGATCAGAAAAGCAACTGTCGCAGAAATATTGCTGGCAATCATGGTATAGATGACGCCCATAAGCGGCCCAAATAAAAATCCCCCTGCCAGCGTGAGAACTGATGATGGGAATAAAACGACTGGCCTGATAGCGTAAAGCAGGATGTATACCAACGGCCCCCACACACTATCGGTCATGAATTGAAGCAAAGATTGCATCACCTGGAGGGGTGTCAGATCGTTTCTCAGCGCGTAGAACTGATAGCCAGCTAAAACCAACAACCAGAAAATGAACGCTGCAAGACGGATTGCGTTTTTATGATTTGTCTTGTGTGGTAATTCTTGTGAGGGTTGTGCGTTCATGCATCCACCTTTTTTCTACTTCCGATATTTTTCCAGGCCCAAAGCACCTGTTTGCCTGCTGAAAGGATGACAAAAACTGAAAGAATATAGAACCATATTTCTAAATATTGCGGGAAGATCAAAAAGAGCGAATAAAAAACAATCGCCTCCGCGCCTTCGACAACCGCAGTTGGCATGGAAACTGAAGTCAGTTCACCATTTTGTTTTGCCCCCTGTTTTGCTCTTTCGAGGATGGCGGACAGCATCATCCAGGCCGCGCTGTTGATATAGAAACTGGCGAATAGAATGGTTAACGCGATGAAGACGGATTTTTGGTCTAATGAAAAAGCCAACCCAAGCGGAATGGCCACATACGCCACCATATCCAGAACAATATCAAGATATCCACCAAAATCACTTTGCTTATGGTTTACCCTTGCAACGGTGCCGTCCAATCCGTCCAGCAGCCTATTCAGCAGCCAAAGTCCCAGCGCGATGCGATTTGCGCCCTGCCATGCGGCAGATCCCGCTGCTATGCTGACTGCACAGGCAGAGATCGTTAGAATGTTGGGGCTGACATCTTTAAGAGGCCCTCTGGCAAATGGTTCAAGAACTTTTTCTTTGGGAAGTCGTAATAATTTATCAATCATTTTTTCAACCTCAGTATTAGTGGGATGTAAAAACCCTTTCTCCGGCGCGAATTGGCACTTCAAGGCGATTTTCCGCAGGTGTCATGGGGCAAGACCATCGATCGTTATAGGCACAATATGGGTTATAAGCGTAATTGAAATCGATCAGCAATTTTCCATTTTCGAGCTCAACCGGTTCCAGGTACCTGCCCGCACCATACGTTTCCTTTCCAGATAGCGCATCGCTGAAAGGCAGGAAGAATCCATCGTTGCTGGCAAACAAAGTCAATTGTGTCCTTTTTCCATCCACAGCAAATGTAATTTTGCCAACGCGCTGATAAGATTGGGTTTCCCCTGTAGAAGTTAGAATATTTACGACTTCCTTCTGTTCAAACTCTTCCACTTCGACAGAAAAAACCAAATCAGGGTTTTTATCAAAATAATCCAATCCTGAAAAATCCTTTTTCTGTTTGGCTGTTAACGGGCTGTGCGCATCGTGCAGGAAAATCGCATCTTTTTCCTGCCGGAAAGTTTGTAACTCACTCATTTTATTCTCCATTTTTCCTCTATCTTTTAGATGACGATACCCCACACATTCTTACGGATAAAATAGAAATATAAATTATTTCAGGACAGGTTTCAGAAGAATTGAGCAGTTAAATCAACGGGACTTTCTGGGCTGATTTTTAATATTCATCCAGTCAACCCAGAAATCGCGTTTCTTTTCTTAATCGTTACCGAATGCATTTTGAAATTCTTCAACGGCCCGCGGGCCATTCTCCGCTAAACGCTGATAGAACGCATCGATATCTTTTTCGCGATAATCCACACGCTGGACCGAGAACGGTACCAGCCGCTTACCCGCCCTGCGCCTCCCAACTACATCCAACAGATAATCCAATGCGTTTTCCACGCTGCCCGCATCTGACCAATCCGATTTATAGATAGGCACAGCGCTTTTATTGAAGATCCAGGTCATATTCGGCATTGAGCCAAAGGCGCGGTGGCAGGGGCCATCCAAGGCGTCCAGATAGATGGTTCTTTTTACACCTAAGCGATCCCGTAAAGCTGTGGCATGATCGAATTTCTGCGCCATGCTTCGCAATGGAGGAAAATGCTGTGCGGGGTGGGCCTCATGGGTATAGATAAATATTGAGGAAATATCGCGAGACGCGAATTTTTCAGCAATCGCATTCATGGCTGGCGCCGCCAGCCCGCAGTAGGGTCAGGTGAAACTGCCAAATTCGACCACAGTAAATAAAGATCGAGAGAGGATCTCGATCAGGCGTGTCTGGGTGCCATCCAGGTGCCATAGTGGAAAATCAGGAGATTTGACTCCCAATGCCGGGCTGTGGTCAAAATTTAGCCATTGCTCGAAGTTTTCCGGCACAAACGTATCATAGTTATAACTTTCAATCAGGTTCTTGTTATCCAATTTTCCTCACCTCCATATATCCGGCACATTTTTATCCATGGTCTCACGCATTTTTCTAAGGGTGTACTGCCCACTCTATTAATTGTATATGAACGATGGGTCTCCATACATTGTCTCACACTGTGGAACACAACAAATATGTTCAATTTTGGTAAGGAACCCAATACTAATGTCGTCAGAATAATAATAGAAGATGAAATGCGGAGAAATGAAAAAAACAATAAAGATGGGGGATCCGGCCCCTCAATTCAGCCTGATTTCTTACGACCAAGAAACTATTGAACTGGATAATATCCTGGAGCAGGACCAGAAGGTCCTGCTGGTATTTCTGCGGCATCTTGGTTGACTGCCCTGCCGCGAACATGCCGCACAGTTGTGCGAGCACCAGGAAGAATTCGAGAAACTAAATACGCGGGTTATGATCATATCCTTTGGCACCCTGCCAGCTCTGAATGACTGGATGCATGATGTGTGCGGGACATTCGACATGCTTATTGACCGTGATCTAAAAGTGTATCAAGCATATCAACTCGAGCGATCTTTGCGGAGAGCATGGGGACTGAAAACAATTTGGGCCTATATCCGCTTATTGCTGGCCGGAAGAAAGTGGGTGTCTGGAGATGGCGATACCGCGCAGATGGGCGGTGATTTCATTATCGATTCCGCAGGCATCATCCAGCTGGCGTACCGCAGCCATGACCCCACTGACCGTCCGGCAGTTCAAGACCTCATCCATACACTAAAAGCATTAGAATAATTAAACAGGGTGACATTTACTGCGAGGGGTTGGATCTGGAAGATAGGCAGACAAAGCCCCCCTCAACTAGCAATTTTATAAAGGAGAAAAAATGAGCGTAATCGCGAAAAGCCTCAATCAATATCAAGTTGAAATCAAAGCATCCAATCATGTGATCATCGCGGATGAACCCGTGAGCGCAGGCGGCGATGATAGCGGGCCTAACCCATACGACCTCCTATTAAGCGCTTTGGCTTCCTGTAAGATCATCACAGTACAAATGTACGCTAAACGCAAGAATTGGCCTTTGACCGGGGTTGAACTCACAATGGAACACCATAAAACACATGCCAGTGATTGCGAAGATTGTATAAGTGATGCGGGCGCAACTGTAGATATTATTGACACAAAGATCCGGTTTTCTGGTGATCTGGACGAGGATCAAATAAACCGCCTGAAAGCCATATCAGAAAAATGCCCGGTCCACCGTACATTATCCTCGGAGACAAAAATACGGACTGTTTTAGAGCAATAATATGTTTTTGCGTACCAAGATCTAGAGCACCATTTGATCGATCGATAAGGATCAAGTTCAATTACACGAGCGACCAATCACGCAATGATAATGAAAAAGGAGAAGTTTTTAAGAAATGTTGAAAGCAATTATTTTTGATCTTGATGGGACGCTCGTTAAAACCGAAGCGCTGAAAGCTATTTCTTACGCTCGGGCTGCGATGCAATTATGTCCTTTTGAAATCAGTGAAAGAGATGTAATCGATGCATTTAAAGACGTTGTCGGTTTACCGCGCCAGGAGGTGGCGAGCGCTTTAATGGATCAATTCAATCTTACTAACGCGGCGTCCAAAAAGATGGATGAGTATGGTGTAACCAATCCCTGGCAAGCTTATGTGCAGATTCGCCTGGGGATTTATGAAGAGATGCTCTCCGACCCCAACATCATTCGGGAAAATAAATGGGATCACACCATGGATCTACTACATGCATCTCGGGAAAATGGATGTAAGCTGGGACTGGCGACGATGTCGTATTGTTCACAGGTGACGCGAATCCTGGATATTTTGGAACTTTCACAAGAGTTTGATTTCGTTGCTAGCCGTGACGATGTTCGGAATGGCAAACCAGATCCTGAGATATACCTTCTTGTCGCGAATCAATTAGATGTATTACCGAAAGATTGTCTGGTAATAGAAGACTCGCCTGCAGGCGTAGAAGCCGCGCTCAATGCAAAAATGTGGGTTGTAGCTGTCAGTACACCATTCACGCGCGAACTTCTCCATGCTTCTGGCTTATTGCCATCCTCCCACATTGTCGACGATTCCGCTTCGCTTCCCGGGGTCGTCCGCCATGTTGCCAGCCACGATGCGGATGTTAACCATTAAACCAATGGAAAATAATTCAAAGGAACGAAACGAGATCAGGGAATACAAACGGCAGGCGGCTGAAATTGCGGTTGATCTATTAACTGATGGCATGGTTGTTGGTTTGGGTTCTGGAACAACCGCAAGTTTTGCGATACAAATGATCGGGGAAAAGCTTCGAAGAAAGCATATAAAAAACATCGTTGGAATTCCCTGCTCACTACAGTCGGAGCAATTAGCAAAAAGCCTTGGAATTCCACTGACTAATTTAAAGGATCACCCCAAGATCGATGTGACGATTGATGGAGCGGATGAAGTGGATCCCGATCTGAACATGATAAAAGGAGGCGGAGGCGCCTTATTGAGAGAAAAAATAGTTGCGCAGGCAAGTATGATGGAAGTCATCATCGTGGATGAAACAAAGTTTTCACCAGTATTAGGTACGCATTTTCCTCTCCCAATAGAAGTCCTTCCGTTTGGATGGACGTCGCAAGCCAAATTCGTGGAATCACTTAGCGCGGTGTGGTCTTTACGGAAGAACCCGGAAAACACATTATTTTATACCGATCAAAATAACCTGATCATTGACTGCCACTTTGGACCAATACAAAACCCTGATGAGCTAGCCATGCAGCTCTCACAGAGACCCGGGATCATTGAACATGGATTATTCATCGGATTAGCCACCGAGGTTATTGCCGCCGGGAAAAGCGGGTTCCAAAAGATGAGGACTTGAATAAATCAAGGGCCGGAGAATCGATCTTCAGAGAAACACTGTTATTTTTTGGTTTTCCTATTCGTGCTTGCGCCATTTGAAAAAATGCGATAGAATTGAGCCCCGGTGCGGGCAGCCATTATACGATTCGCTGACTTCGAAGTTTCCCCCAACAGAATTGAGACATGACACCCCCATGCCTGCACCCGCTTTCTCCCCAACTTGCACTAAAATCCGCGCATCTGCCCCTTCCAGGGCGGCGGTGTGCCCGCTTTGAATTCCTTCACCGAAGGGCCGCCAAGTGCCTGCAGCCGTTTCTGGCCATATAGATAGCTTGCCACCAGCACGAGGATGGTGAATGGCCAACCCATTAACACGCGTACTGTGCCCAGGGCATCCAACTGATTTTGCGTGAAAAGAATCAACTCCAGCGTCAGGCGCAGGTCAAAGGCGATACCCCAGAACAGAGTGACCTCTTTGTAGGCAGGCATGACCTGCTCGTGCCAGTACCATTCCAGCGGCCAGCGGCGGGGCGACATATACAGGCACCGGATTGAGCGGAGACGGGTACCGGATGGCCGAGGCAACGAGGCATACAATCGTACCGCAGCGGCCAGCATTGGTGCCGATGAAAACGGATGGCGGTCTGACGCGGCGCATGCAGGGCTGCCGCTGCGCAACGCGCGTATGCAAGTCTTTTTCGATGACAAACGCGCGTTCGACGCATTCGGAGAGCTGCTGTTCACGCATTTCAGCATCTCAGGGCCGATCGTGTTGACACACAGCGGGGAGATGGTGGATGCGCTGCGCGAAGGCAAAATGGTTCGGGTGGAGATCGACATCAAGCCGGCGCTGGACCGCAGGCAGATTAACCAGCGCCTGGTGCGGGAACTGGACGCAGGCGGAAAGCAGTATGTACGCACAATGCTGAAGGAACTGCTGCCACACAAGATGATCGAAGTGTGTTTGCAGGAATGCGAGATACCGATCGACCACCCCTGCCACCAGGTGACCGCAGAGCAGCGTGAACAGCTGGTGGAATGGATGAAGAGAATCAAGCTGGATGCGAGCGGACCGCTGTCAATGGAGAGCGGGATGGTGACGATGGGCGGGGTGGCGCTGGATGAGGTAGACGCGCGCACGATGATGTCGAAGAAAGTGAAGGGATTGTATTTCGCGGGAGAAGTGCTGGACCTGGCAGCGGACACGGGCAGATTGAATTTGCAGGCGGCGTTCTCAACCGGATGGGTGGCAGGGCAGCATTGTACATTTCCTGAAAATTGAAATCAATAAAATATCAACTGGTTTCGAATGAAATACTATTTCAGAAAACCCAGATCCATGCCTGCCAGATGGTGAGCAGGTTAAAGACCATGCTGACCGCCAGGAGGAACTTGTCGTAATGCCCCTCATAGCCGGGGAGACCGAAAAGGTTGAATAAGAACCACACGCCTGCCATTATGATATTGGTCCATTTGTTAATGCTGTTCGGGAGGAAAAGCGAAAGGATGACCATCACGATCGGGGTGATCATCATGACAGCGATGCCAAACGCCATGGCCTGGGTGAATTTTTGACCCTGGATCTCGCCCAGCGTAACGTCACCGGCGAAAATGCGCAGCACATCGCCCAGCAGATAGGTCAGCATCACCGCAATCCAGATGATCGCAAGAGTTATGCGTTTATATTCCATAATTTCTTCTCCTTTGTATTCGATTGACCACTATCCGGATGGATGCGAATAGCGACGTTACCCTGCTTATGCCCACCTTCTACATAGCGAAAGGCATCAGCGATCTGTTCGAGGGGATAGGTGCGGCCGATGATTGATTTGAGGGCGCCTTCTTCGATCAATGCTGTCAGGTCGAGTAAATTCTTCTTTATGGCAGGCGCGCCACCCATTTTAATGTGTTTATTCCCTATCATTTGAAAAATCACATTGAGCGTGGGAACGGTTACCAAGAAAATACCATCCTGCGCAAGGATATGTTTGCAGGCCGCGAATGAACTCTTGCCGGGCACGTCAAAGATGACATCATACGTCAAATCTGATTGGGTGAAATCCTGCTGGGTGTAATCGACAACCTGCTCCGCGCCCAATGATTTGACCAGGGTGACGCTGCCGGTGCTGCACACCCCGGTCACCTGCGCGCCATAATTACATGCGAGCTGCACAGCAAAGGTACCCACGCCGCCCGACGCTCCGATGATCAGGACCTTATCACCGGGCTTGACCTGGGCCAGATCGCGCATGAAATGAAGCGCGGTGTTGGCCATGACGGGATAGGTAGCCGCTTCTTCGAAGGTGATCTTTCCCGGTTTGTACGCGAGCACCGCATCTTCAGGCAGGCAGATATATTCGGCATGCGCACCAAAAAGCGGTTCTGTGGTTCCAAAGACAGCGTCACCAGGCTTGAAAAGGGTGACACCACTGCCAACCTGATCGACCACACCCGCCAGGTCCATTCCGAGGATGGGGTTCTTCGGTTTGCTAAAACCGAACTGGACTTTCATCGGGAGGTGAAAGACACTAGGGGTGAAGGTCAGGTTGCGCACATTGCAGTCTGAGGTGGTGACGCTGGACGCAAAGATTCTTATCAGGAGCTCGTTTTCGGCAGGTTGCGGTTTTTCGACTTCTTCGATCTGCAGTTCTTCCGGCGGGCCATATCTTTTGTGCAGCGCGGTTTTCATCTTTGTCATTATTTTTTTCCTTTCGTAATTAAGCGGGTTTATTCTTGATATGATATATATCGTTTAATCCCATATATTAGTTGCGTCCGAAAAGTTAATTCGTTTGTTCTAATCAATATTGATCTTGAGCAGTAGAACAATATTTTGACTTGTGTCCTAAAAAAATAAAAAACAGCAATTTATGCCAAGTAGCTTGCTCAGAATCACAGAGGGTGGTAGAATTTTGCCCCGGTGCGGGCAATCATTGCTCTAATAGCTGACTTCCCAGTTTCCCCAAACAATTTCGATACTTCACACCTTCACGCCTGCACCCGCTTTTTCCCCGACTTACGCTAAAATCCGCGCATTTGCCCCTGCCAGGGCGGCGGTGTGCCCGCTTTGAATTCCTTCACCGAAGGGCCGCCAAGTGCCTGCAGCCGTTTCTGGCCATATAGATAGCTTGCCACCAGCACGAGGATGGTGAATGGCCAACCCATTAACACGCGTACTGTGCCCAGGGCATCCAACTGATTTTGCGTGAAAAGAATCAACTCCAGCGTCAGGCGCAGGTCAAAGGCGATACCCCAGAACAGAGTGACCTCTTTGTAGGCAGGCATGACCTGCTCGTGCCAGTACCATTCCAGCGGCCAGCGTCGGGTGAGATGGCTGGAATAGGCAGCGATCGGGCGTTTGATGGCCACACTCGCAAAGCACGCGATGACCGTGAGACCGCCGGTAACGAAGCCAGGGAGGTAATATCCGCCCTGTGTGCCGCTGAGGTAAGCCAAGAGAGCCGCCAGCAGCGCTGTCCCGAGACCGCCCAGAGCGAAGCCGGCAGAATGATTTTTGAGCAGACGATAGATAAGCAATAAGAGCGCTACAGCAACTGAAATTGCCAGCGCGGTTGATAAAGCCGCAAACTGGTTGCTGATCACAAACGCCAGAAACGGGAAAAGCGCATCCAAAATGCCGGCGCCCCGGCCCGCAAAGACCAGCTTGAGTTCTTCGCGCAGCTCGGCGAATTTATCCATGCGCGTGCTTTCCCATCCAGAATCGCTTCCAATCGCCGCCGCTTTTCTGCAGCGCGATGAAGGCGTAAAGACTGGCTGTGAAAAAACCCAGCACCATCATCAGCACGACCCAGACGATGGAGGCGAGGACAGACTTCTCGCGGTAGACGATCCAGGCGGAAAAGAGAGTGAATCCGGTATAGAGATCGACCAGTGAGACGATGCCCCAGGGGTTGCGGATAATCTCACCGCCATCTATTCCGAAATCACCAGCGGTGAAGCCATAGATCAAGACAGCCGTCATGGCTGCCACGCCCAGCAGGGCGATTATTTTTGCGATTTTCATTTTTCCTCCTAGATGACCAGAATCAACCCAAACACCAGCTCGACCACCGCGCTGATGATGTTGGAAGACACCGCTGATTTATCGACAACGATCGAAATAGCACGCACGAGAGCCATGCCAAGATACATGATGCCCAGCATGCCGTAGGTTTGCGGCATATTGTAAATTTGAGAGGCAACTCCCAGCGCGATAAACAGCGCGCCAAGGATCGTACGGATCTCGGTGATACCGCGCCCGCCATTGGCTGTCAGACCGGTGAACTCCTGCACTTTCAGTGGCCAGAACAGGGACACAACGCCCGTCAGCACGGTGGCGAAGTTAATAAAATATTTGATGTATTGCAATAACATCAGCGCCTCCTATTTCCCTTTTGGCCTGGCCGGGATTAATACCGGCGTGCTGGCCTTGTATTGCTCATAATCCGACTGGCCGCCCCACTTCTCGTCAGCGCGTTCCTCTAACATGGGAATGCCGCTGACTTTGGTGAGCAGCAATGTCACAAAAACCGGGGAGATGAGCGTGACCCACTGCCAACCCTGCAACACTGGCAAGGCAATGATGGCAACACCGACCCAGAGCACGATCTCGCCGAAGTAATTAGGATGGCGTGACCAGGCCCAGATGCCGCTATGAATGAATTTGCCCTCATTTGCCGAATCGGCCTTGAACCTGCTTTTCTGTGTGTCCGCTGCTACTTCGATCGCAAAACCAAGGGCCCAAACCAAAACGCCGACAACAAGGAAAGCGTCGAATCCAACCACGCGCTGCGATGTGATCACCGCCAGCGCCGTGGCGATGGTGAAGGTCACCCACAAACCCTGGAGGGTCCAGGTCTGCAAAAAGCGCCAGAAGGACTGTTTAATTTCCCGGAAGCGGCGGTCTTCACCGGCTTTGCGCACCCGCTGGAAGAGGAATGTTGAAAGGCGAATAGCCCAGGCAAGCACCAACGCCAAAATAAGCAGAGAACGCAGATCGGTCTTGCCGCTCAAGAGGGTGGCAAGGATAGCGACTGTGGAGTAGGTAATACCGCCGGTGAGGTCGAAAAACTTTTCGGTCCGGTTAATATAAGACGGGATAAAGACGATCCACTGGATGAGATAAGCCAGAGCGACGCCAATGGCGAAAACCGGCAAACCGGCAACACGGATGCTGCCCTGGCTGCCAGCCAGCGCGACCAGCGCGCCGATGATCGTGGTCACCAGCACAGTGATGATGGTGCGAATATCTTCTTTAGTCATAAAGTAATCTCCTCCTTCGCGATGATCGCGAAACCGACCGCACCGGGACCGATATGGGCGCCGATGACAGGGGTGATGTCCATCGAAAAAACCTTACCCACGGGCAGGTAATCCTTGATGACCTGCTTGAATTCTTCCGCTTTTTCCGCGGCGTTGGTGTGCACCAGCGCAAAGCGTTCGATGGGCAGGTTCTTCTTGAGCATATCAACCAGTTTCTGGAAGGCCTTTTTCGTGGTCCGCACCTTCTCCGAACCGGGAATCCCACGCACCATGGTCAGGATCGGTTTAAGCTGCAAGAGACTGCCGATATTGGCCAGGAAGACATTCATGCGGCCGCTGCGCTTGAGAAATTCCAGGGTATTCAACCCCGCAGTGACAAAGGTGCGCGGCATAACATCATCCAGCGCTGCCTGAATCTCTGCCATTGATTTACCTTCGGCTGCCATTTTAGCGGCAATCTCCACCTGGAAACCGGTACCCATGCTGAGCTGGTGCGAATCGTGAACAGTGACCGGTATGGAATCGAATTCTTCAGCCGCTTTGCGCGCCACATTCACAGTCGCGCTGAGACTTTCGGAGATGTGGATCGAGAGGATGAGGTCGGCACCATTATCAGCCAGGTCCTGCCATACCTGTTTGAAAGCATCGATGCTGGGCGTGGCTGTGGTGGGATGTTTTTCGTAGTCAGGCAGGTTGGTATAAAACTCCGTGCGGGTGATATCGACCCCATCGAGGTAGCCCTTATCGCCGATGTTAATATAGAGCGGCATGACGGTGATATCCAGTTTGCGGATCACATCCGCCGGCAGGTCACAGGTTGAGTCGGTTACGATCTTTATGGTCATTTTATTTTTCCTTTTTTAGTTTTATTATGCGAATGATTGTTAATATGGTCATTAATACAATTAACCCGCTGCCAAGCCAGGCGGTACGCGCCACGCTCAGGTAAGCGGACTGTTTGAGGGCGATGCCGATGAAGGCCCACACGAGGACCAGTCCGAAAGCAATATCGCGTTCACGCAGCAGCATGAGCAATCCGACGATGGTCGCGACGAGCAGCATGATCACCGTCCAAATTTCGGGCGCGAGGCCAAATCCATCCCAGCCGATGAAGTAGAGCACCTGGGAAACGTTGGCAATGGTTGCGACTGAGATCCAACCGAGATAAAGACTGAATGGCAATTTCACATTGCGTTTTTCAGCAGGGGAAAGCGGTTCAGGGTTATTGCGGAACTGCAGATAGAGGTAGACCAGACTGACGAGAATGATGAGCATGGCGAGCAGCGTAAGCGGGAATAATTCCCAGTGCCAGAAAAAGAGCCAGACGTTATTGGCCATGTTGGCAACCCAATAGAATGGCGCGATGCGGTCCAATAATGGGTTATTGGCTTGATTCGATTTAGCCTGAAAGACGGTGAAAGCGATCAGCCCGATATAGATCAGGGACCAGATCGAGAAAACATATCCCGCCGGTACGAACAGAACATCAAAACGGTCAGAGATCTCGCCGGTGCCCTGTCCGTTGAAAGGCAGCGCATTGGCAAGGACATTGAGGACAATGGTTAAAAGCGTGATCACGATTGTCACGATCTGGCGGGTGGTTAATTTCTTCATTTTTCCTCCTGTGATAAATAATTTACATATACTAATATTTATACCTGACACCCAGGAAAAACGTATAAGTGATTTGTTAAATATTTCCTGAAAATTCAGAGTTTTTTCAGCTTATCAAGAAGAGAAAAATGCAATCGATAGACGATTGCGCATGATGGAACTCTGATATGGGGAATCACTCGACTTTTTTCGCATTTGTTAACAGTTTGTTATTAATCGTAGAGCAGGCATAAATCCTTGACAATTAACAATATGAAATCAAATTCTAAATGGCTGCCAATCTTTGGATTCTCACTGGGATTCCTGATGATCTTCGGCGGTTCGGAATTGGACATACCTGTTCTGATCCATGCCGGACTGGTTCCGATTGGTATAACTGTCATGGTGTGGGGCGCAGACGCGGTCATCACGCGCCACAGCAGCTACTCGGTCGGGGAAGACAACAACAACCAGGAGACATACCACGGTTTCGCAGCGATGGTGGATGGGCTGGTGCTGTTGATCGTTGGATTCATCATCATCAGCATAGGGATCGTTCTACTGCTAGGACTTGAACAGGCAGTGCTTGATTACCTGAAAGCGCGGCCGGGCGTTGTGCTATTGCTTGGGGGTGGACTGGCAGCTGTGTATGGATTAACCCTGATGCTGGGATCGCAGCAGGAAAACCAAGGCGGACTGCGCACACTGGCCAGCATCCCTGCCCGCATTTTTGGTTTCATTTTCTTTATTATTGGCGCGGGGGGATTGGTGTTAGGGGTGTTGGAAATGCTGCTGCCAAACGCTTTCCAGACTACGCTTGGGATGCTGCGAGGAGTGCTCCCGGCACTACTGGATTTGGAACCGTGAACGATGATGATCAAAGCAAAACCTGTAGACGCACTGAAAAAGACAAGCACGGCACTGGGCATCTATGCCAGTTTGGTGGGCATGGAACATGGGATTTTCCAGATACTAAGAAGCGATTTAAAACCATCCGGTTTGTTGATCTATGCCATCGGTCCGGCCTGTGATCCGGAACTGGTGTGGCACGGCTGTTTCCCCGCATTGACCGTGCTGCCTTCATACCCTGCTTCCGGCATTGCCGCAATCCTTATCAGCCTGTACCTGCTGGTGTGGGTGACAGAGCTGAGCGACACACCGCATGCTGCGCGAATGATTACACTATTTTCAATATTGCTGCTGCCCTTTGGGGGCGGATTCGTGCCGGTGTATATCGGTCTGTTGGCCAGTTTGTCGTTTGCGCTGCACGCTTCAGGACAGCGATTACGCATCAATTCCCCATCAAATATTACGATGTTATTCTCCCGTCTATGGCGGCCGGCTTTGATCGTATTCCTGGTATGGTTTCCGCTGAGCTGGGTATTTGGATATTTCTTTAATAGTTTGATGCTTTCGAGCGGGCCGCTGTTCTTCATCCTATTTGATATCCTGTTGCCCATAATGATCCTATTTGCCGCGCTGCAAAGCGAGAAACAGGAAGCTGTACGCGAATATCCTGCCTGAAAACAAACAGATAGCAGCACATGGTTGGCTGTCCATTATTAATTATCCATAACCAACCCAAAAATATTTCTTTTACAGATCATTAACAAATACAACAGAAAAATCATGGTATCTTTTTTCTGGATATTCAATATGACATTAAATAAACGATTGCAGAAAGTGTTCGACAGCGCCGAAAAAGTGACTTTCGACAACAATGCTAAGCTGGTTTTTTTCAGCGACGTGCACCGCGGAAACAACAGCTGGGCGGATGAATTCGCGAAGAATGAATCTTTGTATTCTTACGCTCTTAACCATTACTATAAAAAAGGATTTACCTATGTTGAGGTCGGCGACGGGGATGAACTGCTCAAATTCAAGTATTTGGAACCGATCCGCATTGCCCACGAGCACGTTTACCGCCTGCTTCAGAAGTTCCACAAGAAGAAGCGGCTGCACTACATCTTCGGCAACCATGATATTGAATACCGCAACCCGGAGCTGGTCCACTACAAACTCAACCGCCTGTTCAATCCGGTTACGGAAGAACCGGAGATCTTGTTTGATGATTTCAAGGCGCACGAAGGGTTGGTCTTTGACCATAAAGAAAGCGGATTGTCCATATTTGCTTTCCACGGCCATCAAGCGGACACGCTCTTCCACCGCTTCATCTGGCTGAACCGCGTGCTCCTGCGCGCCATCTGGCGGCCGCTGCAACTGCTGGGTTTCCAGGACCCCACCAGTGTATCCCGCAACATCTATGACCGCGAGAAAGTCGAGAGAAAGCTGATCAAGTGGGCGGACAATCATCAACAACCGATCCTCTGCGGCCATACGCACGATCCCCGTTTTCCACACGCGGGCGAAGCGCCCTATTTCAATGATGGCAGCGTGGTTCACCCGCGCTACATCACCTGTATGGAAATCACCAAGGGTGAGATCACACTTGTCCGCTGGCACATCAAACCGGATAAAAAAGGCCATCTGTATATCAAGCGTAAAGAATTAAGAGGCCCAAAAGCGCTTGAAAGATTCCTACCGCGCGAAAAGCCAGAATAGCTTACGAAACCAGACCACCCTGGGAAGATTGAACTTGGCACGTTTGAAGCAGTGATAAGACACATTTTTATGCTTTAATGATCTTATGCGAATACGATGCGGATCATGCTTCCTTAGCGTTCTATTATTACAGCCACTGACGGCCTGTTCGCCCGGGTCCGCGGCAGACATTTTCCCCACTTTGGCGGATGCAACACCGACAGAAAACAGCGCCACACCCGGCGCATCCATCACAGCGACACCCCCGCCCACGCTGATACCCACCAGAAGCCCACGCACCGCCATTCAGATGGATGGGTTCATGCTGGCAAGCAACGGTGCCATCTGCCCGCTGAAGCCGGTGGAATTCTATGATCTTTATGTGTTCCAGGCGGACTGCCCCGAGCGGATCTACCTTCCGCAGGGCACCACGATCACCCTAAGATTGCTGGCCCCGGAGGACGAGCCGATCCTTATCTCAGCGGTTCCAAACCTGGAAGCCATCTTTGGCGGGCTTGAGCCGCCCTTCCTGTTCTGCCAGTTCGACAGCGCGGATGCCGAAAACAGGGTTACCTTCGGCGTCCCATTTCAACAGACCACCGGACGCGATATCCTGTGCGGTTTTTCCATCGCGCTGCAGGGGGAGGAAGTGATCATCGTCCTGACCGGCCTTACCACCCGGTAAAGGCAAAAGCCCTCGAGAATTTATTGGTATGATTGACGCCAGGTGCAAAAAAAAGAAATGACCACCAGCAAACCATATCATCCAATCGCCCGCAACCTCACGCGCGCTGTCTTTATCCTGCTAGCGCTGCTGCCATTCCTATTTGGCTCGATCGCCGCAATATCCAATTTCAGTGATTACGGCCGGAACAAACTGATCTCAATCCTGCCTTACGCGTTGTTTTTCACCCTTCTGGCAGCCGTGCTGCGCGCCCCGGCACCCAAAATGCAGGAAATATATGTCCTCATTTTTGTGTTCGCCGCGGCTGTGCTCATCCGCGCGCTCTCGCAGATATTCTTTAATACGCAACCGATCTCGGATTATATGGACGCGGTCAACGCGGGGGTTGCCTTCCTCGACGGCCCAACGCGTTCCGTCGAAACAGCCCGCTTCCCTTACTGGGGTTTCTACCGCGTGACCCTGAGCGCCCTGTTCCGATTGACGGGCAGCACCATCCGGGCGTATAAGATGCTGAACCTGTTCCTATCCGGTTTGACAGCGGTGAGCGTGTATTTGCTGGGGCGCGAAACCACCGATTCCCGCCGGTTCGGCATGACCGCTTCGCTGATGTTCATCATTGACCCCGCGCATATCCTTTACATAAATATGCCCACTGGTGAACACATCTTCATCTTTCTGCTGCCGATCGCGGTGCTGCTGTTCCTGAAAATCTCTGGCGGACCTGAGAAGAAAGCGCCGGAGCGGATCGCGCTGGCCCTTGTGCTGGGAATGCTGATCGGGCTGATGGAAATGGTTAAACCTGTTGCGCGCATCCTGCTGATCGCCATGCCCATCGCGCTCCTGCTGACAAACTATCTGCCCGCAACAAAGGACGGGGTAAAGAACGCGCGCAGGAAACAGCGCCTGCTGCACCTGCTTTTGATCGCGGCCGTGCTGATGGCATTTATCGGCACGAAAGAAGCCGGCTTGGCGCTGGTCGGGCACTACGCCCGGATCCCGCCCAACCGCTGGGGCACCGGGTGGACATTGCGCGTCGGGTTGAATATGGACAACAACGGCCGGGTCAGCTCTGACCTCGCTTACTATATGCACACGCTGTACCATGCATCCGATGAAGATTACCGCGCGGTCAACGCGCAGCTGACGGACGAAGCGCTGGCACGCATGCAGGGCGTCCATTTTGGTGAGATCCTGCGTTTCGTGAAAGAAAAATTTGTTTTCACGTGGCAGTCCAACCAGGATTTCTATAATTGGGCCACCAACACACAGATGGATGGCGGCCTGCTGCCGGCGTACGACGCGGAGGGGCTGCGGCTGCTGGGCGACCCGATCAATGATGCTTACCTGGTATTCTCGCTAATCCTTTCGGCGATCGGCGCCGTGTATTGCGCATTTAAGCGCAGCGATGAGGGGACGCTGGTGATCGGGCTGTTCATCCTCGGTTTCACGCTCCTGTTGCTCGTCGCGGAAGTGCAGCAGCGCTACCGCAGCGTGCTGGCTTCATCGATCCCGTTCTTTATGGCGTATGGACTGTACGCAGTAAATTACGTTCTTTCGTTAAATAAAAAACCCCTTCAGTAGGGCGGGTGGGACTTGAACCCACAAGACCTCACGGCCGGAGGATTTTAAGTCCTCTGCGTCTGCCAAATTCCGCCACCGCCCCAGGGGTGTTATCAATTTTATCGCAAATCCGCCAGGATTCAAGCGTTTTTCCGCTTTCTAAGAAAAATCCGGTCCTTTGCCACGCGCAGATTCGCTTTGATATGCGCCCACCCTTTCAACCGGCGGGCATGGATCACGCTATCCGCAATCACGCACCGCAATCCATCCGCATCCGTAAAGGGCGGAAGGAGGGTGCGCGCGAATCCGAGCTCAAGCAGACTATGCGCGTCAGAGCCGGCGATGGCCGGGGTGCCTGTTGCTTGCGCAAAGGCAAGGGCTTGATCGTTGACAGCCTGGCGGAGGGAGCGGGCGTTGAAGACCTCGATCGCATCCACCCGCGGCAGGATGCGCAATAAGTCGGGCAGCTGCCAGCCATGGCGATGGTGGTCAAAGGGATGCGGCACAGCAATGAAAGCACCCTGCGCCTGCAGACGGACGATGGTCTCGTCCGCGCTCAGGCGCGCGGGAATCTCTTCAGTGAGGAAATAAGCGAGCAGCTCGCCCTGCTGGGTGAGGATCTCTTCGCCGACAATGATCAGATCGGGTGCGATCTCCTTTGCGGCCAACGCGCCGGCAATGGTGTTGTGGTCGGTGATGGCGAGTTTATCGATGCCGCGCGCGCGCGCCGCCGCGATCAGATCAGGGATGCGGTTGCTGCTGTCACGTGAAAAGAGTGTGTGGCAGTGGAACTCGACGGTAATACGGCGTGGGTTTTCAGTTTTCATTGCGGCGTGGGCGTCAGTTTCAATAGAAAATCCGTATCGCTATCCGGGCGGAAGATGCGCGTACCGGCGTTGCCAAACGGATCCGCCGTGACCGTATGCTCCCCATTGGAGAGCGTCCCGCGGCACCAGCCCCACCAGGCATAATCACAGAAGGGTTGATCGGCAGCCGCGACGTAACCTGACATCTCGAAGGGAATGCCGCCATCCGCCAGCACCCATTCACCGTTGTATTTGCGGGCGATGTGCACATGCACGCCGGATGCGCTACCGCCCTCGCAGGAGGGATGGCCGATGCGGTCATCCGTTTCCAGGAAAGCGCCCTTTTCCACACGGTCGGCGTTGGCGACATGCATATAGACCAGCACCCAGCCGGTCTGTTCGTAGCCGTCATTATCGAGATCGAGCACAACAACGCCATTGCCGACACGCACAATGCGTCCGGGCGCGGCGGCAGTGGTCCAATGGATAGAATTGCCGCAGCCAGCGCGGTCAGTCGGCGGGGCAAAATCAAGCGCGGCGCGCGCGCCATTTCGGCCCCAGGCGGAATGCGGCCCGCTGGTGAGGTTCCAGACCTGGTCCGGCGGGAATGGCAGCTCCAGCCCGGGCTGGGTGATGCCAGCCGGGAAAAGCGGCTCCCACCCCGCACGATCAGCCCGGGAAGGGTCTTTAAATAATTCCTGGTAGATCGCGGAGATGCCCTGGTCGCCATAGACCAGCGCTTCCCATTGCGCGCGCGTATGCGACTGCGCGAAGAAATGCAGCACCGCGACGGTGCCGGCGTTGAGATTGCCCGCCAGGCGCAGGGTCTCACCGTCCGAAAAGGTCAGTTCGGTAAGCGTACCCGCCCGCCAGCCATAGTAACCTTCGGTCAGGTTGCGGATGGCCCAGCCGGTCTGCTGGTAGATGCCGCTGCGGTCTTTGCGGATATAGCCGAACGGGTACCAGATGGCGTTATCGTCCCACGGGATGGCGCGCACCCAGCCGCTTTCCGCTTCCATCAAAGCGAGCAGGATCCTGGGATCAATGGAATGCTCGAGCGCCAATTGGTGGATCACCTCCGAGCCAGGGGTCGTGCCGCGCACCATCAGTTCGGTATAGTCCGCCAGAAATCCGCCCTGTTGGTCGGCGAAATTCTGGATATCAAAATCGATCGCGTAAGCGGAGAAGACGACCGCGGAATCGGGAAAGAGGACCTCGCCACGCGTGGTGCGCGTGAGCTGATCCGGGACAAGCAGGCGCGTGCCGGGATCAAGGATGCCTGCCGGGGGTAGATCCTGATCCGCGAGAATCGCCTCCACGCCAACACCGAAATGGGCCGCGACCGCCGGGAGCGTATCACCGGATTGGGACAGGTATTGGATATACCCCTCAGGCAGCGGCTCGGCCGTTGCGGTGGGGACAACCGTGGGCGGCACGATGGCCGGCGCGGACTCCGGGATCATCGTCGGCGCTGGTTCTGCCCGCGCGCACGCTGAGAGCATGGTCAGGATAAGAATGAAAAAAATGAGAGACTTAGTGCGTGACTTTATTGGCATCGGTTGGAAATCCTGCGGCTTCAATTTCAATGGCACCCTTCATGAGGGTACCGTCATATTCTAATCCATCCCCACGCGAGACCCAGCCCGAGAGGTTAAAGGGGATATCCTGGTCCGCTGGAATCCACTCGCCGTTGTAGCGCCGCGCCAGATGCAGATGGGTGCCCGTCGCGGGACCGCCCGCGCAGGACGGATGGCCGATGACATCGCCCGCTTGCAGACCCTGCCCCAACCGCGCTTTGCCATCTGCGCGGATGTGCATGTAAAGCACCGTCCAGCCCGTACCTTCCTCACCATCGCCATCCAGGTCCTGCACGAGAATACCATCGCCCACGCGCACCACCGGCCCATCGGCGACCGCGGTCACCCATGATGCAGCGTTGTAGCAGCCCCAGCCCTCTTCATCAGGCGCGAAGTCGAGCGCGGCCCAGGCCGCGCCGGTTCCCCAGCCGGCATGCGGGCCAGACGTGAAGAACCAGCCTTCGCCCATTGCGTAGGGCAGCTGCATGGCTGGCTGTGAAAGGCCTTCGGGAATGAGCGTGATATCGTGCGCGAAGGGATCGCCAAACAGCGCGCGATAAGCGGCCTCGAGCCCGAGCGGGCCGGCAGCCCGTTCCCAGTCATAGTAGCCAAAGAACCGCGCCAGCGCAAACTGTACGGCGGCACTGGCGTCATTGATCTCCCGGGAGAGGGTGATCTCGACCCCATCCAGCGTGAAAGCCGAAGGCAGCCCACCGACACGGCGCGCGTAATAGCCATAATTAAGGGTATTAGCGAGATAGGAAAGCTGGCGGAAGAGGATCATATCCGCGTTCTCATCGCCGTAAAGCGGATAATCAGCGGGTGCCGCGGCGCGCAGCCAGCCGCCGGTATAGTCGAGAAAAGCGAGCAGCAAACGCGGATGCACACCATATTCGCGCGCGACCTTGTCGACGATCTGCGCGCCGCTCAGAATCTGGCCGCTGACTTCTTCTTTGTAGCCAGCGAGATAACCGCCAGATGCAGTGATCTCGGCACCAACGTCGAACCCGACCGTAGTAGGGCCGTAGACCAGCTCAGCATTGGGAATCAATTCGCGCTGCGGACCCTGGACCGGGGACTGCGGCAGCGGCTCTGGTTTGGCGGTCGGCTCGGACAGCAGGTCGAATGGTGTGGGCCCGGCGTCCGGACGCACGCATGCTGCCAGCAGAAAAAGGAAACAGGCAAGAACGAAGAACCTTTTTAAAGGAATTCTGAGCGAATGCATAGCGGCTTTAGCCATGCACCGCCAGCAGATGGTCGCCGGCGAAAAGGTGCAGGTGGATATGGAAGACGGACTGCCCACCGCCGCGCTCGGTGTTGATCAGCAGGCGGTAGCCCTCCTGGCGCACACCCATTTCCTCGGCGATATCGCGCGCCTTGAGTAGCATGCGCCCGAGCATGTCCGCGTCTGACGGATCGACCTTGTTCATCGAATCGATGTGTTTATTGGGAACGATGAGGATGTGAACGGGGGTGGCGGGGTAATGGTCCCAGAAAGCGGTGAGTTCTTGATCATGGTAGACGATGCGGGCGGGTTTTTCACCGGCTACGATCTGGCAGAAGATGCACGCGTCCTGTGCCATGCTAGATCAACTCTCTTCCCCACAGATAAATGCTTCGGTCTTTTCACGCGCGCTCTCATCCTTGTATTGTTCGGGCGGTGTCTTCATGAAATACGAGGAAGGAGAAAGCAAAGGCCCGCCAATCCCGCGGTCCATTGCCAATTTGACACAACGCAGCGCGTCGATCACCACTCCCGCAGAATTGGGCGAATCCCACACTTCGAGATGCAATTCCGCTTTGAGAGGCACGTTCCCGAAGGTGGTGCCCTCCATGCGGATATCGCAGAACTTGCGGTCTTCGAGCCAGGCGACATAATCCGACGGGCCGACATGCACATCTTTCTCATCCATTGTATACGGCAGCATACTGGTTACCGCGCCGGTTTTGGAGATCTTCTTGGATTCCAGGCGATCGCGCTCAAGCATGTTCAAAAAATCGGTATTGCCGCCATAATTGAGTTGAAAAGTATGGTCGAGGTGCACACCGCGGTCAGTGAATAAACTAGCCAGCATGCGGTGGGTGATCGTCGCACCCACCTGGCTCTTGACGTCATCACCGATGATGGGTAATTTCTTCTCCGCAAATCGCGGCGCCCAATATTCCGAGGAAGCGATGAAGACAGGGATCGCATTTACGACGCCCACGCCGGCTTGCAGCGCTTTTTCCATATACCATTTGGTTGCCATTTCAGAGCCGACCGGCAGGAAGTTGATCAGAACATCAGCTTTGGTATCCATCAGAATTTGCGCCACGTTATCTGTGGGACCTTCCGCCTTTTTCACGATCTGGCCGACGTACTTGCCGATGCCATCATGCGTCATTCCGCGCGAGACTTTCACGCCCAGCCCGGGCACATCGGCGAAGCGGTAGGTATTGTTGGGGTGTGCGTAGATCGCTTCGGACAGGTCTTTACCGACTTTGCCCTCGACCACATCGAAAGCAGCCACAAATGTAATGTCCCTGACATGATAACCGCCCAGGTTGACATGCATCAATCCGGGAACGCGGTCATCATCTTTGGCGTCCTTATAAAACTCGACCCCCTGCACCAGCGCAGAGGCGCAGTTCCCCACGCCCACGATCGCCACGCGCACTTTTTTATCTGATTTAGCCATTATTGTTCATCTCCTGAAGTGACATTGTTTAAATGCAATTCTAACATCACGCTTGATCAACTGGTTATGTTCAAAATAAAACCGTGAAGCATATAGCGCAACAAAAAGGGGTAAGGTATAATCGGGCTTG
>CAZDIS010000006.1:33986-34426 GCA_964505585.1 uncultured Pelolinea sp. | reverse complement strand
AAATCACTCATGCTTAATTATGAAGTTGAAGCTGCAAGATGCATCTATAACGCTGAAGGCACACTTTACGAAAACTCAGAATTTCAATTATTTAAAGCGAGAATGCAAGCGCGTCAGGGTATGATTTCTGAATCAAGAGCGATCATTCAGGATATTTGCGACCGATATCTGCGTAAAAGCGCAAATTATTCTCCGAAGAATCTTGGTATTGAAGAGATCGAATATAAAATAGGTCTCGCTGAAGCTTTACTTGAGATTGATAAATATACAGAGGCCTATAACTTAGTAAAACAGATTATCTCGCTTATTGGGTTTAGTGACCGCATCAGTGAAATTTATAATGGTGCTCTGGCAAGGATCCTGAACCACCCCCCTGACCATGGGCGTTCACCTGCCGGAACCGCTGCGCCGCATCGGCATGATCCGCCGCGTAGCTCGAC
>CAZDIS010000006.1:23317-33976 GCA_964505585.1 uncultured Pelolinea sp. | reverse complement strand
AAATTTATAATGGTGCTCTGGCAAGGATCCTGAACCAAAATGAGATTGATGTTGAACTGTCTATCAAAAACCATATCTACATACTAGATGAGATAGATGAAGAGACCAATATACAATTCACCGCTTACATTCAGAAAAAAGAAAAAATTGGTCATAGTAGAAAAAAAGGCGTCATCATCATTAATAAAAATGAAAATCGGGACGCATTTCAAACTGAATGGAAACCAATTCAAGGCGGTCTCCCGTTACTGAATATTTTGGAATTGATTAAAGAAAATCCCCGTGACGCAATAAAAAAAATCCAGGATTTGTTGAAAAAAGATCCAAATAATCCGAGAGTCTTATTTGCTATGTGTTTGTGTTATCAGGCGATGGGTGATGATCACAGTGCCTATGCTGCAATCAATCTTGCTTTGGAATATTGGCCAGAAGAATTCGTTTGGCAAATTACCGCGGCAGATCTAAGCGAAAAATTAGGTGATAACCTCAACGCAGCTAGACACCGCAATGAAGCTGAAAAATACCGGTTCGTTGATACAGAAGATTCCTGTGAACTCGATTATTCTGATCCAATGCAAATTGTTCAATCAATTTCATCTGAAGACCAGAAAATATCGGTTCGTCAACTCCCCGAGGTTATTGAATACGCAAAAAAGTTAATGTGGTGGGGAAATCATGAGATGGCAAAGACGATCATTAATATTGTAGAAGATGTTTATGGAAAGAATTATAAAACGCGATTCTTATTGTCTGAAATATATATCTTAAATAGGGAATTTGCGGATGCAGAAAAAATCCTGAATCCAATCCTGGAAGATACGCCTCAAGATGAAAAAGTAATTTTATTAATGGCGAGGTTATATATTGAGAAAGGGGATTCTGAATATGCCTTAGCAATTCTTGATAACGCGTTAATGGAGCGAAAAATTAACAAAAGCAGTTTGCTTTCACTAAAAATGAGGGCCATCGAAAAAGACGGTGGCCTGGATGATGCAGTGCAATTTATAAGAATGTGTCTAGAACAGGATAAAACATCTGAATTTCTGAACCAATCTGTTACTTTCATGTTGGAAAAAAAGAACCCTCAACTCGCTCAGGAATTTTCAGAAAAAGCATTACAACTGGACTCCCGAAACGAACATACATTGCTCGCCGCTGCAAAGGTCGCGAGCATCTTTGGAGACCTTGATAAGGCATTAGAGTTACTAAATCGGTCGATCATAAAAAACCCCTATATCCCGGAATCATATATCCTTAGTGCGGAAATATTTGAAACCAAACGACAAAATGGATTTGCTCAAAAAATTCTTGAAGAGGGTATGGCTCATAATCCAATCGATTTTGACCTGTTAAAATTCGCCGGAAAATATTTTAATAAAATTGGAAAATCGAAAATGTCGGATAAATTTATAAATAGTGCATTTACAATTAATCCTTATGATCTGGAAATAGCCGATATAGTCAAACAAAAAGATCGGATTTCACCTGAGTATGTAGAATGAATATTAAGCAGCCATGAGTATTAGAATACATTTTTCGGATTTTCAAAAAGCCATAACCGCGGGGATACATACCGCTGAATATTCATTCACGTCAAATCTGGTTGCGCAATGGCTGGCAAAATACCCGAATGATATTCAAGCAGAAATATTGAAAGCAAGGGTTTTATTAAATAGACAAGAAAATAACTCAGCAAAACGAATACTGGAAAGTGTTTTTAATAAAGACCCAGAGAATATCGCGTGTTTAAACCTTCTGCACAAAAATAGTGTAGATAGGAATAAATTCTATGCATCTGCAATATACATGCTGACTGGTGAAGCGGCAGAGATCAATGCCATTTTTCCATGGGCGACAACTGTGCGAGCGATCAGAAGAGAAATCAGTAAGAAGAATTATCAACATGCGGAAGTTCTATTAAGGCGTTCTATTTCAGAATCCCCTGACAACATTTTTGTTGCCCTGGAGCATGCAAATCTTATTTCAATCACAAAGGACCTAAAAACCGCTGAGAGAATATTAAAAATCTATACCAAAAGATGGCCGGAATGTATCAAGTTTAAGTTATTTCAGGTATTAATTTTGGTCAATTCTCATCAGGAGAGTGAAGCCGTATCTCTTTTACACACTTGCCTGCGATTGGATCCTAGCGGGACTGCCACGAGGCGTTTATTTGGCTCATACCATGAATTTTTATCCATCTATCCAAATTCTCAATTTATTGTTTTTTCGGACGAAATTCCCACAAGCATTTCGATATCGTTTGATTGGACACAACTAGATTCAGGAGCCGGTCCTGTCGGCAAGAGCACTGCGGAAATCCAATCAGAAAAAAGGTATAAAAATATTCAATCGATGGAAATTGATTCGAGTGAACCACATTCGCAGGAGAAGGTGTATGTCATTCTGACCTCATTCATTGGCTTGAAATCAAAATATGGACCAAGAACCACGGATGTGATCATCAATAATTTGAAAAAACTTTCAACCGCGGTGGAAATGAATCCAAGGTGGAAACCTTTTCTTTTTGTACCCGATAGCAATGAGCATGTAAAGAATATTGGTTTAAAACCAATAAGCGAAATTGATCCATGGAAAATAAAACTTGCTTTGATGGATTTGAATGCCACATTTAAGAAATCAAATCAGGAAATTGGAGCCGTTTTGATTGTGGGCAATCATGATGTCGTGCCTTTTCACCGGCTTCCCAACCCCACCGAGGATAGCGATATGTATGTATTATCTGATAATCCATACGCAACATCGTCCAGCAATTACATGTTACCTGAATGGGTCGTCGGCCGTCTGCCTGGTGAAAAAGGAAACGATCCGGGTTTGTTATTAGAGCTTATTCGTCATATCATCCAATTTCACAGTGATGCGCATGATAGCAAAGGATTGATTCACAAATTCAATCAATTTGTCCGGCGCTTGAAGAATATTGGAAGATTTTTACGAGAGCTTTTTAATCCACCGAATGATTTTGGATTTTCCGCAGAGGTTTGGCGCCGATCTTCAATTGCCGCATTCCGTCCGATCGGTAAAGGGGCTGATCTGCGCGTCTCGCCGCCGTATGATGCTGATACGATCGATATAGATAAACTTTTACAAGCAAAATGCGCATATTTTAATTTGCACGGACTTGCAACGACAAATGCGTGGTATGGACAGCGCGATTTCGGTGAGAACCCGACAGGCCCCGATTTCCCTGTTGCCATCGACACGAAGCAAATAGAAAACATAAAGAATAATATTGATCTAGTTTTTACCGAAGCATGTTATGGGGGTTATATCCAGGATAAAAAAATTGATGAGTCCATCGCGTTAAAATTACTTACAATTGGCAGCCAGGGGGTGGTGGGTTCTTCCTGTATTTCTTATGGTTCGGTGTTCACACCCTTGATCGGTGCAGATCTCCTGGCGTTTATCTTTTGGAAATATATTAAAGATGGATATGCATTTGGGAGCGCTTTAAGACAGGCAAAGATCGGGCTGATCAAAGTGATGATGCAAAGGCAAGGATACTTGGATGGGGAAGACCAGAAAACATTATTATCATTTAATCTATATGGTGATCCGCTGGGGTGCCTGGAAGAAATTGTCTACTTGGAAAAGAATGGTGGTGCAGGATTCGAAGAAGTTGATTTACCTCTGATGCGGGATGCAGACGGGATTATTGAAAATAATTATTCCCAAAATCAGATCCTTTCGAAGGATGTAAATGAAATGCTTGAAAGTTACCTGCCCGGACTTGAATCTGCCACGATGCGTGTCAGGAAACAAAAAATTCAATTGGCGAAAACACTGTATGAAGATCCTGCTGAAAAACTGGGTACAAATCTTGATCCTCAGAAAATTACGCAGATAGTTTATGAGAAAACAATTTCCGTAAATCGACTTGATCATACACAAATTGCCCGAGTAACACTCGATGCGCAGGGAAAAGTCATCAAGTTAGCCATGTCCAGATAGTTTTTCCTGTCGAATTCACAATCATTTATAATAATGTTTTTATTCTTTGAGGCATAAATGACAAAACCGCTCAGTGGCAATCAGATACGTACAGATTTTATTAATTTCTTTAAGGAAAAAGGCCATACATTGGTACCATCCGCATCTTTAGTGCCGGGCGGGGATCAAACATTGTTGTTTACGAATGCCGGAATGGTCCAATTCAAAGATGTATTCTTAGGTACAGACCGACGCCCTTACTCGCGGGCAACGAATTCCCAGAAGTGCATGCGTGTTTCCGGTAAACACAATGACCTGGATGATGTCGGCAGGGACAATACCCATCATACATTTTTTGAGATGCTCGGGAATTGGTCCTTTGGTGACTACTATAAAAGCGAAGCGATCTCGTGGGCATGGGAATTGCTTACTGATGTGTGGGGAATAAATAGAGAAAACCTTTGGGTCACATGTTTTAAAGATGAGAAAGGGGAGATCCCATCTGATGAAGAGGCGTTCGAAAATTGGGCAAAACAGCCGGGGATCAATGGCGACCATATTCTTTATTTCGGCCGGAAGGATAATTTTTGGGAAATGGCTGATACCGGTCCTTGTGGACCTTGCAGCGAGATCCACATAGATCGCGGAGAGGCGTTCTGTGATAAAAAAGATGAAAAAGACCATATCTGCCAGGTAAATGGAAATTGTTCTCGTTTCTTGGAATTGTGGAACCTTGTTTTTATCCAATATAACAGAACTGGTCCGAGTGACCTATCACCTTTGCCTGCCACACACGTGGATACTGGTATGGGGTTTGAACGGATTGTATCTGTTCTTCAGGATGTGGATTCAAATTACAAAACTGATCTTCTTTTACCTCTTATGGATCAGGTATTAGAGTTAACTGGTGGATCTGAATCGGATAGGGAGGAGAATCTTACCCCATATCGCGTGATTGCAGATCACTGTCGTGCAGCCAGTTTCTTGATTGCGGATGGTGTCGTGCCAGGTAATATTGGGCGGAATTATATTTGCAGAATGATCATTCGCCGCGCCTCGCGATTCGGTGCAAATTTAGGCCTCAAAGATCCTTTCCTTGCTTCGGTTGCAGGAAAAGTGGTCACATCCTACGGAAAAGCATACCCGGAATTGCAGAAAAACGCGAAAACGATAAAAGACAGTCTGACCAGAGAGGAATTAAAATTTCACAGCACTGTTGAAGGAGGATTGGCAATTCTTGAGGATTATGTCAAAGAATTGAAAAAATCAAATACACATTCCCTCAATGGCGAAAAAGCATTTGACCTTTACGCGACCCACGGCCTTCCTCTGGAAATAACAAGAGATGTGTTAGCTGAACAAGGGCTCAAAGTGGACCAGGAAGAATTCTTTTCAGCGATGGAAACGCATCGTGTGAATTCTGGCGCAGGACAGGAATTTGGTGAACTTGGCGGAAAAGATGCTGAGTTTTACGCGTCAATTACAGAGGAATTAATAAATGGTAATAAGATTCCAGAGACTGGGGTAATGCAAGACCCATATAACGCTGATCAAATTGATACTGAAATAATTGCCATTATCAAAAATGGCGAGAAAGTTGAATCATTGGCAGAAGGTGAAAAAGGAGAGATTGTCTTATCCAAAACGAATTTTTATATTGAATCTGGCGGGCAGGTTTCCGATGTAGGCCAAATGTCAAATGATAATTATGAAAATCTTTTTCTGATCGATGATGTTAGCAAACCTGCATCAGGTATTATCATCCATACTGGAGAAATGGAGCAAGGCAAATTTCAAGTTGGGGCCCCCGTAAAGATCTCGTTTGACAGGAGGCGTAGGCAGGATATCCAACGCAACCATACGGCTACACACCTACTGCAGCACCAGTTGCGCTCAACGCTCGGAGAGCATGTACGCCAGGCTGGATCACTCGTAGCACCAGATAGATTGCGGTTTGACTTTACTCACCCAGAAAGTATGACCTCAGCACAGATCAAATCAGTTGAAGATGCAGTCAATGAAAAGATTCTGACTAACTCAAGGGTCATGGTTTCTCATAAAAAATTGGATGAAGCATTATCTGAAGGAGCGACGGCGTTATTTGGTGAAAAATATGGTGAAGAGGTAAGAACGATATCAATTGGTGAAGAGGCCCCGTATTCTTATGAATTATGCGGCGGAACACATGTTTCGCAAACAGGTGAAATTGGTACATTCCTGATCACATCGGAAGGCAGCGCAGCAGCGGGAATTCGTCGAATTGAAGCGGTAACAGGACGAGAGGCGTATGCGCTAATTCGAAGACGCATGGATACATTGGATGCCATTGCGTCAACTCTGGAATCTCCAAGGAATATGGTTGAGGAAGGGGTAAATTCGCTCATCTCTGAGCGTGATGCAATTGAAAAGGAATTGGTGCGTTTAAGAGAGAAAGAAGCTGTTTCTACCTACCAAAAAGAGAAGGAAAATGCTGAAAAGAAAGAGGATATAACAATACTTTCTTTGTTTTTCCAGGATTTACCTATGAATTTTCTCCGGCAGTTAGCTGATCTTTTTAGAAATGATTTTAATACAGGATTAGCATTGTTTGGATCCGGTTTTGATGATGGTAAAGTGCAATTCATAATTACCGCAACTGATGATCTGGTAAAAAAAGGAATCCACTCGGGTAAGATCGCCAAGGAAATTGCAACGCAGATTGGTGGCAGCGGCGGCGGAAGGCCAAATATGGCACAAGCTGGTGGAACAGATTTTCAAGGTTTAAAAAAGGTAAAATTGATAGATTATTTAGGAAAGCTGGGATAGGATCCCAGCTATATTTTTACCTATTATTTTCAGGAGTCCAGCAACAAAGTACGAGTTCACGCGCTGCCTTGACCTCATCAAGCCGTTTAACTGGCGCATTGTGCGGTGCTTCTCTTAATAGTTCTGGCGAGGTTTTTGCCTCGTCTGCAATGATCAACATAGCGTCCGCGAATGCATCGAGCGTATCTTTGCTCTCCGTTTCGGTAGGTTCGATCATCAGCGCTTCATGCACATTTAATGGGAAGTAATTTGTTGGAGGGTGGAAACCATAATCGATCAATCGTTTAGCGATATCTAATGCATGCACATCAGGGACATTATCCCACACACCTTCAAGGACGAATTCATGCTTACAAGTGCGGTCAAATGGAAGCGTGTAGTGGTTTTTTAACAATGTCATTAGATAATTTGCGTTAAGGACTGCATGCTCCGAAATATTCCGCAGGCCATTTTTTCCATTGATCATCATATACGTCAATGCGCGTACCAGGATTCCGAAATGGCCATGGAATGCCTTTATTCGTCCGATAGATTGTTCAGGATAAATGAATCCATACAGGGGAGGCAGCTCTTCATTTCCTTCTTCAACGATATCCACGATTGGGCCTGGCAGGAATTGTTCCAGGAATTTTGAAACAACCACAGGCCCAGATCCCGGTCCGCCCCCACCGTGAGGTGTAGAAAAAGTCTTATGCAAGTTGATGTGCATAATATCAAATCCTAATTCACCTGGTTTCACGATGCCCAGGAGAGCATTAAGGTTTGCGCCGTCTCCATAGACCAATCCGCCCGCCTCGTGAACAATTTGGTTCACCTCAACAACTTGCTCTTCAAATAATCCCAGTGTGTTTGGGTTTGTAAGCATTAAACCAGCGGTTGTTTCATCACATACCTTGGCTAATGCTTCACAATCCACATTTCCGCGCGAGTCAGTTGGAACTGAGACAATCTCAAACCCGGACATATTTGAAGTCGCGGGATTGGTTCCGTGCGCGGAGTCTGGGATCAATATTTTTGTGCGTTTTGGATCGTTATTTACTTTATGGTATTTATGGATGATCAATCCTCCAACGAGTTCACCATGCGCGCCAGCTGCGGGTTGCAGGGAAGCGGCTGAAAAGCCAGTTATTTCTTTTAGCCATTCTTGAAGGAGGTACATTAAAAGTAGATTTCCCTGAACAGTCTCAATTGGCTGCAGTGGGTGAGTAGCGGAGAATCCAGGCAAACGTGCTGTGACTTCATTAATTCGCGGGTTATATTTCATCGTGCAAGAGCCAAGCGGATAAAAACCACTGTCGATGGAATAATTTAATCGTGAGAGATTTGTGAAATGGCGAATGACATCTAATTCTGATAATTCCGGCATCGGAAGCTCCTGCCGTGAAAAATCATCAGGAATTTTTGTTTCTGGTATATCAATAGCGGGAAAGCGAAACCCAACCCTTCCCGGGGAGGATATCTCATATATTGTTTTTTCAGCCATTGATTGCCTCCTGTAACGCGTTGGCGAAATAATCCATATCTTCCTTTGAGATTTTCTCGGTTACCGCGATCAACAATTCATTCTTTCTATTTTCGTAGAATCTTCCTAAATCAACCCCTGCCAATATGCCACCATCTGCTAATACTTTTGCCACATTTTCTGCTGAATCGGGGCAGCGAACGGAAAATTCATTGAAAAACGGCGCTTCATTAACTAGATCAAAGCCCTCCATCGCATCCAGTAACTTTGCGAGATAGTGGGCCTTCTGGTAACAGCTGTTAGCAACTTGCTTGAGGCCTGTTTTCCCGAGCAGGCTCATATAGATAGCCACACCGAGTGCGTTCAGACCCTGGTTTGTACAGATATTCGAAGTTGCTTTTTCGCGGCGGATATGTTGTTCACGTGCAGTGAGTGTCAGGACATAACCTCTGGTATTGTCTTCATCGATTGTTTCACCAACGATTCTGCCTGAAATCTTTCGGATGAATTCTTTCTTTGTCGCGAAAAAGCCAATATATGGTCCACCGAAACTAAGCGGCAGGCCGAGTGATTGGGCTTCACCGACAATAAAATCCGCTCCCATTGTCGCTGGTGATCGCATGATGCCAAGTGCTTGCGGATAGACAATTGAGGCTGTAAGACCGCCTAAACTGTGTACATGTTTGATGAGTGGAGAGTAATCAAATAGATTACCAAGAAAATCAGGATATTGAAAGAATAAAATCGCTGTATCTTCAGAAACTAATTCCGCCGCCTTTTGTAAGAAATCTTCTGGTGATTCCATTTCTGGGATGATGATATTAATTTCTTCAATAGGTTGCAGGTATGTTTTGATCACTTCAATGTATTCAGGATGAAGAAATGGAGATAATATTACTGATTTTCTTTTTTTGCGGAAATGATAGTAGGCGGTGATAATAGTCTCTGCCGCTGCTGTTGCACCATCATAATGCGAGGCGTTGCTTATCTCCATTCCAGTTAATTTAGCGATAAGTGTTTGATATTCGAATATTGCTTGCAGGGTTCCCTGGGATATTTCCGGTTGATATGGCGTATAAGCTGAGAAAAAATCCCCACGACGGAGAAGCATATCTACTGCGGCGGGCACGTAATGATCATAAGCACCTGCACCAAGGAACGAGAGTAACTCATTCGTGGAATTGTTTGCATCTGCCAATAAGGTGATTTGATCAAGCGCTTCCATTTCAGACAAACCATCGGGAATTTCCAGCTCTGGGAAGCGGTATGTTTCCGGAATGTCATGAAAGAGATCGGAAATAGAATCAACGCCGATTGTTTTAAGCATTGCCCGACGTTCTTTGTCAGTATGCGGGATGTACATTGTTACCTGCTCTCGCAATATTCGTCATATCCCTTTGCGTCCATGAGGCTATTTACTTCGCTCTTATCCCCTAATTCAATTAACCCCATCCAGCCGCTATTATAAGGATCGCTGTTTATCAATTCTGGTGTATCCATAAGCGATTCATTGATTTTTTTTACAACGCCACTGACCGGTGCATTTACATCGGCAGCTGCTTTGACAGATTCAATTGTCGCGAATACATCACCCTTGGAAACTTTGTCCCCCGGTTCTTTAAGATATTCAACATAAACGATATCTGATAGTTGGTCTTGCGCGTAGTCAGAGATTCCAATTCTTCCAGTTTCGTCTTCTACTTTCACCCATTCGTCCGATTTTGCATAATTACGATCTGATAAAGTTTCCATCCGTTTCTCCTTTTTATTAAATAAATATGGGCAAGCAAATAGCTAAGCTATTACTTGCCCTGTCTATACTACCTGAGAGATTCACTCAAAAGAGTTTGCCCCTTCGGCGTCGGATGACATTTCCAGGGAGTTCCTTTTTTTGGGTCCTTTTACCTGAGAGTTTCACTTCAAAGAAGCTTGCCCCTTCGGTGCTACTAGTTGTAGTCTCTTCCCAAAAAAGTTATGTTAATTGAATTTTATGGTTCAAATCTGGTTATGTCAAGGTTTTTGAAATACAGTATAATTTTTTGGCACGCAGAAAAGGTAGCGCCTGATTTTATGGTTTTCATAAAATGACGAGGAGAGGGTTCCCTGTTTCAAAGCAGGGTTAACTGATGTTCCATCAGGAAAATCGAGAGTTCGGCGGATGCCCTCCAGGAAAATCCCTGACCTTTTCACTAATTCATTAACCGCTGTGTTTTTTGGATTTAATCACACGGTCAATAAAGTTATCGGAGGTTGTACTATGTGCGGTATCGTTGGCTACGTTGGTGAAAAAAATGCAACGCCCATAATAATCGAGGGATTAGAAAAATTAGAATATCGTGGTTATGATTCTGCGGGCATTTCAGTCATCGATGGAGAAGAAATACAGGTTAGGCGCGATTCAGGTAAAATATCGCACTTAAAACGGTTATTAACAGATGACC
>CAZDIS010000006.1:0-23307 GCA_964505585.1 uncultured Pelolinea sp. | reverse complement strand
TAAGGGGACGCCGGGAATTGGCCATACGCGATGGGCAACACATGGAGAGCCAAGTGAGCGCAATGCTCACCCACATATTGGCTATAACGGCAAGGTTGTGCTCGTTCATAATGGGATCGTTGAGAACTATCTTGAATTAAAAGATGAACTGATGTCGGAAGGGGTTGAGTTTAAATCCGAAACTGACACTGAAACAATTGTGCATCTGATAGAAACAAATCTTGATGATGGATTTTCATTAGAAGAATCCGTTCGCAGAACGTTAAACCTGATTAAGGGATCTCATGGGGTTGTAGTGATGTCAACAACTGAACCAGACAAGATCATAGCCGCTCGGATTGGAAATGCCGGGGGTGTAGTAATCGGTCTTGGAGAGGATGAGAACTATATTGCATCAGATATTCCGGCAATCCTTTCCCATACGAAGAGGATGGTTTTCCTTGAATCTCAGCAGATGGCGGTCATCTCGAAGAAGAGAGTAATTATTACTACACTAGATGGCGATAGCGTTTCTTTTGAACCAGAAGTAATAATTTGGGATCCAATTTCTGCGGTAAAAGGCACTTATAGGCATTTCATGCAGAAAGAGATCCACGAACAAGGGCGCTCAACTACCGATACGCTAGCTGGACGGATCGACTTCCGTAATTCAAAAATACTTCTACCACAATTAAATACAGATGATGAATTTGTAAAGGGAATCAAGCAAATAAAGATAATCGCGTGCGGTACAGCTCATCATGCTGGTTTGGTTGGTAAGTACCTGATTGAAGAGATAGCAAAAATTCCAGTTGAAGTAGATATCGCGTCTGAATTCAGGTATCGGGATCCGATCATACAAGATGGGACAGTGGTCATCGCGATCAGTCAATCAGGCGAAACAGCTGATACTTTAGCGGCGATGGAAGAAGCACGCAATCGGGGAGCGACCGTTTGGTCAATTGTGAATGCAATCGGGTCACAGGCTATGCGATGTGCGGATGGCTTTATTTCTATGCAAACCGGACCGGAAATCGGTGTCGCTTCAACCAAAGCATTTACTGCGCCTTTGATCGATTTATATTTACTGGCAGTATATTTGGCCGATTTACGGTGTGTCTTGGATGCAGAAGATCGTGTGCGGTTAGTAAAAGAAATCAGCAGGGTGCCTGATTTAGTATCAACTTGTCTTTCGCGCGAAAAATCGGTTGAGAGGATCGCAGCGCAACTTAAAGAATATAACCATATGCTTTATTTAGGACGGGGCATCAATATGCCAATCGCTTATGAAGGCGCATTGAAATTGAAGGAGATTTCGTATATTCATGCGGAAGCGTATCCTGCCGGTGAGATGAAACATGGTCCTATCGCCTTAATCGATAAACAAATGCCCATCCTTGCGATCATGCCGAAAGATAAATGGTATGAAAAGATGCGCTCACAGGTTGAGCAGGCTAAGGCGAGGGGAGGAAGAACGATTATTGTTGCGACGGATGGTGATGAAAGCGTACATGAAATCGCCGATGAAATTATCTGGATCCCTGAAGCGAACTGGATGGTTAATCCAATAATATCGGTTATCCCTTTACAGATCCTGGCCTATCATATCGCGGTGTTGAGGGGTTTGGATGTGGACCAGCCGCGCAATCTCGCGAAATCTGTTACGGTTGAATAGATTGACTAAAAGTATAAATTTCTCCTACTTTATCGCCATACACTAAGTTGAGAGAATTAGTTACTTTTTCATAAAGAGCATCGGCTATTTCTCCGTAGTAGTTATCAAAGTCTGATTTAAATAGAATTAATGCTGCCCCTGTTTGTCTAAATTCGGATTCGCCATAAGAATTTCCCGCACCGAAGGGGTAATGAGGAAAGGTTTCAATTAATATGGGATATTGGTTCGTGTGGTATAAGACAAAACCAGATAAATTCGAGATTGTTACGCGATTGTAAGAATACTTTTTGGTCGCCTCGATAATGCCAGATTCTTTATATTGCTTAGCGGTGTATCCCAGCCCTTCTGTTCTGAGAGAATTTAGATAGGGTTGATTTATTAAAAAGTTGTATCTTAGAATAATTATCCCAATAACCACAAAAATAATATGGATAGGTATTGGGTTTAGCATCTTGTCCAGGATCTGCACAATCAGAAGCACCGTAGAAAGCAGTAGGAGAGGAAAAAGGGGAAGGATTGTGCGGTTGATGATATCAATGGGAGGGTAGGATGTGGAATGCATGAATACAATCAATGAGAAATAACCAATGATGGCGATGTTTATTGAAAGGTGAAACGCTTGATTAGGGGTCAAATTCATTTCACGGTTTTTCGCAAATTTAATAAATGGGATGCCAATGATTGCTGCACATGCACCAGCGACAAGAATTTGAAGCATAATGGAGATGGGTGTATCCGCGTATTCACGAACATAAGGAATCCATTGGCTCGCAACCTGCAATACATTCATTGAGCTGCCTGCAATTAATTTGAGTTGTGAGAGATTAAAACTAAAGTTTTTTCCAGCGAACTTATTGTATTTCTGCAGTAGCGAAATTGCCCAATACCCAATCGGTACGAAAGTGACCAATAAAAAAATAATTGCTTTTTTGACTTTGTGTTTGAGTATGGTAGACGGACCAAGAAGTGAGATCGTAATCCAAAAAACAATGACGAATAGGATGCCGGCGTACCGTGTAATGGGTAACAGGGCTGAAAGAATGATCAGACCAGCAAAAGAGATTTTTTTATTATTTCCCTTTAAATATTGGAGAAGCATTAGCCACGCGAGGAATAAAAGCAGGAAAAACAAGGTTTCTGACATAGCGCCAGTAAAAATTTCAATGATGTATTCAAAGGAAGCAAATATTAAAACAGCGATAGATGAAAGTATAGACCTGTGGGATAATATTAAAAAAATTAAATACACGACCAAGATCGTCAATCCAAAAAATATTGCATTTAAAGTGCGAATGAGGGATGTATAATCTCCGGTTCTTCCTCCAAAGATGGATAAAAATATCGGATAAAAAGGGGGAAATTCGGTGAGAAGTTTTACTTTCCCGGTAGTATGTTGGATCACAGGTCCGTTTCCGGCTGAAATATTTCTCGCCGCACTAATATACGCTGCAGAGTCGTTGTATGCCCAGGGCCCCCAAGCCATAGCCTGAAATATTAAAACAGCAAATAGCCCACCTATCATTAGGCCTGGCAGAGATTTGATCAGTGTCTTCTTGGCTATAGGGGTTTTTTTCACTTGATGTGGTTTGGAAGGCTGGATGCCCAGGATTCGATCTTTTCCCAATCGCGAAAGTCCGATTTCCCATATTCGGCAATCATATTTTTTTCCATTAAATTAATGATACGGCGGACGAAAAAATTTTGTTGGTCGAATAATTCGCCTGTAGTGACGACAGCTCCGCCGAACAGACCGATTGAAACGGGTTCAATAGTGGTATAGGGAGAGATGGCTTTATTAAGCCAATCCATCGTTTCGTTTTGGCTTTCTTCGGTATCATGCATCATATTCGCGCAGGAAACGAAGAATGCAACCGGCTTTTGCGCCAATACCGCATGATGACGTTTGAGGAATTTTCGAAAACTCGAGATGGTTTTACCGGCATGAATAGAAGTGCCCAGCACAATCATTTGATACTGTTCTACATCAATTTTCTCATTTGCTGAAATGATTGTCGTGGAAAACCCCGATTTATCTAGTGTATTTCCGATGTATTCTGCTATTTGCTTGGTCGATCCTGTCCAGCTTGAAAATACAAGTAAAACTTTTACCATGCAATTTTCTCCTTAATGGAACATTTCGAAGATATGATAACTGATATTTTATTATTTGTTGAAAGTTTTTGAAGAGGCAGTCACTGTGATAGAATTTCTTTCGCGTTAATCCTAAAGAACTATAGAAAGTGAATGAAATGGATGAAAATATTTTGACCGAAGAAAAGGTCATGAACCAATTGAAAACTGTAATGGATCCAGAATTGCATAAAGATCTGGTTTCTCTTGGTATGGTAAAAAATGTCTCCTTGAGTAAAGAAAAAGTTAGTGTAACGATCGAACTGACTACACCGGCCTGCCCTTTAAAAAACAAGATCCAGAATGACGTGGTCGCCGCTGTAAAGAAACTCAAAGGGGTGACTGACGTGGATGTCAAGATGACTGCACGTGTGCCAAATAGCAAGCAAACAAATGATCTTGAACATCTAAACATTAAGAACATCATCGCGGTTTCTTCAGGAAAGGGTGGTGTGGGGAAAAGTACGATGGCAGTGAATATTGCTGTTTCTTTAGCCAAAGCCGGGGCTAAAGTTGGGCTGATGGACGCAGACATTTATGGTCCAAATATCCCGACCATGATGGGTGTAGAAAAATTACCCCCTCCAAAGGAAGGGAAGTTGATTCCTGCGGAAGCATATGGTGTTAAACTGATTTCAATAGGGTTTTTAGTAAAAGACGGGCAGCCTTTGATTTGGCGCGGCCCAATTCTACACGGGACCATAAAACAGTTTATTGTTGATGTAGATTGGGGAGAGCTGGATTATTTGGTGGTTGATCTTCCTCCAGGCACAGGGGATGTGCAGCTTAGCTTATCGCAGCATATTCCAATTACCTGTGGTGTGGTGATCACTATGCCGCAGAAAGTATCAATTGATGATGCGAGCCGGGGTATTGAAATGTTCCAGAAATTGAATATTCCAATTGCGGGGATTGTTGAAAATATGAGTGGACTGGAATTGCCTGACGGTAGCGTTTTGGACGTGTTTGGGTCAGGTGGTGGTAAAGAAATGGCTCAGCAATATGGATTGGATTTTCTGGGGAAGATACCGCTGGATCCCGTGATAAGGGAGGGGGGAGATGGCGGAGAGCCCATCGTGATCGGTGACGAAAAATCAAAAGCTGCTGTCAAAATTTCAGAAATATCAGGAAAAATCGCGGCTTTCATTTCTCAAGTTGATTTAAAATGATGAATAACGAAAATTCACAAAAAACCATTGTAGGTCTGCGTTTCTCACCTGTTGGAAAAAATTATTATTTTGATGCTTCAAAGTTAGATGATCTCAAAATTGGTGATAGTTTGGTTGTTCAGACGAGCCGGGGATGGCAGTTGGGATACTTAACGAAATTTATTGAGGTTGACAAGATCGATCGTAAAATGCACTACAAACCGGTGGACAGGGTAGCGAATGAAGCGGACATAAAGAAAAAGAAATACCTGGAACAGCTATCCGAAGAAGCATTGGAGTTTACACGAAAAAGAATATCTATTAAAGAAATAAGAGACGTAAAATTAGTAAATGCTGAATTTTCTTTTGATGAAAAAACGCTCACATTTCTTTACTCTAGCGAACATGATAACCATGTGAACTTCAACTCTATCAAAAATGAGGTTCAAAATAAGTACGACTTGAGGAAAGTCGATTTCCATAAAATTGGGCCCCGTGACGTTGCGAAGTATTTCTGCGGAATGGGCGCCTGCGGATTGGAAAATCGTTGTTGCTCACAATTCATCGAAAAATTCGAATCCATTTCAATTCGGATGGCAAAAAAACAAGGAATTTCACTTACCCCTTCGGATATTACAGGCATGTGTAATCGATTGCGCTGCTGCCTGAGTTATGAATACTGCACATATGTTGACGCGTTGAAAGATATGCCAAAACGAAAGAAAAAGGTACAAACACCTTACGGTGTAGGTGTGGTAAAAGATTTGGCGCCAATTAGTAAGACGGTTATTGTTTATATTCCGGATCATGGTGTAAAAGAATTGGGGTTGGAAGAGATAGAAGAAATCAAGAATCCTGATAACAAACCACCCGCTCAACCTGAAAATAAACGATCAAACCAAAATCAGCAACGGAAAAATCGAAGACCCCGCCGAAACCAAAGGCCTCCCTCAAAAAAGAAATAATGGATGATTTTTGGCTAAACCATAAAGACATACTGGTTATTCTTGCGCACCCCGATGATCCAGAATTTTTCTGTGGTGGAACCATCGCAAAATGGACTGCCCATGGCCATACTGTAAATTATTTACTCCTAACACGGGGAGATAAAGGAATAAATGACCATTTTGATAATGTGATTGATATCAATTTGATCCGTGAAAAAGAACAGCGGACAGCTGCTGATTGTTTAGGTGTTAATACAATTCATTACCTGGACTATCGGGATGGCATGTTGGTTCCAGATCTTGAAATGAGAAAACAGATTGTGGTAGAAATTCGCTCTGCGAAACCGCATATCGTACTTACTTGCGATCCGACTAATTATTTTATGAACGGCAATTACATTAATCACCCAGACCATCGTGCAGCCGGGCAGGCGGTTGTGGACGCTGTATTTCCGGGCGCGCAAAATAAACTCTATTTTCCTTCACTTCTTGATCTGGGGCATAAACCACATCGCGTTGAAGAGGTGTGGCTTTCTCTTCCAAAAGAACCAAATCTAGTTATCGATGTAACTGAAGAATGGCCTCAAAAAGTTAGCGCTCTTGAGAATCATGTGTCCCAGGTTGGTGAAATACCTTCCTTCCGAGAACGAATGGAGCGCAAAGGGATACCGACGGACGGTGGGCCGTTACGGTATGAAGAAAAATTTCACAGAATAATCTTTAAATAGATATTATTCGTAACTACTGATTACTTTCATCCCGCGTTTGCGCATGATTTATGTAATAATATTATTAATCAGATAAATAATATTAAACAAACTAATGAAAAGTACAATTCCTGAAAAAGAAGCGTCATTTATTGAATATTTACTTGCCCGCTCACGGATGGGGGATAAAAAGCTACCATCAATTGCAAATATCGCTCAGGACCTTGGAATAAGCACTCCAAATATTCGAGAACAAATTGCGATAGCGCGCGCACTTGGTTTAATCAGTGTACAACCGCGTACAGGAATACGGGTATTACCTTATAAATTCTCTCCATCCGTTCGAAAAAGTTTGTACTATGCAGTAAGAATTTCACGGGATTATTTTGAGCAATTCAGTGAATTGCGCAATCAAATTGAAAAAGCGTATTTTATGGAAGCCTCTTCAAAATTATTGAGAAAAGATATCGATGCGCTCAAATCAATTGTTGATAAGGCGAAAAAGAAATTGGATAGTATGCCAGTCCAAATTCCTCATGATGAACATAAAGCATTTCATCTGTTAATCTACAAACGGGTGGAGAATATTTTCTTAAATGGTTTACTTGAATCTTATTGGGATATGTATGAATCTGTTGGATTAAATACTTATGCTGATCTATCTTATTTACGGAATGTGTGGACTTACCATCAAGAAATCGCGCAGGCAATCGCTGAGAATCGCCTGAAAGATGCGTATCAATTCCTCGAAGATCATATTGAGTTATTAAAAGATAGGGAAAATCAGGTTAGGAGTTTTTCAGATGCAAAATAAGGTTAACAATTTTGGCATCACTTTTAGCACAGTAAACGGATCAGGAAGCGCAACAGCGAACAATACGATCCATAAGGCAATTTCAAAAATGGGAATCACAGTTTCTGGACGCAATGTTTTTCCATCAAATATTCAGGGCATGCCTACCTGGTATTCGATCAGGGTGAATGACCGAGGGTATCTCGGTCGGCTTGAGCGTGATGATATCGTTGTCAGCATGAATCCGGCAGTTATTGCGGATGATATGGACAGAATTGCAGAGAATGGTCTTTTAATAGTTGATGAAACCATAAAAATTAAAAACAAACCAGCAAATTTCCAAATTATTCAATTGCCAATTGACGAGATCCTTAACGACTGTTCAGTCCCGGGAAATCTAAAAGTTTACCTTGCCAACATGGTGTACGTTGGTGTGCTGGCAAAAATTATCTCCATTGATATTGATAAGATCGAGGAGGCGCTTAATCAACATTTTGATCATCGGGCGAACGCCATTACACCCAATCTTGAAGTCATATCAGCATCATATCAATGGGCTGAAGCACAAATAAAGGAAGATTTTGATTTTAAACTTCAATCACCATCCCACAAGACCGATAGGATAATCGTGGATGGAAACTCTGCAGCAGCGCTTGGGGCGCTTTATGGAGGCCTGCAATACGCAGCCTGGTATCCGATCACGCCTGCAACTGGCATCGCTGAAACGATCAATGAGTACATTCCGAGACTAAGGTTCGATCATAAGAAGCAGGAAACGACTTGCGTAGTCGTCCAGGCCGAAGATGAGCTTGCTTCAATCGGGATGGTTGTTGGTGCGGGATGGGCAGGGTTGCGGTCAATGACCGCTACTTCTGGCCCTGGTTTGTGTCTGATGACTGAATTTCTTGGTTTAGCGTATTTCGCCGAGATTCCGCTTGTTGTATGGGATGTCCAAAGGGTAGGCCCGAGCACTGGTTTACCGACCCGAACTTCGCAGGGAGACCTTGCTTTTTCATATACAATGAGCCATGGTGATACGGATTTTATAATTTTATTGCCCGGCAGTGTCAAAGAATGTTTTGAATTCGGATGGAAAGGGTTGGACATAGCCGAACATTTTCAAACCCCAGTTATTGTCTTAAGTGATTTGGAATTGGGAATGAATTTTTGGGTCAGCGAGCCATTTGAATACCCAGACAAGGAGATCGACCGTGGAAAAATAATCTGGGAAGAAGCGCTGGAAAAAATGAAAAAAAATGATATCCATTGGGGGCGTTACCGGGATATGGATGGCGATTACATTCCAAAGCGGACTGTCCCAGGCAACCTGCATCCAGCAGCTGCATATTTCACCAGGGGAACCGGGCATGATGAATTCGCGCACTACAGCGAAAAACCAGAAGATTGGATGGAAAATTTAGATCGTTTAAAACAAAAAATCAATGCAGCTGTACCTTTTATACCAGCGCCAATAATTCAGCAAGGGAAAGGTAAGTCTGAAATTGGTCTTGTTGCATTTGGGTCTACAGATATGGCAGTTCAAGAAGTGTTTGATCATCTAAATGAGAATGGAATCCTTTGTGACTATTTGCGAATACGCTCAATTCCATTTACGAATGAGGTCGAGAAATACCTGTCTGAACATGAGATCAATATTATTGTAGAGTGCAATCGCGATGGACAGATGAGAGATATCTTGATGAAAAAATATCCAGAGATTGCGCATAGGCTTTTTTCTATTGCAAAAATAGATGGTTTGTCTTTAAGCGCAGAGTGGATCCTTGATGAAATACATGCATTATTGAAGGGTAAAAAAATATGCCTATAGATCGATATGAAAGTGCCTTAAGTTTCACGCGAAACGATTACAAAGGCCGCCCAACTACTTTGTGTAAGGGGTGTGGCCATAACTCGATATCGAACATGATCGTCTCTGCTTGTTATGAATTGGAAATCCCACCTGAGAAATTTGTTAAATTCAGCGGGATAGGGTGCTCAAGCAAATCGGCAGCATACTTTTTAGAGCGCTCATTCGGATTTAACGGTTTGCATGGCCGAATGCCTTCACTTGCGGAAGGCGCGTTATTTGCTGATACCAGCCTGAAGGGGATCGGTATCAGTGGGGATGGGGACACAGCGAACATCGGGTTAAGTCAATTTAAACACCTCGCCCGAAGGAATGTTCCATTGGTATATATTGTTGAGAACAACGGTGTGTATGGTTTAACCAAGGGCCAATTTTCTGCGACGGCTGAAAAAGGTCTAAAACTTAAACGCCAGGGCGAAAATTCATATCTACCAGTTGATATCGCAATGGAAGCTATTGCCGCTAACGCATCTTTTGTGGCGAGGTCGTTCGCAGGCGATCCCAAGCAGGTCAAAGAACTTCTCAAAGCCGCAATAAGCCATGAAGGAACAGCTATTCTTGACATTATCAGTCCCTGCGTGACATTTAATAACCAGGATTATTCACTTCACTCGTATTCATGGGGTAAGGGGCACGAATCACCTCTGCATGAGCTTTCATTCATACCCCCCAGGGATGAAATTACCGTTGATGATTTTGAAAGGGGCACAACCAGAGAAGTCACCATGCATGATGGATCGGTGATTGTATTCAAAAAGTTAGAAAGAGAATATGATCCTACCAATCGTACGGAAGCGGTGAGGATGCTTGAAGAAGCTATCAGAAGAAATTGGCTGATTACTGGCTTGTTGTATGTTGATCCCAACACCCCCAGTATCTATGAAATGTATTCTATGGGAAAAGAACCTTTAAACCGAACCCCGATCGAAAAATTACGCCCAGATCGAAAATCACTTAAATATCTAAATGATAGTCTGTCATAATTAATTATTTGGAAGGCTCCCGATCGTATGCAGTAAAGCAAGGTTGGTTGGCCGCATCGCACCAATTGGAAATCCCGAGATCATGACGACTTTCTGCCCTTCCTGAATGTCAGGCAGGGAAAGAAGAGTTTTTTCTACGTGGCGGATCATGTCTTCCAATGTATCTGAAAATGGGACCAGGTAGGGATCTACGCCCCAGTACATTCCCAGAATTCCATACGTATCCTCATTTGGCGTAAACGCGATAATCGGGACTTCAGGTCGAGCTTTGGACTGTAATAATGCGGACCGGCCGGATTGGGTAAAAACGGCGACGCTGCAAACCTGGCGCTCATGGGCTAATTCACGCGCGGCGATTGATATCGCAAACGCATCATCCGGCTGCTGGCCAATGGAAGATTTAAATTGGTGTCCCCATGCGTCGATCGATCCTTCAGCTCTTACAGCAATTGCATCCATTGTCGTCACGCTTTTTACCGGAAAATTACCGCTCGCGGTTTCTCCAGAAAGCATAACCGCATCGGTCCCGTCAAAAATGGCATTCGCCACATCAGAAGCTTCTGCTCTGGTTGGCCGCGGATTATTGATCATTGAATCAAGCATTTGTGTTGCAGTGATGACGACTTTTGCTTTCGTATTTGCCGCTTTGATTATTTCCTTTTGAATGATCGGGACTTCAGAAGACGAAGTTTCAACACCAAGGTCGCCCCGCGCGACCATCACGCCATCGGCCGCATCAATAATTGAGTCCATATTGTGGATAGCCTGAGGTAATTCCAGTTTTGCGATGATCGGGATATAACGGTCCTTTGGATTATTCTGTTGAATAAAATCTCTCACGCATTTAATATCACCAGCCGTTTTCACAAATGATAAGGCAATCGCATTGATGCCGTTCTCAAGGCCAAACACAAGATCTTCATTGTCTTTTTCTGTGAATCCGGGGATATCTAGATTCGCGCCTGGTAGGTTTACGCCTTTTGTTGAAAATAACTTACCTCCCAATACAACGCGCGCGTCGATCCCTTTCTTGTCAATTGATTTGATCTTCAATTCCAATTTTCCGTCGTCAAGCAGTATAGATCCACCCACAACTAAATTATGAAGGATATTTGGAATCTCTAGATTGATAGTCTTCTGTTGACCATTAATAAAATCTTTTTTTGTACCATCAGGATCAATTTCCAAACGGACAACTTCGTTAGCTGTTAATTCGACACCTTCTTTTGGCAATATGCCAACGCGCAGTTTTGGGCCTTGAAGATCCTGTAAGATGACAATCGGTTTACCGGTTTTTTCAGAAACCGCCCTGATATTCTTGATAAGACTCAAGTGTGATTGATGGCTTCCATGTGAAAAGTTTAAACGGGCAACATCAATTCCTGCTTTAATCAGTTGAAGAATGATTTCTTCAGTATTGCTGCTCGGGCCGAGAGTAGCGACGATCTTTGTTTTGCGTTTCACAGTAATAAGTATATCAACTTCAGAGGTTATCGCAGAACTTTGCGAATCCGATCGAGAGCCCAGTCTATGGTCGCTCTGTCTATGATCAGCGGTGGAGCAAACCGAATTGTTGTATCATGAGTCTCCTTAGCCAAAATTCCCTCTGCCTGAAGCATTTCACAATATTTTCGCGCGTTACCAGCTGTTTCATTAAGCTCCACGCCAATCAAAAGACCTTTGGAACGGATTTCTTTGATCTTGTTGCTTGGAAGCGCGGCTAATTGATCTGAGAAATATTGCCCTAACTTTGCCGCATTTTCGATCAGCCCCTCATCGACGAGCACTTTCAATGCAGTTCTGGCTACAGCTGCGCCTAACGGGTTGCCTCCAAATGTAGAGCCGTGTTCACCGGGCACAAAAAGACCAAGAACCTCTTTGCTTGATACGACAGCGGAAACAGGATAAAAACCGCCTGAGAGGGCTTTCCCAATAATGGTTAAATCTGGTTTGACGTTCTCGTGCTCGCAGGCAAATAATCTTCCCGTGCGGCCTAAACCAGTTTGGATCTCATCCGCGATAAATAGGATGTTGTTTTCTTCACATAATTCTTCTATCTGCTTCAAATATCCAGTTGGTGGAACAATAACCCCCGCTTCACCCTGAATTGGTTCGATCAAAATCGCCGCCGTGTTTTCGGTAACGAGAGAACGCATGGATTCAATATTTCCGTATTCAGCAATTATAAATCCCTCAGTGAAAGGACCGAAAGCGTCTCGGTACAGAGGTTCAGTTGAAAAGGAAATGATGCTGATGGTTCTACCATGAAAATTACCGTCGGCAACAATAATCTCAGCATGATATTTTTTAATACGCTTTATCTCGTATGCCCATTTTCTGGCGATTTTCAACGCTGTTTCAACAGCCTCAGCACCGCTGTTCATGGCAATAGCCATCTCATACCCGGTTAATTCGCACAATTCTTCGTAGAGTAGCGGAAGTTGGTTATTACGGAATGCGCGAGAGGTCAGTGTAAGCTGATTTGCCTGGTCAATAAGGGTTTTGAGTATCCTTGGGTGAACATGTCCGTGGTTGATGGCACTGTATGCACTGAGACAATCCAAATATTTATTACCTTCAATATCATAAACCCACACGCCTTCGCCGCGCGATAGGACAACATTCAATGGTTTGTAATTATGCGCTCCATATTGATCAGCTAAATGAATGTATTCAGAAGACCGCATCATTTATCGGCCGCCTAATAATCGAGCGAGGATCGCTTTTTGGGCGTGCATGCGGTTATGCGCCTGCTTGAATAATACAGACTGTGGTCCATCAGCAACTTCGTCTGTTATTTCCTGTCCGCGATGAGCTGGCAGGCAGTGCATCACGATAGCTGACGACCTTGCGTGTTTTAATAAATTATTATTCACTTGATATGGGGGAAAGACCTTTTCCCTTTTCTTCGCTTCTTCTTCTTGCCCCATACTGGTCCAGGTGTCGGTATACACTACATCAGCATCGGTGACGGCTTCCACGGGATCGCTTAATCGCGTGATGGTTGAACCACTCTTTTTGGCAAGATTCGTGGCAAATTGCCAGGATTTTTCATCAATTTGGTAGCTCTCCGGTGCGGCAATAGTGTAATTCGCACCTAATATTGCACAGGCGTTGAGCAATGATATCGCAACATTATTACCATCACCTACATAGGCAATTTCTTTTCCTTTAATTTCTCCAAATTCTTCGTAAATTGTAAAAACATCAGTGAAAGCTTGACAAGGATGGTTGTAATCACTTAGTCCATTTATGACAGGTACAGAAGACCATTTCGCCAACTCGACAAGGTGTTGATGTTCAAAAACGCGAGCCATGATACCGTCTACATAACCAGCGAGTACGCGTGCGACATCTGCGATCGATTCACGCTTGCCAAGTCCGATTTCAGTTGGTGAAATAAAAAGCGCATCTCCGCCCAATTGGCGCATACCCATTTCAAACGAGATGCGCGTGCGAAGAGAGGGTTTATTAAAAACAAGTGCGAGAACTTTGTTTTTTAAGATTGGGTTATTGCCGCCGCTTTTCAATTCTTCTTTTAAAGATAAACCGAGATCGAGTAATTCAATAAATTCATTTTGTTCTAGCTCAGAGATTGCAAGAAAATCCTTATTCATAATGCTCCACCAATTATTTATTTTTACGGTCGAAGTATAGCATTTGATAGGTTTCTTATCAAAATGATTTTCACTTCAATTGTGTGATAAATGGATTAATATTTTTTCTGGTGATTTAATGCAAAATGATAAAAATAACGTCCAAATAGCGGCGCAAAGATGTATAGCAATTTTCCTTCCAATCCCGGAATAATGGTAAATTTTTTCTTCCGCATACCGTGTAGAATTGTTTTAGCAACTTTTTCTGCGCTGAGGACGCCACCATTCTGGTTGATTTTGCGTGTGATCTCTGGAAGTAATTCATGTTCGAATGTTAGCTGGGGGGTGTCTGTATCCGGTGGCAGCACAACAGACACATTTATCCCCTTTGGGGCTACTTCGGCTCTTAGACAGCGGGAAAAACCCCTTACAGCGTATTTTGACGGCGCGTAAGCTGTATATCCATAAATGCCAATGACGGCTGCGAGCGAGGAAATATTTACGATATAACCCCACTTATTCCCAATCATCTCTGGAACAACGATCTTTGTGAGATTTACAGTCCCCAGGTAATTGGCATCCATAACCTTTGAAAATATTTCCTGGTCCATGGATTCAAATTCGCCTGGATAAGCGATGCCAGCTGAGTTGATCAGAACGTCTACGTCATTTCTGGTTTCCCCCAATTTTTTCCTGAGATTTTCATAATCTGTAACATCTGCGCTGATTATATTAATCCGCTGTGTGGTATTGGTTCTGAAGACCTCAATTGCTAGCTTCGCAGAATGAAGGTTCTTTTTTCTCCTTGCCAGCAGTGTAACATCTGAGCCGATTGCGAAAAAAACCTTAGCGAGCGCAAGACCTATGCCGCTCGAACCTCCGGAGATCAAAATGTGTTTATTTGAAAAATCAATTTTTCCCATAAAAACCTCGCTTTAATGGCAGGAGCTGCAGTTTCCGCCTGAACAACCTGAACAACTTGTGGAAATGTTTTTCGAATTATTCGATGAAGATGGAGAGTAAAACCTGGAAAGCATTCGGTTTGCGTTGGTGGCATTGCAAGCTTCACATTTAATTTCATCATCCGCTTTAGCAGCAGGTCGTATAGCTTCGAAGATATATTTGCAATCCCTACATTTATATTCGTAAATCGGCATTATTTTTCCTATTAATCACAGAATAATATCATATCCACAGAATTGAATTTCGAATTATAATAGATTTGACTATTCAATCTGTGAATATATGGATGACAAATTTGTTGCGATATTAGGGTTTTTCCTTGATGATGAGAAACATGGGTATGAGGTGTTTAAGGAACTGTCTGAAAAATCAAGTTTCAACGATATATACACCATAAAAATAGGTCGTTTGTATTCCATTCTCAATAAATTGGAACAAAAAGAATATTTATCTTCAAAAATCCAACTGGATGGTGTCAAACCACCCAAAAAAGTATACAAAATCACTGTAAAAGGAAAACAAACATTTAATTCATGGATGGTCGAGCCTGTCATGCACGGTCGTGACCTCAGAATTAGCTTGTTGATGAAATTATATTTTTGCAGCATAACCGAAATATTTACTCAAAATATGATTTTAGAAAATCAAATTCAGGAATGTCATACATGGTTGGAGGACTTAAAAGAGTTTTTACAAGCCAATGACAATAATATTTCAGAAATAGAATTTCTCATTACCCAATTTCGAAAATCCCAAATAGAAGGTTATATCAGCTGGTTGACATGGTGTAGAAGGAGATCTTTAGATGATTAAAAAAGTATGGTTATGGGTATTATTGGTTGTTTTAATTGCTGGATGCGGAAATATCCAAAGCGAGATTTCACCACCAGTTCTTACAATCACAGACGCCTTGGATCGGGAGGTGACGTTCAATGAATACCCGGATCAGATTGTTATCGCGGGGCGTCAAACCCCTATGCTCGCTAACTTCGCGTACCTTTTTAAAAGCAACACAGATAAGATTATCGCGATTGAAAATCGGACCCAATCTGCCGACCAATTTCTTACATTAGTGGACGATCAATATTCATCCAAAGTTGTTATTGAAAGAGGCGCGGGTGCTGAACAAATCGCCCCATTTGAACCGGATGCGGTTATTTTGAAATCTACAATGAAAGCGCAAATTGGCGATCAACTTGAGACCGTAGGCATACACCCTGTTTATGTTTCTTTTGAAACGATCGAAGAAATCTATCGCGATGTTAGGATCCTCGGTACGCTATTTAATGATCCCGAAAAAGTCTCACATATTAATGCATTTTATAAAGAGAAAAAATCGTTTATCGATGATTTAGTGGATAATGAAAAAAACACCACTGATGTCCTGCTGCTGCAAGCTAAGGAGATTGATGGAAATTATATTTTTAGTGTTCCGCCAACGAATTGGCTGCAAACCGCTATGGCCACCGAATTACAAGCGAATCCGGTTTGGGTTGAGGATGTGGAATCTGGTGGATGGATGGATGTTAATATTGAGCAGATCATTCGGTGGGAACCGGAATTAATTCTGATAATAAATTATCAAGGAAAAGCACCGAAGATCATCGAATCCCTGCAAGCGGATGGGGTTTGGACCGAATTTTTAGCTGATAAAGGAACAGTTCTCAAACCTTTTATATACGATTTTCAAAGTTGGGACCAACCGGATCCTCGCTGGATCTTGGGTTATGCCAGTCTTGCATATTATTTTTATCCAGACGTTATTGATGAAGAGATAATGTACGAAATGGTAAGGGATTTTTATCAGGAAATGTATGGGGTTGGAATTGATGTGGTTGATACGGAAGTTATTCCGATCATCGCCGCACAAATACAATGAAAAATTATCATCGCATTCTTTTTTTACTCCTTATGGCCGGGATAATTGTCGCCGCAGCGTTCATCGGACGCTACCAGACGAATGGGAATCTTAGGGCGTTTTTTAACAATGCACTGCTCAAAAACCTTATTCTGCAAATACGGCTTCCACGTATCATTATCAGTCTGCTTGTGGGGGCGGGTTTGGCTGCGGCGGGGCTTATAATGCAAACGATTTTTCAGAATGCGCTTGCCGATCCGGGTGTGCTGGGCATTAGCCAGGCGGCTGGTTTTGGTGCTGCATTAGGGATTCTGTTATTCCCGACCACCAATATTTCAGTACAAGTGTTTGCCTTCATCTCCGGCATTATTTCTATGGTATTCGTATTGAATCTAGCAAGAATCTTAAAGACGCAGAACCGCGTCGCACTTATTTTTGCAGGGATTGCTGTATCTGCGTTTTTTTCCGCTGGATTGGGGATTATTAAATATCTTGCAGATCCACTTGACCAACTGCCTTCCATCGTGTTTTGGCTTTTGGGAAGCCTAAGTACTGCAAATTGGACGGCGGTCATCCAGATAGCGCCCATTACGGTTATTTGCATCGTTCTTCTTTACCTTCTCAGATGGCGCATCAATGTTTACGCCCTGAATGATAGTGTTTTATTCTCGCTAGGAATCAAGAAAAATTTGGAGATCTATCTAATTCTTGGGATTTCTGTTCTTCTCACAACAACAATTATTTCTTTTTCAGGGCTTATTGGGTGGGTGGGTCTTATAATCCCAAATCTCGCAAAACTTGGTTTTGGATATAATTTACGAAGATCGCTGCCGGCTTCATTAATAATCGGGGCGATTTTTATCTTGTTTTGTGATACGATTGCCCGCGCTTCGATAGCCGGAGAGATCCCATTAGGGATCATAACCGCGTTTATTGGTGCTTCATTATTTGTCGTGTTGATCACAACGCAAAGATCTTTTACTTAAAATGAATCAATCCCTTGTATCTTTCGAATCTGTAGCATATTCTTATGCCAATGGGCGTGATTTTAATTTCACCGACCTCTCTTTTTCTATTCCAGAAAATACAATAACAAGTTTTCTGGGGCGTAATGGAGTTGGGAAAACAACACTATTATTGATGATCCTTGGTTTTTTAAAACCAAATCGCGGTCAAGTGCGCTATAGCTTTTCGCAAAATGGGGAATATTACGGTTCGTATGCACAAAAAATTTCTTACCTCCCCCAAATTGAAACTGCGCCTTTAGATTTGACAGTTTTCGATTACTTATTGATGGCTCGCGTGCCTTATATCTCGCCGTTCATGCTGCCTGATAATGATGATTTTCAAATCGTCTGGAAATATATAAATCTGCTGGGTATTCAAAACTTTAGCGATTATAAACTCGGAACTATTAGCGGGGGTGAGTTGCAGCGTGTTCGCTTGGGCCGTGCATTAGTCCAGGAAAGTGATCTTATACTTTTAGATGAGCCGATTACTCATCTTGATATCAATGCGAAGTATGTGATGATGGATCTCATTTCTCAGCTAAAAAAGATGGGGAAAACGATCATTTTTTCAACACATGACCCTGTCGAAGCTTTGCAAATTTCTGATTATTCACTTCTGATCCAGGAAAACAATGCAATAACTTTTGGCCCATCCCTCGAAATACTGACAGAAGATCATCTTACATCATGTTTTGATATCCCTATAAAGATTATCCGGGAAGGAAACAGGTTTTCATGTCTTGTAGACCAGGAGCAAAGATAATGGTCCCAAATTTGACGCTTATCACTGGCAAAAAATGCGAAGGTAAGACGCAATTCATCAAAAATTTCATACTGGCATTGAAAGCTGCTGATATGTCGGTAACCGGGATCGTATCTCCAGGCATTTATGAGAATGGCAAAAAGATTGGGATCACTGCTGAGGACATCTTTTCAGGTCAGCGCAGGCAATTAGCTTATTTTGATCCGGGATGGGATCCGGATATGCCAATTCGTGAATGGCGGTTTGATACGAAAGTACTTGATTGGGGAAACCAATTGATAAAAGACACAATGGGCACTTTTGACGTTTTTATCCTCGACGAAATTGGATATCTTGAATTAGAAAAAGGTGAAGGCTGGGCACATGTCTTTCAGTTTTTAGAAAAGTCATCAATTTTAAGTGTATATCTTGTTGTTAGGGAGAGCCTGCTGCCGTTGGCTAAAAAGAGGTGGAACAACGCAGTGATACTGCCTCTGGCTGCTGTGAAAGCTGAAAGGGACTGGATCACTAATGAAATTAGGACTTTATTAAATCAACAAGAAGCGCATACAAACCAACACCAAAGGCAACGGTGACATTGTAGGATTTGTTTTCCCCAAAAATCGGAATGGATAATATATGGTCACTGATTTCAAGAATTGATGGATCTATGCCTATTTTTTCATTACCAATCACCAATACAAATTTATATAATTTTTCGATCCCTTTAAAGGCATAAATAGGTTCTGCCGACGCACTTGCTTCAAGAGAAAGGATTTTGTAACCTTCCCGTTTTAATGATTTCGCCTGGTCAAGCGCGTTCCTCTCGTATTGCCAAATAACATTTTTCTCTGCGCCAATACTTGTTTTAGAAAAATGTTTATGGTGGGGGGTAGGCGTGATGCCGCATAGAAAAGCTTTTCCAACGCCAAAACCTTGCATTGTCCGAAAAATTGAACCCACATTGTACACACTACGAATATTATCAAGCAAGCAAATAGTTTCACATCCAGGTTTAAATTTTATATCCGTACGGTGATCATCCAGGAGATTTATTCTTTGCGCGATGCTTGCGGTTGCGCCACATTTTGGGCAGCGAATTGTGGTATTTCTCGAATCAAGGTCTGGAAAACGGAATCTGCATGTATCAGATACGCATTCTCTAATACGAGCCCATGCCTGTCTTTCCATGCTAATAAGAACGGATGCGATTTATTAGGAAATCTTCTAATTGAAAACCAAGAGAAAACATCACTTCATCTGCTCTTCCCATCTTACTTTGGGAGGATGTGAGAGATATAAATATCGCATAGCCATTATTCATTTCATTTTCTTCCAAAATACGTAAATCCTGGATCAACGGCCGCAGATCATACTCTTTGTTATTTCTTTTCATTCGTATGATCTGGTCCTGGTTAAGGAGCTGATCAATGCGATTTTGAAGTCCATTCAAAGCGTATCCAATATCCCAGAATTTGACTTTATAATCCGAAGTGGAAATCGTTGTAACAACCGGTTTCTCACTCTCAGCGATCATCTGAATGCTTTTTATTTGTAAACCTTTTGGCATTTTTGGTTGGATTGTGTCCTTTAACTTTTCGGGAGCGTGATCTTGCTGCAGCCAAATATCAACCATTTCATTTTCACCTATAAAACCCAGCGGCAGAGGTAAACCAAGTTGTATCTTTGCCTTTGGATGAAACCCCTGGGAATATGCTAAATATAATCTAGAGCGCCGAATAGCGCGTTCCCAGATACCCTGAATATCCAGGGCACTGGTAAACCGCAGAGGCAAATCTTTTATATAGGTAATCCGGATTCTCATATTTGACCCACACGCGCTTTAGAACAATTGATAACCAGGTTCTGGTTTACACCGCACTTTGCGCAGTGCTGAAAGCACCCCGTTGTCAATTCTCCTGTTTTGCTTTTCAAATACTCACTGGCCAAAAATGATTTCTCAACGCCAGTATCAATATGGTCCCAGGGTAAACTTTCATCTGGATGTTTTTCAGTATACAAGTAGCGGCCCAGGTCAATACCTGCCTCATTAATAGCTTCCCTCCAGATCATTGAAGAAAACCCCTCATTCCAGGCATCAAATTTTGCGCCTTTTTCCCATGCTTTGAAGATAAGTGTTGAGAGATTTCGGTCCCCACGGGATAGAAGTGCTTCAAGTTGGATCTGATCATAGTCTGGATAATTTATTTTTATCCGCAGCTGGCGCAAGCCTTCCCTCATTTTTGAATATTTTTCTTCATTGGATTCCCGAGTTTCAAGAGCAGCCCATTGGAAGGCTGTGTGCGCCTTCGGAATCAAAGTATTGACGCTCACATGCAGCTTAAATCTTCCCTTGAGGGTGTTCCTGCCGATCGCTTGAATCTCCTGACATAGTTCAATGATGCAATCGATGTCTTCCATTGTTTCACCCGGAAAACCGATCATAAAATAAAGTTTGATGTTATTCCATCCTTTTTTACAGATTTGTTCTACCGTTCCTAAAATATTTTGTGGTGAAATATCTTTGTTTATGGATTTTCTGAGTTTTTCAGAGCCTGCTTCAGGGGCAATTGTAAAATTTCCCTTTCTCTTCGTATCCATGGCGTCCATTACTTCCTGATTGAACGATTCAATTCTTAGGGATGGTAAAGTAAAATCAATTTGGTATTTTTTACTTAACTGATTAATCCCATCCAAAATTTCTGTCACTTGGGAATGGTCAGAGGTACTCAAGGATAGCAGCGAAATGTCAGAAATGCCTGTTTTATTAATCGACTCCTTTACGGCATCAACGATCACTTCCGGCTCCACCTCACGGACAGGGCGCATGACCATTCCGGCCTGGCAAAAACGGCATCCACGCGAACAACCGCGCATGATCTCAATTGAGATTCTATCGTGTACAACACTGATATTTGGCACAAGCAAATTTTGGATTGGTTTTTTAATTTTTTTTATTATTCTCTTGCGAACGATTGGACCGGAAGGTTTTTCCTGCGGAGAGCCATTTGTGTCAGTTGAAATGCGAAATTTTGAGGGAATATATATCCCCGGTATCTCACCCAACGCCGCGAGCTTAACCGCACGGGTTTCACCTTGTAATTGAATGAGGGCTTGAATAATTTCAGTTATAACGATCTCGCCTTCGCCAATAACAAACACATCGATAAATGCGTACATTGGTTCTGGATTGTAAGTTGCATGACCGCCCGCGACAATAATAGGATGATGCTCGTCCCTTTTTTCTGAGAAGATAGGAATCTTCCCAAGGTCAAGAATATTCAACACATTAGTGTAAAGTGTTTCGTACGCGAGAGAAAAACCTACGATGTCAAATTCTCCGATAGGGCGGTGTGTTTCTAAGGTAAATAAAGGAATGTCTTTAGATCGCAGCAATTCTTCCATATCAAACCATGGGCAGAATACGCGTTCTGCGAGTGCATCCGGTATGTTGTTGATGGCATTGTATAATCCCGCAATGCCCAAGTTCGGAAATCCAATGTCATATATATCTGGAAATGCCAGTGCTGCATGAACTTGTGTTTCGTTCCAATTTTTAATAATCTGATTGAATTCGCCGCCGACATATCTACCGGGTTTTTGGACTGTAATAAGATGGCGATTGATCAGATTTTCAATATTATGTTGAGAATTCAAGTCAAATCCTTTTTATAGCAAGCCCCTAGTTATACCACCATCAACTGTGAGGAGAACACCGTTGATGTAAGAAGCTGCTGGAGAAATAAGGAAAGCCGCTGTACGCGCAAATTCTTCCGGTTCAGCCATGCGTCCGAGAGGGATTGCATCTGTGATTTTCTTTTTTTCTACTTCAATTGAGGATGTGTTCTTCTGTGCGCGAATCGCTAATAATTGGTTAACTCTATCGGTCAACGTCCATCCGGGGAGAATGGAATTGAAGCGAATACCATTTTCTCCAAGTTCAATCGATAATGATTTAATTAATGCTGCGGTAGCAGCGCGAATTGTGTTAGACAGAATTAAATTATCGAGTGGATATTTGACTGTAAACGATGTGATTGCGAGAACACTCGGGTTTATAGACTGCTTGAGAAAAGGGAGGCAATATTTTATAAGATGAAGATGGCTCAAGAATGATAAATTGATAGCATCGTCCCATTGTTTACTGTCCAACTCCTCAAATTTTCCAGCGGGTGGACCGCCGCTGTTTGTAATTAAAATATCTATTCCGCCCAAAGATTTTTTAGCATCTTCAGCAAGATTTTCACAGAGTGATTCATCCGTTACATCGCCAGCCAGAAAATGCATTTTTTCTTCGGCATGTCCCTCAGATCGCAGGTTTCTTTTTGCTGCTTTCAGGTTTTCTGGATCTCGACTGTTTATTGCAACGTTTACGCCCTCATCCAACAAAACTTTCGCTGTTGCGAAACCTAATCCCTTCGATGCACCGGTGATTAATGCATTTTGTCCCAATAATTTGAGGTCCATTTTCATTCCTTTAGAGTATCTCTATTTGGTAGGTATTAAGAAAAACAATGGCAAAATTAGTTTCAAAATAATCAACAAGTTTCATTGCGCACGATTGTGAAAAACGGCTGTCATTAGAAACCATTGCGCATAGGATTGCACTCCGGTCCCAATCATCGTGGTGATCCACTTCGGCGATTGAAATATTGAAGTTTTTACGCAAACGATGAATTATTGGCTTGACGATCCCCCGTTTTCCTTTAAGTGATTTCGTTCCCGGAATGGAAAAATCTAATAAAATAGTGCAAATTGAAGCCATTTTAAAATTATAAGGCAGGTTGGCATTATGGGCGTTGGTACATATCAGGAAGCATTAGATTATATCTATTCATTCATTGATTTCAGTCTAACAAGAGACCTGCGGTACTCCGAAGAAAAATTTGATATGTCTCGTATGCGGGCG
>CAZDIS010000005.1:0-35102 GCA_964505585.1 uncultured Pelolinea sp. | reverse complement strand
TATCAAATTCTGAAGGGATCTTTGATCACTTTTACAGAAAAAATGACACACAATCCGAGCGTACCAGCATTTATTATTGAATAATTATATATTGGTAATAATTCTCTGATTGCCTCTTTTCGGTTAGATCAATATTTATACAGTATGATTAATTAATTAAGAAAGTTCTGATATTATTCGGATTGATTTAGTAATAATATTCAGCCCAGATTTCAATTTATCCGTTGGAGGGTTATGAAAAACTCGCTTCGTCTAAATTTCAACCAGCAAGCGCCGGATTTGGAGCTTCTTAACACTGCCGGGAAAACCGTGTCGCTTTCGTCTCTGTGGAAGCAGCGTCCGCTGATCCTCGCTTTTACACGCCATTTCGGCTGTACCCAGTGTAAAGAGATGCTGGATGAGCTGATGGAAGGAAAGAGCCGCATCGGTGAAGCGGGGTTGGGCATCGCCGTGGTGACGCAGGGCAGCCCGGGGGCGACGGATCTCTTCATGAAACAATACGCGCCGGACCTGATGGCGCTCTCTGACCCGGAGCGTCTGGCGTATCACGCTTATGGGCTTGAACGAGGAAATATCTTTCAGACTGTCATCAACCTCGATGTTTTCCGTGCTGTACGGGAAGCCGCGAAAAAGGGCTACAAGCTGGAAGAGCCGCCCGCAGGGCAGGATGCGATGCAAATGTCAGGCACATTCATCATCAACCAGAAAGGGCGGGTCTTACTGCCTTTTTATTATGACAATATTGCCGATCATCCTGCGCTGGATCTGCTGCTGGAGGGTGTTCTCTCCACGCAGTGGAATGAGGATTTTGAGGGACCGATCGGCCCGAGTGTGGATTAAATCTAATAACTAACGAGGAATAAATGAAGAAGAAAATATCAATTATCGTACTATCACTGTTTACTATTGCCATTATTGTCGCTTGCAGCCCGAATGAACCGGATAAGCAGGCGGTACCTGCTGTCGTGCAACCAGCGGTCATCGCTGAGGGACGTCTGCTGCCGGTCAAAGCGTTGGAGCATTCCTTCGCGATCGGCGGCCAGATTGCTGAGGTGATGGTTGCATCGGGTGAAGATGTGCGCAAGGACCAGGTCCTGGCAAGATTGCGTGATTCGGCGGAGTTGGAAGCCATCCTGGCTGGCGCGGAACAAGAAGCGCTGGCAGCCCAACAGGCGCTGGATGATTACACCGCTGCGGCGACGGAGAACCTGGCGCAGGCACAGATCGAAGCGATCCTGGCGCGCAAGCGGCGCTCAACTGCCCTGAATAACTACAACGCCAGCGCTTCAACCGAAGCGCAAGCGCGTCTGGATGAAGCAACGGGTGAAATGGATCGTCTGCAGGCATTATTCGAACGCATTGAAGGAAATGGCGGGCTGGACCCGGACAAGGTGAATACACTGGGAGCGCACGTGGCGGCAGCGAACGCGAATGTGGAAAGCGCGAAGGAAGCGGTGGACGCGCTCAACCTGCGCGCGGCGATGAGCGGGGTGGTGAGCGACCTGAGCCTGACAGTAGGCCAGCAGGTCAGCCCGGGTGAGGTGGTGCTGGCGTTGGCGGATTTCAGCGAATGGATCATCGAGACCGATAACCTGACCGAATTCGAAGTGGTGAAGATCACAGAAGGACAGGAGGTGGACGTGTCCCTGGACGCGCTGCCGGATGTGCACCTGAAAGGCGAGGTGGTCGGGATCAATAGGCGCTTCGAAGAGAAACGCGGCGATATCACATACACGGTCACGATATTATTAAAAGAAACAGATTCTCTCATGCGCTGGGGGATGACCGCAGCTGTTAATTTCACGGAATAATTCATTATGGAAAACGTATCTACATTGAAAGAATCCATCTTTTTGTCCGCCTACCTGGCAGTGAAAGAGATCTGGCGTAACCGCGGACGCTTCCTGATGGTCGCGCTGGTGATCGCACTGATCACGCTGCTGGTGCTGTTCATCGCAGCGCTGGGTGAAGGGCTGGGCAATGGCAATCGCGAGTATCTCTCCAAGCTGGACGCGGAAGTTGTTGCCTTTCAGGCCAAATCAGACTTTCTGATCGCAGCCAGCCGGATGGAACGCGGGCGTCTGGCCTCGATCCGGCGGGTGGAAGGCGTGGCGGATGCCGGTATGCTCGGCACTGCGAGTGTGAACCTGGTGTTGCCGGGTGACGAACCGGTGCTGAAAGCTGCGCTGCTAGGGGTGGAGCCGGGGCAAACAGGCGAGCCCAGGGTGGTGGAAGGCGCGCAGCTGAGCACAGACCTGGCAAGCGAGGTGATCATCGACCGTAATACTGCCATCCGCAGCGGGCTGGGGGTGGGAGATATGGCTGTGATCCGCGTCACACAGGGTACACGCGACGAGATCTATAATTTGCGTGTAGTCGGTATCACGGATGGGCAGCAGTATTCCTTGCAGCCATCAATGTTCGCGCCATTTTTCACCTGGGATCGGGTGCGTCCGAAATCTGAGGCGGAAGTCAATGGATCGGATGCGGTGGGGAATGTGGTACTGATCAAGCTTGCGGAAGGTGCGGACGCTGAAGCAGTCACAAGCCGACTGCTGACACAGGTCAAGAATATTGACATCGCAACAGTCGAGCAGGCGATCCAGGCATTGCCGGGATACAGCGCGCAGCAGAGTACATTGAATACGCAAGGAGCTTTTACCCTTTTCATCGGTGTGCTGGTGATTGGCGGATTCTTCCAGATCCAGGTTTTGCAGAAAGTACCGCAGATCGGTGTGCTTAAGGCGATCGGGTCTTCAAATCGGGTGGTGGCGTTTGCCTCGGTGATCCAGATCGTAGTGATCACAGCCATCGGTGTGCTGATCGGCGGATTGCTGGCGTTCTTGTTCTCACTGACATTTCCTCCGACGGTGCCGATCGTGTTCAACGGCACGACTTCACTGATCGCGATCGTGGCTTTATTGCTGATCGGGCCGATCGGCGGGCTGGTTTCGATCCGTTATGCAGTCAAGATCGAACCACTGAAAGCACTGGGGTTATCTTCATGAATGGCGCACAAACGAACTATGCATTACAGACCGATACAGTAGAGAAGATCTACGAAAGCGAATTTGGCACGATCCGCGCGGTGGACGGAGTTTCGCTGGAAGTGGGATCGGGCGAGTTTGTGGCGCTGGTGGGGCCGAGCGGTTCGGGCAAGACCACCATGCTCTCGATATTAGCAGCGTTGCTGCAGCCCAGCGCTGGCAAGGTGGTACTGGATGGGCAGGACCTGGCGCAGATGACAGACAAGGACCGTGTCGCGTTGCGGCGTGAGAAGATTGGTTTTACCTTTCAGTCCAACAACCTGGTGCCGTATCTGAACGCGCTCGAGAATGTGGAGCTGATGTTGCGCCTGAACAACCGCCTGGATAAGGCGGGCAGGATGCGCGCGGAAGAACTGCTGGCGCGGCTGGGCCTGGGTGAACGGCTGTATAACCTGCCGGGGCAGATGTCTGGCGGGCAGCAGCAGCGGGTGGCGATCGCACGCGCGCTGATCCATAACCCAAGCCTGGTATTGGCGGATGAGCCGACCGCGAGTTTGGACACTGAGCGCGCCTATCAGGTGGTGAAGACCTTCGCGGGCCTGATCCATGAGCAGAACCGGGCTGGGATCATGGTGACGCATGACCTGCGCATGTGTGAATATGTGGACCGGGTGATGCTGATGCAGGATGGCAAGCTGACGCGGGTGATCAGCGAACCAAAGGAGATTCAGCAGTTTGCGCAGGGAGCAGGGGAGTGAAGAAATGATATGGTAGTGAGAGAAGAAAAATATAACAAATTGCCTCGAGGAGCCATTGGTTATAGATATATAATTTTTTCTAAAGGTTCATGATAAATTTTTGTTCTGGTCCAGATCCACAATCCTCCGAAAAGCATTTCTTAATTGGTTGTGAATAATTTACCAGTATTCCGGATTATTAAACTCCGGCACACACCGTGAATTTCCTGGGATCGGTGCGAGGTGATCGGATACCAGTGATTGCGCCAGCCAGCCATGGGGGTAGGTAAGGGGCAGCGGGGCTTTAGCGATAGATTCATCAATCTGTTGAAAACCAACTTTTGAATAATAATTAATGTCTCCGTAGGTCAATGCAACTTCCACCCCATCTCCCTTTATGCTGTCAAGGCCATAATTGATCAATGCCTGTCCGACACCCTTGTGCTGATGATCGGTGTGCACGGCGACCGGCGCCAGGATGAAGGCGTTGACTTCGCTTTCAAAGGTCAGGCGGGTGAAGAAGATCCCAGCGATGACCTTTTCCGCTTCCGTTGCGACAAAGCCGAGTATATCCTCTTTGTTCGGGCTGGCCATCAGGTCACGGGCCAGGCCGCCGATAAGCTGGCCTTCCACTGGGCCTTCTGAATCGGTAAAGGTCCTGGAGAAAAGCTGTTCAATTTCGTCGGTATGGCTGGATTCGTATTTTAACAGTTTCACTTGTTTCTTGTTGATCATCTTTGTTCTTGGCTACCATTTTACCCTGACTTTTTGGCCGATTTTTGATGATGGATGGCCGTTTTTTTCCAAAACCACGACTCCTGTACTGACACCGCTTTCTTTTACCTGTATACTAAGAAATAGCATATTTTTTCTATCAGGTGGATAATGAGACCTTATTACGGCGACATGCACAGCCACTGCGGTGCTAGCTATGGGCACGGCACGCTATCGGACGCGCTTTATAATGCACGCTTGCAATTGGATTTCTGTAGCGTGACCGGGCATTCTTCATGGCCGGATATGCGCGCGATGGAGATGCCGGACGCAGTTATGGCATATCACGAAAAAGGCTTTACAAAACTGGCAGCAGGCTGGTCGGATTTTATCTCCGCGCATGCGGCCGCGACTGAGGATGGACAGTTTATCGCCTTCCCTTCCTATGAATCCCATTCCTTTGAAGCGGGTGATTATGTGGTCTATCATCGTCATGCGCCGGATACGATGGTCAAACCTGATGATTTCGCACAGCTGCAAGCGCTGGCGCGGGACTCCGGCGGGGAGATGATGATCCTGCCGCACCACATTGGCTATACCAGGGGATATCGGGGTATCAATTGGGACTTGTTTGATGAAAAGGTTAGCCCGTTGGTGGAAATCATCTCGATGCATGGTTGCAATGAATCGGACGATGCGCCATTTCCACCGCTGCACACGATGGGGCCACGTTCGAGCGAACAGACAATGCAGGCGGGGTTGGCAGCCGGTAATATGTTCGGGGTGACGGGTTCGACTGACCACCATAGCGCTCACCCGGGTAGCTATGGTTGGGGGCTGACGGGGGTATGGGCAGAAGGATTGACAATGGAAGCATTATGGGAGGCATTCATGGCGCGGCGTACATGGGCTATGTCTGGCGACCGGATCGCGATGTCATTCGACATCGATGATGCACCGATGGGCTCGATCGTCGCGGGCAGGAACAAGCGCAAAATATCATGGTCCGTGTCGGGGGAAGGCCCGCTGGATTACGTGGAGATACTTAAGGATAATCAGGTTTTACACCGCATCTTTCCATCTCAATTATTGCCACGGTTGACGAAAAAGGGGCGGCTGTTTATTGAAATGGGCTGGGGTGAGAAGGACACCCGTCAGGATTGGGATGTGCGCATTTCGGTTGAGGGCGGTCACCTGAGTGCGATTACGCCTAAATTTAGGGGTATCGATATTGTCGACCCGCTCGACGCGAATGTGCGCGGCTACCGCTTAAGTGAGGTGCATGAACGCAGCTTGGACGGCTTCGCTTTCCATACGACCACCTGGGGCAACCCGACCAGCTCAACCGCAGCCACACAGGGCTGCGGTTTGGAGATCACGCATGGCGGCAAAGGGATCCTTGTGATCATAGTGAATGGTGCCGCACGGCGCTTTCAACTGTCTGATTTGGTACAGGGATCAGTCTCGTTCCACTTGGGCGGGTTCCTTTCGGGGGCGGTGCGTATCTCGCGTTTTGTAATGCCAGAGGAATGTACGATCTCAGGCGGATTGATGGAGCAGGGTCCGGGCGGTACTTACTATCTGCGTACCCGCCAACACAATGGACACTGGGCGTGGACATCGCCCATTCAATATAGGAGGTAAGATGAAACTACAACGTATTAATACGGGAACGCTGATCTATTGGGGGTTGGCATCGATGGGTTTGGCGATGATCGGCGGTATTTACGGCAGCACGTTGCCCATTTTTTATCAGGATTACCTTGGGCTGAGTGCGCGCTGGATCTCAATGGCTTCGATCGTATACGCAGTCTGGAATGCGATCAATGATCCTTTGTTCGGCTTCATCACTGATAACACCCGCTCGAAACTTGGACGGCGCATTCCCTATCTTCGCTTCACCGCGCCTTTCCTGGCTTTAACCTTTTTCTTGGTGTGGATGGCGCCTACGGGTGCGGCTAAGCCGGCAGTGTTCATATGGATGCTGGTGACGATGCTATTGTATGATACTTGCTATACGATTGTGGGACTTGTACATGCTTCATTATTGCCAGAGATGTCAGAATATGAAGAAGACCGCTCTGCGTTGCAAGTTTCTATGGCATTGTCAAGCCTGCTTGGTTTTGTGCTCGGTTTTATCGTTCCCCAGATCTTTCGTCCGAAAGGCGGAGAATCATTGGCTCCTATGCGTTTGGCGATGCTGGCGGCTGGAATGGTTGGCGCTGCGTTACTGATGCTGCTTTCTTTTAAAGTCAGGGAACGCCCGGCACTGACTGAGGGTAAGCCAAAGATCAGTTTCAAGGATTATATTTCCTTCACTTTTACCAATAAAGCCGCAATGGTGATCATTGCTGGAAATTTCATGCGTATTTTTGTTCAGACTGTGATCATGGGGGCGATATTCTACCTGGCGGATTACCTGCTCAAAATGAATAGTATCCTATTAATGTCCTGGTTCCTTATTCCAATGATAGGTGGAATTTTACTGACGACGCGGATCCGCCGCAAGATTGGTGTGCTTGCGACGCAGCAGTTGTATTTAGTGCTGGGCGGGGTGGGATTGTGTTCTATCTACTTCCTGCCAGTGCCGCTGATTCCGATAGGATTAATGCTGGCTGGATTTGGAATGGGCGGACCAGAAGCGCTAACATTCGTTCTGCTTTCCCAGGCCATTGATGAAGATGAGCTACGCTCCGGCCAGCGCCGGGAGGGTGCATTTTTCGGTACGAATGCCCTATTGACCAAGCCGGCGCAGTCGTTAGCGATTGCCATTCCCCCCCTGATCCTGGAAGCGACCGGTTTTGTGACACGCGAGGCCAACGGCGGCCTGCCGTTTTTGAACCAAGTGGACAGCGCTTTGCAAGGCATCCGCTTGTATTCGGGCTTGATTCCGGGTATTGCTTTTCTGATCGGGGCGGCGATATTAACATTGTATCCGATCCGGGGCGATTATAAACGCGAGCTGGAGCAAAAGATCCTGGCCCGGCACGCAGAGGAAGAGAAATGACAATTGGCGTTGGAATCATCGGTACAGGTCTGCGGGGTGGTTTGGTGCTGGGGGTACGCATGGTTGAGATGCGCAAAGAAACCGATCTGCAGCTGCGAGCGATCTGTGACCGTTCGCCGGCACGTATGCGCGAAGTGAGCGCTTTCCTGCAGTATACGAATGTGAAAAACCTGCAACTAGGCGGAATCAAACGCTATACGGATTATAAAGCGCTGGTGGATGACCCAAGGGTGGACTTGATCGTGATCACAACCCCGACCTGGTTTCACAAAGAGCCAGCGGAATATTCGCTCCGTTCCGGAAAGAAAGTCTTCCTGGATAAGCCGATTGCCGTGGAATTGGAAAACTCGCTGGCGATTATACGGACGGAAAAAGAGTCGGCTAACCCGCTGCTAATGGGTTTCACACGGCGTTACGAAGCGCCATGGATACGCGCGGCTGAGATTGTTCGCTCTGGGCGCATTGGCAAGCTGATGATGATGCAGCTACGGTCGGTCATTCCTTACACACGCTACTATCACACTTGGCATCGGCGTAACGCGTGGTCGGGTGGTGCGCTGAACGATAAATCATCACACCATTTTGATGTACTGAATTGGTTCGCGGACAGTCCCTGGCGGCAGATACACGGCATTGGCGGGCAGAGCCCGGCATTTTCTGTGCGTGAAAATCCGCCGGCTGGTTGTTTCGAATGCGAGGAAGATTGCCCTTACAATATCCTCAAGGATCCAGACTTTGAAGAGTTGGGTATCAAGAATGTGCCGCCGAGCTGGAAATCCGGCATCCGCGAGCAGGACCGGGTGGATACATGCGTATACGCGCCCGGAGCGGACCTGACCGACCACTGCTTTGTGACAGTGGATTATGCAAATGGGGTGAAAGCCTCACTATTTTTATGCATCTGGGGTCCGAAGGCTCCTGATCAGGAGACGCTGGAACTGATCGGCACAGACGGCAAGATCCTGCTCACGCGCCAGACCGGTATGCTTGAGGTGTGGGATCGATTTGGCAAGCGGCGCGAAGAGATCGATTGCCGCACGGAGGACTTTCACTCCTCGCATTTTGGTGCGGACCGGGAATTGATGCGCCAGATGCGCGCATTTGTGGACGGAAAAGCGCCGGTAGTGGGATCAGCAGCTGGCATTGAGTCATTACGGATGGTGAGAGCGGCGCAGAAATCGATCGACACTGACGGAAATGTGGTTAGGAATAGTGCGGCTTAATGAACGCACATACAAATCAACCTCATCAAGCCATAAGCAGTATTAGTTATTGTGAAGAACCAATTCCTTTGTGTGGATCGGTCGGCAACTGCTTTGGTAAAAGAAATGAAATGACACCGTGAACTTCCTTTTATTCGTATACAAAAAAAATGAGTCCCAAATATTTATACAAACCATTTCTTCAATATCTCATTAAAAAACACAAGATCAAGTTTGTGACTTTTCGAAATGTAAGGACATGAGCTTAAGGAAGGAAAATCGTATAATATTATATTGTATAATATATTCGCAAGTGTAATAATTGGTAATAAAAATGACAGGCAAGAAGTATTTAACAAAACTTTTATTAATTGTATTAATAATTAGTAATTGCTCAACCCCACCTAACCATACAAGTTCAGACTCGCAAACTCCAACTGCAAATCAAATTGAACAAGAAATAACAGAGGATGGATTTGATGAAGCAGGGGGGCTAGCTGTGACAAATGTTGTTATTGACGGTGATTCATCTGACTGGTTGGGTTATCCTATTCTGGCAGAGGATTCACAGAATGACTATGAAGGCGGAGACTTTGATATCAAAGCGATTAGGGGTTTCTTGAATGATAAATATCTTTATATATTGATTGAGACTTACCAACTGCCAAGTGAATATGTGCAAGTAGACCTGATCATTTCAACGAATGGAAAGAGGTATATTGCCTCCTTCCGACCGCAGGATAATGGACCTGTGTTTTTAGGTGATATTTCGGATGGAACTTTCCAAGAAATTGGGAATATTAACAATAGTTATAGTGCGGTTCTTGACAGCGTCGAGGTCAAAATTCCATTAGTCGAATTAGAGAATTTTAATCAATTAGACATTGAAGTAAATGCTATGGGAGGAACGTGTTGCGATACCCCAGCGTGGTATATAGTAGATGCGATTGAAAAAATTGTTATTCCCGAATTAGATGAAAAAGAACCGAATACAAACCAATTAAGCATTTGTAAGAAAGATATTCCTCCGCAAAAACCATTCGGAGAATCCATTCCGGCCCCACAATTTCAAATTGCGGAAGGTTATTCAGCAGAATGGTTCATTCCACCAGGGCCTTTTAATATGCCGCAGGAAATCTTATTAACTCCGGACGGAAAAATCTTGGTATATGCAGTGCGTAGTCACGCTTTATTCGAGATTGATCTTGATGGAAACGTAAAAAGTATGATCGAAGATGTTTGGGGATACCAGGGAACAGTTGATGATAGCGGCAATATTGCCCTGCACATGCACCCAAACGGCTGGTTGACTCGCATATCTTCAGATGGCGATGTGGAACGCATATTAGAATCCGAAGAATTAGCAAGTGCATGTGATTCAGGCATTAGCTTTGGTCCTGGTGGAGATTTATTTGTAGCGATTAGTGATTGCCAAGGGTCCGGGAATCTTTATTCAATCAATGAAGAAGGAGAAATATCGAATTTGGGGGTTGTTCCGGATCTAAACGCACTTCGTTTATCTCCAGATGGAAGGCTGATTGGCGCAAGTTCAAACTCGATTTTTGAAATTAACCTGAAAGATGTCTCGACAACATTAATCGGTAAAATACCTACGGGTGAAATCGCTTCAGGCGGTATTGCGTTTAATGAAAAAGGATTATTATTCATCTCGACGGGAGGCCGAAGAAATAGTGGCGCACTATATCAAATGGATATTTCTTCAAGTGATCCAGAAATCCAATTGATCGCAATTATTCCTGAAAATGGAATCTCTGGTATTGAGTGGTTGCCAGATTATGATTTGATTATTGGTGGGCAATTACGCAGTGGAGGCATTTTATCGGTTTCTCTAGATGGTAAGGTTTCTACTATTATTGAGGGAAATGGGATCATCACCCCTATGGGTATTGAGTTTTCACCCTGTGGAGAATTAGCAGTCCCAAATGACGATGGGGGGATGATGTCGTTGGTGTATCCAGATGGTGAAACATTCTGGTTGATGGATTATCTATCATTTATACCTCCCATACCTTTTGTTTCGTTCGACCCGGATGGGACAATGTATGCCAGTGAAGGGGCGCCGATGTTGATGCCACAAAGGATATCAGTATTAAAGATTGGTGATGGAGAATCATTACAAACTCTCACTAACGCGGAATACCCGAGTGGATTGGCAAGACGTTCTGATGGCATTCTATTTTTCTCTGAGACTTCTGCAGGAAAAATATCATTGTTAAGCTCTGATGGAACAGTAAAAACGTTCATAAATGATCTTGTTTTTCCACAATCTATTGCATTTGATTTAGATGGAAATCTATACGCTATTATCGGAAAACCATCCGGATTTGATCTCATCGAAAACCCGGATATTTTTCCTGTACCCTCAGTGGGTGACCAGATCATAAAAATCGCTCCATCAGGGCAAATCATAGATCGATATAAAATCGAGGGGGCAAGTGCAATTGCAGTGAATTCACAGAACAATGTTTTTATCAGCGTTTCAAATATGTTCTCTTCAGGTAGGGATAGCAGGGTAATGATTATCAATGCGGAAGGTGAATTAAAACAACTGGCAACCGGTTTTGATTCCGCGGTTGGATTATCTTTTGATGTTGCTGGAAATTTGTATGTGAGTGATGAATCTACAAATGGGATTTTACGCATTGGTGGTTTTCCTCAAGGAAAAATTAAAGGCATCATCGTTGACCAAAATGGAAACGTTATTGCTGGCGCTCGTGTACAAGTGATGCGGATTGTTCCTGAAGTTGTGGGACAAATTGTTTTTACTGATGATAACGGTGAATTTGAAATAATAGCTGAACCTAACACTTATTCGCTTCATGTTGAATCTGCAGGCTATGAAATTAATATTTTAGATCGTGTTTTTATCAATATCGACCAGGTCACCAATGTATATGTCACTTTAGAGGAGTGATCTTCAAAAATTGCGTTCTTTCTGGGGCAATTATGCAACTCCCGGATGGGGAAATGTCCCAAATAATAATTGGCTGTAATAGTCTCAGCATAATTAATTGAAGAAAAATTTTAAGAAGCTTAGTATAATTGCCACATAGCACATTACCAACCTGTTATTGGTCAAGGCACCTCATCCCCCGGATGGGAGGTTTAATGGCGAAACCGGTGATACCCTTTGCGGTAAAGTCCGGTGCTGTAGCGCAACTGTGATCCTGAATAAGGAAAGCCAGGTCGCCCACCTTGACCCTGTTTTCACAGGCCTCGCACAAAGGAGGTGGAACAACTAAGACAAATAATTGCACACTTATTGACTTATTACCCCTCCCTATCCAAAGGCAGGGTTTTTTTTGTTTTACCCTGCAGTTGGTAGGGATAAAAATCTACAAAAACTAAAAAAAGGAGATTAAGCTATGAAGAAATTTAAACGATTGATGGTCATGCTGGCAGTGACCACGCTGTTGATAGCATCCTGTGCGCCTGCGCCTGTATTAAAAGATGTAACTGAAGCGGAGGTTGCCGAAGAGGAAGCAGTAGTAGAGGAACTGGTAGTGGAAGCGGAACCGGCGCCAATGGTTTTCTATGATGACATGGAAAACATGCTGGAGTTCATGGAATACCCTGATGCAATCGTTGCATTAGCGCCATCAATGACTGAACAATTATTTGCTGTCGGCGCGGATGATCAGATTGTTGGGCGTGATGAAATGTCCATGTACCCGGAAGCAGCGCTGGAAGTGACCAGCATTGGCTCACTGTGGGGTGAACTGCCTGCCGAAGCAATTCTTGCCTTGGAACCAGACCTGGTGCTGGCAGCAGAGACCATCAGCCCGGAGATCGTAACAGCCTTGCAGGACCTTGGTTTGCAGGTTTACTGGCAAACCAACCCTACCACGTTTGATGATCTGTATGAAAACCTGCGCGACATTGCTGCGCTGACCGGCAATCAGGATATGGTTGAACCGGTAATCGAGGATCTTTCTTCGCGTGTAGCAGCTGTTGAAGAAGCCGTAAGCGGGGCAGATATGACCCCATCCGTGTTTTACGAGCTGGACGGAACTGACCCATCCAATCCTTGGACGACTGGCTCTGGCACGTTCATTGATTACATAATCACTCTGGCAGGAGGGGTTAATGCAGCAGCAGACTTACAGGGCGATTATGCCCAGATGAGCGCCGAAGCGTTAATCATAGCTGATCCGCTTGTGATCCTACTGGGCGATGCGTTGTACGGCGTTACACCAGAAAGCGTGATGGAACGCGCAGGCTGGGATGCGATCGCGGCTGTAAAAAATGGTGCAGTTTATCCATTTAATCCGGATATTCTCAGCGTGCCCGGGCCACGTCTGGTTGAGGGACTTGAGGAAATGGCAAAATTGCTTCACCCGAGTCTGTTCTAACATCCTATAATGATGATGGCTCAATGCAAATAGCGTTGGGCCATCAAATCTATGGTACGCAAGCATCCATTTTTAACACTCACTTTAGTCCTGGCGCTAGTATTTTTACTGAGCGTGGCGTTTGGTGCTGCTGTAATCTCACCAAAAACAATCGCGGAAATTATGGCGAATCAGATTCCTGGCATCCAGCTCAAGCGTAATTGGTCAAACGCATTTGAGACGATCATTCTTTCTGTACGCCTGCCACACACCATCCTGGTGTTGCTGACGGGAGCAGCGCTGGCCAGCAGCGGGGCGGCATACCAGGGCTTGTTCCGCAACCCGCTCAGCGATCCATATCTTATCGGGGTGGCATCAGGCGCTGGATTAGGCGCGGTGCTGGTGATGTTTTTTCGATGGCCGCATAACATAATGGGCTTTTTCCTGATCCCAATTGGCGCTTTTTTGGGGGCGGTGGTAACGGTATACCTGGTATACCAGATGGCAAGGGTGAACGGGATCGTACCATTAACAACATTGATTCTGGCTGGGGTCGCGATTGGTTCGTTCGCTTCTGCAGTCACTTCTTTTCTGATGCTGCGGGATGATGGGCAGATCTACCGTGCGATCTCATTCCTACTGGGGGGTTCTCCGATTGCTGGTTGGGATCCGGTCATTGCTGTTCTGCCTTTTATGTTCGTGGGATTGAGCGCTCTTTCTACTACGGGGCATATGCTGAATGTGCTTCAGTTTGGCGAGGAAGAAGCGCGCCAGATGGGACTGGATGTGGACAAAGCAAAAATTTTTATTATCCTCACCGCTTCTTTGACCACAGCAGTTGCGGTTGCCTTTTCAGGCGTGATCGGTTATGTCGGTTTGATCGTACCGCATATCATCCGCCTGGTGTGGGGGCCGGATTATAAACGCTTGATTCCCCTTTCGATTTTAGGCGGCGCCAGCACGCTGCTTTTTTCTGATCTGATCGCGCGAGTGTTATTAGCCCCATCCACCCTGCCTGTCGGGATTGTAACCGCAGTTATTGGAACGCCTTTTTTCCTTTATATATTGCGCAGAGCAAAACGGGAGGTTTTTTGGTAATGTTGCTCGATATACAGGACCTTCAGGGTGGGTATAGTACACAAAGTGTTATCAATGACGTGACTTTAAGCGTGGGTGCTGGACAGATTCAGGCCTTGATTGGTCCAAATGGTGCGGGAAAGACAACCATCATCCGTGCGATCAGCGGCGTATTACCTTACGTTACAGGAAGTATTTTTGTACAGGGTGACTGCATTGCTGCGCTTACACCAATTCAGCGGGCCCGCCGCATTGCTGTTGTCCCACAAGCGCGCCAACTGGGCGGGGCGTACACTGTGCGCCAGGCGGTGATGATGGGGCGCACCGCATACATGGGCTGGCTCGGGCATGAATCCCAAACAGACCAGGTTGCTGTTGAAGGGGCTCTTGCCCAGTCCCATCTGACTGATTTTGCTGATCGGCAGATTGCACGTCTTTCTGGCGGGGAACAGCAGCGGGTACTGCTGGCACGGGCGCTGGCGCAGGAAACAAAAGTGCTGCTGTTGGATGAACCCACCAACCATCTCGACCTGCGCCACCAGACCGACCTGCTGCGCTTGATCCGAAACCTGGTGAAGGAAAAAGGGCTGGCTGTGCTGTTTGCGATGCATGACCTCAACCTTGTCTCAGCGATAGCGGACCAGGTTGCTTTACTGGTCGATGGGCGTGTTGAAATGCTTGGCTCTCCGCGTGATGTGCTCACCGCAGAAACGATCAGCGCTGCGTACGGTGTGCGGGTGTCGGTGGTACAGCATCCGAACAGCGGCAACCAGGTGATCTTCCCTGAAGATTTTGCCGACCGGAAATAAGCGAGGCGCGCAATGACCGACCGAAAAGGATTGTTGATGGTCAACACCGGGGACGGCAAGGGAAAGACGACCGCCGCCCTTGGGATGATGCTGCGGGCAAAGGGGCATGGGATGCGGGTGTGCATGTTCCAAATGCTAAAAAGCTGGCGGGTAGAATATGGCGAACACCTGGCCGCAACGCAAGTCGGATTGGAGATCATCCCGCTGGGGGATGGTTGCCAATGGGACTGGGATGATGAGGAAACCGCGCGCAAGGTGAACCTAGCGGGGTGGGAAACAGTAAAGAAAGCGATCCTTTCAGGCGGGTATGATTTGATCGTGGTGGATGAGCTCACTTACTTGTTCCATTTTGGCTGGCTGAATGTGCAGACTGTGTGTGATTGGATCACCAACAACAAGCCGCCAGCGCTGCACCTGCTGATCACCGGACGTGATGCGCCGCAAGCATTGATCGCCATCGCCGACCTGGTGACGCGCATGCAAGCGGTCAAACATCCCTTTCGCGACCAAAAGCTGAAAGGGCAGGCCGGGATCGAGTTCTAAAGCACAGAAATCCCCTCATCATTGTTATAATCCATTCATTGGGCAAACATAATGGTTATTACCCGTCAATTATTGTTAAATCGGGTGTGATTGTTGTCATAGGATAAGACATGAATATTACTTCCATCAAAGAATTCGCAAAGAAGGTCCTGGCAATTCCCTGGGTGCGCAAAACACGCATCGTCCTGCAATCCAATCTGCATAAGGTGCTTTCATTGAGCAAGCTGTTGGCAGTGCCGTATTATCTGATTTTCTCACGTAATTTCGACCGCGAGATCTTCGCGTTCACGCATGCCGTGCGCCAATACAATGCGGATATCCGGCGTGTGCTGCCTTCCAATATCATCATTCGCCGCAACATCCATCGTCTCGAAAAAGGGCTGATCATGGAAAACAGGCGCAGCATCTTTGCGCTGGATTACATTGAGGAAACGATTGAGGCGTATCAAAAAATATTGACATCACCCGACCATACACAACTGGAAATTGGTGAATTGCAATGGGCGCATGATGTGCTTGCGCAATATTTTCGAGTGACTGATGCCAGCCAGCCGCTGATCGGACGCATGAAAGTCGCCTTTGCGTCGTTGCCGGTGCCTGCAGGATTCAATACTACTAAGCAATCCATACCGTATGCGCATGACACCCTGAAAAAAATTGAAATTCCAAGCTATGAGGAGTTCATGGCGTTGTCGCGCAGGCGGCGCTCGGTGCGCTGGTTCAGGGACGAAAAAGTGCCGCGCGAACTGGTGGACAAAGCCATCCGGGCGGCGGCGCAGGCACCCAGCGCGTGCAACCGCCAGCCATTCAGCTACCGCATCTTTGATGACCCGCAAATGGTGGCAGAGATCGGGCAGATCCCATTTGGGACAGCCGGCTTCGCGCATAATTTTCCGATGGTGATCGTGGTAGTGGGGGATATGAGCAAGTTCTTTGCCGCGCGCGACCGGCATGTGATCTACATTGATTCCTCGCTCTCGATCATGGCTTTCCTGTATGCCTTGGAAACGTTGGGCCTGAATTCGCTGACGATCAACTGCCAGGATTTCAGTATCATTGAGAACCGGCTGAAGAAGTCGTTGGGTTTGAAGCCATATGAACGGCCAATCCTGATGCTGGCGGTGGGATACGGCAAAGAAGACGGCATGATCCCATATTCACAGAAAAAACCGCTCGAAACGCTGCGCACTTACAATCAACGCGGTGGCCAGTCCTAAACCCGGCCTTCGTGCGCCAAACCTCGTTATAATATTTGCTTCTTTGCACGCAATATCATATTAAGGAGATAGACAATGATCATTCAGATATACGCTTTCACCAAACTTGAAGAAGCGGTTGCCGCTGTGAACATGGGGGTGGATAACGTCGGCTTTGTGGCGGGGCTGTATGACATGGTGTACGGTGAGCTGAGCTTTGCGGACGCGCGCGCGATGGCAGATGCTATCCCGGCGGGTGGGACCTCGACCGCGATCACGATGTCGGATGACGTGGATGAGATCCTGCGCATGGCAGATGCGGTACATCCGGACATCCTCCACATTTCTTCCGAATTGGAGCGGGTGGGGCTGGATAAGATGGCCGAAATTCGAAAACAATTAGCGCCGCAGATCCAGCTGATGAAAGCCATCCCGGTTGATGACATGGGAAGCGTGGATATCGCGCAGGCATACGCCGCAGTGAGCGACGTGCTGTTGCTGGATACCAGCCGCAAGGGGTTCCCGGGCGTGGGCGCGACCGGTTTCACGCATGACTGGAACGTGAGCAAAGCGATCATTGAGGCGGTCGAGATACCTGTCATCCTGGCAGGCGGATTGAATGCGAAAAACGTAGGCAGCGCGATCGAGAAGGTGCGCCCATGGGGTGTGGACAGCAACACCTCGACCAATAAGGAAGGCAGCCGCGTGGAGAAGGACCTCGAGCGTATCGCCGAATTTGTGAAGGCAGTTAAACTGAGCCCATATTATGAAGAGGAGCCGAAGCCTTGAATCCAGCCCAAAAAGCGATCATCATGCTGGGGGATATCAACGTTGATAATATCTGGCCGGTGCCGGCCATTCCGCAGCCCGGGCGAGATGGGCTGGTGGACTCGGTCAAAATGGAAACCGGCGGCGCGATCCTGAATTCGACTATCATTTTAGATCGACTGGGCGAGAGAACGAAGTTGCTGGGATGTGTGGGCGAGGATATATGGGCGGATTATGTGCGCACCGCGTTGGCAAAGACGGGCATCGATCTGAGCACGCTACAAACGACCATTGCGGAAAATACCGGGTTGGATTTCATATTGGTCACACCGGATGGTGAACGCACGATGTTCGGCTACCGCGGGGCAAATAAGATGCTCGACGCTGAAAAGCTGGACGCGGCTATTTTTGATGATGCGGGCATGCTGCATATTTCCGGTTATGCACTGCTGGAAGCGCCGCAGAGCGTTGCTGCCCTGCGCGCGCTGCGATATGCCAGTGAGCGCAATGTTCCTGTTTCGATGGACACCGGTCTGGAGCCAGTCATGCGCAATAAAGCAGAATTTATGGAGATCCTGCCCGCGCTGCAGATCTGCATCAGCGGAGTAGCGGAAATAGATACATTACTGGGGGCAACGACAGCTGAAGAGGCGGCTGAAAAACTGGTTAATGCAGGTGTGAAGTTGGCCGCGGTCAAACTGGGTAAAGATGGAAGTCTGTTGATGGATAAGGGTGAATTGATCCGCTGCCCGGTATTTAATGTAAGTGCTGTGGATACGACCGGGGCGGGGGATGCCTATTCGGCTGGGATCGTGTATGGATTAATGAATGGATTATCGTTGACCGCGACTGGAGTGCTGGCTAGCGCGCTGGGCGCCTTGGCAGCGGCGGTAGATGGGGCGGGATTTGCGCTACCAGAAAGAGAAAAAGTGATTACTTTTCTCAAAGAATCAGCTTGGCCTGATATTAAGGATAAGCACCTTGTTAGAATGGAATTGTTCAACCATCTTGATTAATTTTTAGATAAAAGTCGTGGAACTGGTCAGCGAAAAAATGAACCATTACAATGTGTTTATCGGCTCTGCGATCACGAACAGTCGGCCCCATTCCAGGTTTCCTTCATTTTCAACACATGTCTGCAGGATTAGATAACCTTCACGTCCGTAAATTCTTTGCGAAAGCTGGTGCGCGCTGATATTCTCACCGTTATCCAGATTCAAAAATCGGCTGTGAATACTGGTGGGCTGCAGCGCTTGGTATTGTTCGACCGCGATTACGCGATATTCGCTGGTTTCATTTACCTGTTTGTCAATCATTACTATGCGGTCGCCAATCTGTAATTTGAAAAATTCTTCACCGGATAGGTAATTATGTGCGATCAGACCGATGCTTCCTAACTGGTCGGCTTGTTGAAAGCGGGTGACGACACCAGGCATGTTAGATACATAACCGATGCTGCCAATAGGTTGGCCTGCGACCAGCAACTGTGTGCCATTTTCTAATTGAAGGGTGGTGCCGCGACTCTCATTCAAGTCTGATGTGGGTGTGGACTGCTCGCCCGTGACCGGGATCACCATCATGCTGTTACCTATGGAAAAAACTAAAACGATCAAACTGATGATCAGTAGATTCGTACGATTCTGTGCCAATTTTCCTCCAAAAAATCCCTTTTTGTTCATACTGCAATTGTGCCGTCGGAGGATGTTGCGGCAGGGTGGGATGGGTTATGGATAATTTGGGGCGGGTTTAAAATGGTTGGTAATTGGTTGGTTAATATAAAAGAGGGCGCGGGTGCGCCCTCTTGTCGTCTCAGAAAATGTTTTTTACTTTTGCTTATCAGTCAACGCGTGGATGACCGATTTGGTGTTGTGATACAGGTCCTTGAAAAGTGGGTAGAGGGTATCATAGGTTTTCTTTTTATCCATGTCAGGTTCAATGCGCTGTTTGACCTTGACCCATTGTGTCTTCAGTGCCTCCAACTCCACTGCGCCAACTGCCAATCCTGCCAGGAATGCGTCGCCATAAGCAGCGCCGATTGTCTTTTCCGGCAGCACCTGCGGGACGCCGGAAATATCGCTCACCATCTGCAGCCAGAGTGTGTTGGATGCGCCGCCACCGACAGCCACACCGTGTTTTATTTGTGCGCCGGCTTTTTGCATCGCTTCCAGATTCATGCGGATGGCGAAGGCGGTCCCTTCCAGCAGTGCGCGGTACATATCCCCGCGGGTATGGCTGAGCGACAGACCGGCGAAGATGCCGCGCGCTTTGGGATCGAAGATGGGCGTGCGTTCGCCGCTCATGTAGGGCAGCATCAGCAATCCGTTTGCGCCAACTGGCGAAGTCTGCGCTTCATCTGCCAGCGCTGCATAGGCGTTCACTCCGCCTGCTTTTTGCGCGGCGATCAGATCCTGCGCGAACTGGTCGCGGAACCAGGTGGTGGCAGACCCGCTGGTGGAAAGCCCAGCGGAATATTCATATTGCCCTTCAAACACGCCGCCCTCTAACCACAGTTCATGGGTTGGAATGGGTTTGTCGATGAAGAAGATAAAGAAAGCCGTGCTGCCATACATGATCATCAATTCGCCGGTATCAATCACCCCTACACTGACGGCTTCTGAAAGGGCATCGACCGCGCCGAAGTTGACCGGCGTGCCGGCTGGAATGCCGGTTTCTGCTTCTGCTTGCGGGGTAATGGTGCCGGCGATTTTGTCCGTCCAGCCGATCTCGGGCAGGCGATCCAGCGGGGTGATCTCCCCCGCGAAGCGCGCATCCCATGCCACTTTGCGGATATCGATCAGCGGGCCCCATTCGGTGGCGGTATGCGCGTCGATGGTGTAATTGCCAGTAAGTTTATAGACTACATAGGAAGTAGCGGTCAGGAACTTATGTGTTTTCGCGTAAATATCCGGCTCATTTTCCTTGATCCACAGGATCTTAGGTCCGATCGCCTGAGTGGTGAGGCGCGTGCCACCAAATTCCACCAGCGCGTCACGCGTATATTTTATTTCCAATGCGTCAATCTGTTTGACCGCGCGCGTGTCTACGCCGTACAGGATGCCCGGGCGCAGCGGTTTGCCGTCCTTGTCGACTGGCAGCACGCAAGCGCCAATTGCGCTGACGCCCACCGCGGCAACATGGTCACCATCAGGCACCTGCGCAGTTAATTCTTTCGCGATTTCCTTGAAATCCGCCCACCAAACGCCGTCGGCGTCGTGTTCGGCATAACCCGGTTTGGGAATATCCATCTCATGCTCCGCGCGTGCTTCCGCGAGGATCGTGCCATCGGTGCGGCAAAGCACCCCTTTCGAGCTGTACGTGCCGATATCGATCCCCAATAATAATTTTGCCATCATGCCTCCTTAAATTAGAAGAATAAGTCTCATTATCTATATTGTATATAAAACCGCCCCAATGGGTAGATTGGGGCGGCTAGAACTGCGCAATATTAATATTGTCCGTAGATCGGACCGAAATTCTGGCAGGCGCGGAAATCAGCGCTTTGCGGTTCCATCACGCCAAAAGCAGACCAGGCGCTGGGTCGGAAGACATGATCGCCTTCTACATTATGCATGCAGACCGGGATGCGCAGAATCGAGGCCAGGGTGATCAGGTCGCTGCCGATATGGCCATAGCTGATTGCACCATGGTTTGCGCCCCAGTTGCCCATGACGGAATATACATCTTTGAAGGCGTTCTCACCCGTCAGGCGCGGCACAAACCAGTGCGTGGGCCAGGTGGGATCAGTGCGTTCATTCAGCGTTTTGTGCACTTCCGCCGGGATATCGACCGTCCATCCTTCCGCAATTTGCAGCACCGGCCCAAGCCCTTTAACAATATTGATGCGGCTCATGGTCATGGGCATTTCGCCTTTGGTCAGAAAGCCGGAGGAATAGCCGCCGCCGCGGAAATATCCGGTTGAGGCGGGGTACCAATCGGTCGCTTCAAGGCATTTATCTGCTTCTTCCTGTGTGATTTCCCAGAATGGTTTCATGGCAGGTTTGCCGTCCTTCTTCTGCATACCGGTCGCGTCGAGTGTGGCTGCACCTGAATTGATCAGGTGGATCATGCCGCCCGCCGCCCGCCCTTCGAGCGAGTAACCCGTCACGCGCTTGACTGCCTCCGGGCTCCAATAGGTGCGCACATCCGCAAAGATCTGGGCGGTGTTGGTCAGGAGATAGCCAAATAACATTACCGCGCCATTAAGCGAATCATTTTCCGTTGCCATAATATACGGGGCGCGGATGCCATTCCAGTCAAAGGATGAATTTAGCATCGCTTCCATGAAATCACCGTTTGGCATGTGGTCGGTCCACTGGCGCTGGCCCTGAAACCCGCCTGCGATGGCGTTATGCCCCATCGCTTCTTCGCCATAGCCGATCTCTTCAAGCTTCTCGTTGCCAACCATCAGATCGCGCCCAATAAGGGTCATTTTGACAACAGTTTCCCAATCTTTGTCCTTTTGATCTCTGTCGCGCTGCAGTTTCGGAGTGTTATGGTCTTCGCCTTCTCTGCATTTTTCTTTCGTCCATTTCAACGCCTTTTTGTATTCTTCAGGATCATAGATGCCTTCTTCCATTCGGCGTGTGAATTCACTCATATCGACCGCTTCAACCCGCATGCCGAGATACTTCTCGAAGAAAGGCTGGTCAACGATCGAACCCGCGATGCCCATTGATGTACCGCCGAGCGAGAGATAAGATTTCCCGCGCATCATGGCTGTTGCCAATCCCGCCCGCGCAAAACGCAGTAGTTTCTCTTTGACATCATCCGGAATGGATTTGTCATCATTGTCCTGCACATCATGTCCATAGATCGAGAAAGCGGGCAGCCCTTTCTGGTTGTGGCCTGCCAGGACAGCGGCCAGATACACTGCACCGGGGCGCTCGGTGCCGTTGAAGCCCCATACCGCCTTTGGTGTGAGCGGGTCCATGTCCATCGTTTCCGACCCATAACACCAGCAGGGTGTGACGGTAATGGAGACGCCGACACCTTCCCGCGTGAATTTTTCCGCGCATAAAGCGGATTCCATCACGCCGCCAATGGTGCGGTCGGCAATTACACACTTAATTGGAGAACCATCTGGATACTGCAGGTTTTTACTTAAGAAATCTGCCACATTTTTTGCCATATCCATGGTCTGTTCTTCCAGACTTTCGCGCACGCCATTCATGCGCCCATCTATGGTTGGCCGAATCCCGATCTTCGGCATTTCTCCTATCCACCGTTTTCCAAATCCTTTCTTAACTGCCATTTTCTGCCTTCCTTTCTTTCGTAAATCCTTCTATTATGAAACTAAATAAATGATCATTCACCAATTCTGCCTGAGACTAACAGCATGTTGCCATATTGAATAGTGTCTGCTGTGCGGATGATGCCTATCACATCATGAACGCGTTTCTTCATTTTGTCGGATGCCTCGAATGTAGTCGGGATCTTTCCACAAGCAGTACGGTATTTCTCTTGTACATCTGGTGTGTTTTCTAATTGAAATTCACTGGCCATATAGATCTGGCATATGTCAAATTGTGGTTTGATCGCGTTGAACACTTGCAGGACGGTTGGTATATCGTCAACGAGGGTGATATCAACTGTTTCCACATCTGGAAAATTGGTAAAACCACGATCGGCAATAACCAATAGATTGTTGTGGCGTACGCGCGCTAGAAGTGAATTGATATGTGGGTTTAGAATTCCTTTATTCAGCATCTTTGTTTCCTTTCACTAAGTTCAAAATCCTCGTAAATTTGTGCTCATTCTCGCTGCAAGCCCTGGTTTGGGGCTGCGAGTAAGCACCTTGTATTCAATTCCCAGCTGTTTACATAAATCCTTTTTTTCGGGCTTATCGCCATCGTGGTTGACAATAAAATAATCCGGTTTGATTGCGCGCATTTCCGGTTCTGCGTCCAGCCATCCCTTTCCTGATGAAATGAGCGTTTGATGAACGAAACGGATGGACTGTACCCAATACTGACGTTCATCCTCCGGAAAAAGCGGATGTCCTGAGCCCTTTAATAAGCGCAAATTTTCATCATGGCCGACCACAACAAATAAATTGCCAAATTGCGATGCTTCTTCGAAAAAACGCACATGGCCGCTGTGTACCCAGTCAAAACACCCGGATACCATCACTTTTTTATTTGTACGCCCATTCCGTATCGGATCGGCTGGAAAACCCTCTAGATCCGCGTCGGGAATAGGCAGGTGAGTGATGCCATGATTTGAGCAGAACACCGCGTTTTGCTCATTAGCTTCTCTTTCCCGTTCTGCCCAGATGGCTTCTTTGTTTGCGCTAGCATGTTCAATAAGCAGTGCATTTAATGAATCAGGGGACGTGATCACACTGACACGGCTGACAAAGCGGATGTTTTCAAGGAAATATAACCTCTCAGCAAGCGGGAATTTAACCTCCTTCGCGTCGGCGATGCGCGCTGCTTCATCATCAAAAAGAAAAACATGCAATTTTCCCCTCTTTGCGGCTTCTTGAAAAAATCGGATATCGGTTGTGCGCATGTCATCGAAACTGCCGCTGATAAAAATCGTCGCTTCCTCTGCTTGCCTTTCTTTCAAGATTGCCCCTTGTTGTTCAGGCGCACGTTGATTTTAAAAGTACCTGGGATTGGTTCACTGGCGATGATATAAAAATATCCGCCGCCGCAGCCAGAATACATAGCCCCGTGGTATTTATTTTGAAAGAAGTGTAATAATTTCACCAGGTCTGTCTTGATGGTGGGATGCTTTACGGTATGCGGCAGGATCTTTTCCCAGCACTGCATGGTTTCATTCATCGACGCGCCAAGTTTTTTGGCATTTTTCTCAATGATTGCATCATAGCAATCCATGCCGGTGCGCCCTAGTCTCTCTATCCAGGTCAGATTCAGATTAATTTGTCCAAGAGGGTGATATCCTTCCGGGCGTTGCCCGACAGGCAGGATGTACAGGACTTTTTCAAGCCATCTTGTTACCTGCGGATCATGGCAGGATGTGATGTGGGCTGGAAAAAATCCGCCTTCCACACGCGCATCATAATCAAGTCGGGAAATACCGGGGTAGATGATGCCCGCCATGTCTTGGGAACCAGAAGGGTCTTTGCGTTCCGCATTTTCTTTATGATACAGCTCGCGCATTAACTGGGTAGGATCACCATCCGGCAGGCGCTCTCCCCACAGAATTTTCGCCGCTTCCCGTGTACTGGTTCCCATGCCGCAGCGTTTCATAAAAGGTAAGGTCGGCTCGAGGGAAACGACCACCATCGATCCCGGGGGAGTAGGATTGTGTTTCGATATAAAGGGTTGGTCGATCCATCCGCCGGAAAATGCCATCCGATATGGCATTGCTCCAATGACAGAGTTGATTTGTTTATTTGTCGGCTCTGTGTTTATATTCATATTTTTCTGGATTAGTGAATTCCGGCAGGTGTAAACTCTCCTGCTTTGCGTGCCTCATATTGGTTTTTGATCCACATGTATGTTTTTTCCATTCCCTCTTCCAGCGGGGTATCTGGTTCCCAGCCAAGCATTTCAAGGATGAAGGTGTTATCGCTGTTGCGCCCGGCGACGCCGCGCGGTTTATCCAATTGGTAATTGCGTTCCAATATCACGCCGGCAAAACCCTCGATCATGCTAACTAGATCATTGACGGAGATCAAAACGCTGCTGCCAAGATTGATGGGGGTTGCTTCAAGCGCGTCGCAGTGGGTGATCATATCGATCCCTTTAACGCAATCATTGACCAGCATATAAGATCGGGTCTGTGAGCCGTCACCCCAGATGTCTATTTGATTGGTACCCTGGTCGACTGCTTCGATTACTTTGCGCGATAGAGCGGCAGGTGCTTTCTCGCGTCCACCATCCCATGTTCCGTTAGGTCCATAGACGTTGTGGAAACGGGCAATAAAAGTCTTCAATCCGCGTTCAACGGAATATTCCTGGCAAACCATTTCTGAAAAGAGCTTTTCCCATCCATATCCGCGTTCTGCCATGGCGGGGTAAGCATCGGATTCTTTCAGGGCGCGCACGTTAGGGTCTTGCTGCAGTGTGGTATTGTAGGCGCAGGCAGAGGAAGAGAAGAAATAACGCTCTGTCCCCGCTTTATACGCTGCGTCGATCAGGTTGGTGTTGATCAGCACGGTCCGCAGGCATTCCACGCGGAAATTCTCGATGAAACCCATCCCGCCCATGTCAGCCGCGAGGTTATAGACTTCCTTTGCGCCTTCAACCGCGTGGACGCAATTTGCAACCAGGCTTACATCCATGCATAGGTTTTCGACACCTTCCGTTCGCTGGTACCAGAGCGGTAACGGTTTTTTATCAATCGCGCGGATATTCGTGAATCCAGCGTCTTTGAAGCGGCGCACAAGTGTGCCGCCAATAAAACCGCCTGCACCGGCGACCACGATCAGGTCATCTTTTTTTCGTCCGGGATAAGTTGCTGCTGTATATTTTTCTTTCATTTCTCCTCGTTTTTCTCTCAATTTCCAACCGAATGGTTCTACCCAGCTTCCATGTGGGTTGATTCCGGTCAGGCAATAAAGTTGCGGTTTAATCTCTTATATTTGGTCCGCTGGAAGCGCGTTCGATTAGATCAACAGGAAATACAATCTCCTGAAAATCATCTGTACCAGTTTTTTCATTTTTTATTCTCTCGATTAAGATTTCGGTTGCTTTTTTTCCCATTTCATAAGGGGGTTGGTTTACAACCGTTAAAAATGGCGTGGGCGTCAGTGTTTCAGGTATTTCATCGAAGCTGACAACCGCGACATCATCCGGTACTTGTAACCCTAATTTATCCAGGGCGGATAAAACACCAATTGCGATCAGGTTGTTTGCGGCAAAGATCGCAGTCGGCTTGGCATCGTGTGTGAACAGATCCGAGGTTAGTTTTTTACCGCTTTCCTGTGTGAATTGGCCATAATAGCAATCAATAAAACTCTCCAGCCCGTAGTCGCGCATTGCTTTCTGGTATCCCTGCATGCGGTCTTCCGCTGTGGTGACTTCAATCGGGCCGCTGATAATCGAGATATTGCGGTGCCCAAGCTCAATTAATAGTTTTGTAAGCTGGTAGGCGCCCCCAAAGGAATCGCCGCGTACGACGTCCACTGTGCCGGGCGGAAACCTGCGGTCTAATACCACCAGTGGTGTATCCTGGCCCTGGATCAACTCGATTGATTTTGGATCTAAAGTCGCCGGCACAAGCAAAATCCCATCTACTTGCTTTTGCAGCACGAGTTGGATATAAGTGTTTTCCTTTTCCTTATTTTCATCGGTATTGCAGAAAAACACATTAAAACCAAAGGCGTGAGCCGTATCTTCGACTCCGCGCGCGAGAATATTGAAAAATGGGTTGGTAATATCGGTAAAAATAAGCGCTATTGTGTTGGTGCGTTTAGATTTCAGGCTGCGGGCTAACACATTTGGGACATAACCCAATTCATCAATAGCTTTTGTCACGCGTTCTCGCATAGCGTCACTGACATAACCAGAATCATTGATCACGCGCGAAACGGTGATTGGTGCGACCCCAGCTTTTTTTGCTACATCGTGAATTGTGGACATATTATTTTTCGCCTTATAATGGGATACCAGGCGGGAAATTGTTTCTGTATGTGGTATCGTTACCATATTAGCATGAATAAAATCATCTGTCAATAGGATTTTTGTAACATGTAGGGACGCGTTCAATTGATTTCGGTAACGAACCACTAAATCTTGATTTGAATTGTTATATAATGAGAACAACGCAAAAAAGAATGTACCGGCACATTGGCCTGGATCGCAACGATGTTCCCGATAAATCAGAAGTGAGGATTGTAATATTGACAAGCATTATTTCTTGTGCTAATATGGTAACGATAACATGATAACGATACCATTACGTAGATCATCTTTTTCGCTTCGCTTTCAACATGCTAAGATGTTAAGGACTAGCCATGGCTGAAAAACTTCTCGTTCTCGAGGGAATAGATAAATCGTTTCCTGGCGTTCACGCGCTGGATTGCTGTTCTTTTGATTTGGAACGCGGAGAAGTGCATGCGCTGGTAGGAGAGAACGGAGCCGGTAAATCCACAATGATGAAAATCATTGCCGGGATTTATAAAAAGGATGATGGGCGGCTGATTTATAAAGGGGAAGAGGTTGAGATTTCAAACCCGCATGCCGCGCAGGAGATCGGGATTAGCATGGTGCACCAGGAATTAAATCTTATGCCGCACCTCACTGCCGCGCAAAATATTTTCATCGGGCGAGAGCCACTCAAAGGAATTTTCCTGGACGAAACCGAACTCAATAAGAAAGCCCGTGCATTGTTTGATATGATGCGCCTCAAGGTGGACCCGACCACAAAAGTGTCAGATATGACCGTTGCAAAACAGCAAATGGTCGAGATCGCGAAAGCGCTTTCTTTTAATTCTGATGTCTATGTGTTCGATGAACCTAGTGCCGCGCTGACCGATGTGGAGATCAAGGAGTTGTTTCGCATTATCCGCCAGTTGAAAGGAGAAGGTGCGGGTATTATTTATATTACCCACCGGCTTGAGGAATTAAAGGAGATTTCGGACCGCATCACGGTTCTGCGTGATGGCCAATTTGTTGACACGGTCAAGACCAGGGACGCCAAGATCAATGACATTATTAAAATGATGGTTGGACGCGTGATCTATGAATCAAGCCCGGAAGTGCCTGACGATCGCAGTGATGAGATTGTCCTGGAGGTCAAAGGTCTCAACCGTGGGTCAGAATTACGGAATGTGAATTTCGATCTGAAAAAAGGGGAGATCCTCGGTTTTGCCGGCCTGGTTGGAGCGGGACGCACAGAGGTGGCAAGGGCGATCTTTGGTGCAGACCCGTATGAATCTGGTGAAATATTTATTAATGGAAAATTGACCCATATCAAGCAACCTGTTGACGCGGTGAAAAATGATGTGGGTTATTTATCTGAAGACCGAAAGCGCTATGGTTTATGTTTGGGTTTGGATGTCAAAACAAACATCGCTCTGACAATTGTTCACACACTGACCACATTTTTCGGTTGGATCAAAGATCATTTGATTGCTGATATCTCGGGTACGATGGTTGATCAACTGTCGATCCGCACACCGAGCCTTGACCAAACCGCAAAAAATCTTTCCGGCGGGAATCAGCAGAAAGTAGTTGTTGGAAAATGGCTTGCCAAGGATGCGGATATCCTGATCTTTGATGAACCAACGCGCGGTATTGATGTGGGCGCTAAGCAGGAAATTTATACATTATTAAATGACCTTGCGAAGCAGGGAAAATCGATCATTATGATCTCATCTGAATTGCCAGAGATCCTGCGGATGAGCCACCGCATTGTTGTCATGTGCGAGGGGCGCATTACCGGCGAATTGGATTATACGGAAGCGACCCAGGAAAGCATCATGGAACTTGCCACCATGCGCAATGGTGGGGTCATCGTACATTAAAACTGAGGATGGACTGATCTATGGAAAACATAAAATCAAAAAATACCGGAAGAAAAAGACAGGCTGAAACATTTCAGCGATTATTAGCTTTTGGGGCCTTGGTCATCCTTTTTGTTGGCTTCTCTCTGGCATCACCATACTTTTTCACTTTCAGTAATGTAGTTGGCATCTTGATCGCGACTGCTGTCAATGGTTTGCTGGCTTTGGGTGTAACTTTCATCATTATCAGCGGTGGCATTGACCTGTCGGTCGGCACGGTAATGACGCTTTGTTCCGTTATGAGTGCGGTAGCTGTCAAGAATTGGGGCCTCCCGGTTGCGCTTGGCGTTGTGATCGGTGTTGTAACTGGTGGTATTGCTGGTTTTACCAATGGAATTCTTATCTCAAAATTAAAACTACCCCCGTTCATTGCAACCCTCGGTATGTTGAATGTTGCGCGCGGCCTCTCGCTGGTTATCACTGATCTCTCACCGATCTATTTCCCGCTTGAAACAGGCTTCAGCAATATAGCCATGGGTTCGGTGTTGGGGGCAGTCATCCCTGGATTTGAGATCCCGAATGGTGTGGTCATTATGTTTGGTATGGCTGGCCTGGCCGGGCTGATCCTCACAAAAACCGTTATCGGACGCTATTGCTTCGCGCTCGGTAGCAATGAAGAAGCAGCGCGCCTATCAGGCGTAAATATTGATTTTTGGAAAACGGCTATTTATACGCTTGGCGGTTTGTTCGTTGGCGTGGCTGGGATCGTTATTGCTGCCCGCTTGAACTCTGCACAGCCCGCGCTGGGACAGGGGTATGAACTGGACGCGATTGCGGCCGCGGTTATCGGCGGTATTTCAATGAGCGGCGGTGAAGGCAATATGCTTGGGACCATAATCGGAGCATTCATCATCAGCACGCTCACGAATGGACTGCGGATCTTATCTGTCCCTCAGGAATGGCAAATTGTTGTCACTGGATTGATCATTATCTCAGCGGTTTACCTGGATATTATCCGCCGCAGACGGAAAGCATAATAACTGGATCCTTCATATTTAATGACTGGATAGGTACTTAGATAATAGGAATCTTACATAATTTTGAAGAAGGAGGTGTTTCAGGAAAATATAAAACTCGTATGTTGAAGAAAAAGAAAAAAATATAAAAAAGAGGAGATTTAAAAAATGAAATCGAAAAAATTGATTACCATTCTAAGTCTGACGATTGTCGCAGCAGTTATTGCTTCATGCGCCCCGGCAGCAGAAGAAGAACTCTACATTCCCGTTATTTCCAAGGGCTTCCAGCACCAATTCTGGCTCGCAGTTGAGAGCGGCGCAGAACAGGCAGCTGAAGACTATGGCGTACGCATCACCTTCGAAGGCCCAGAGACTGAAGCCATGGTTGACAAGCAGATGGATATGCTCCAGGCAGCGATCGACAAAGATCCAGCCGCTATCTGCTTCGCAGCTGTAGACTCCAAAGCCGCGATCCCGCTCTTGGAACAGGCCCAGGAAAAGGGTATCCCCGTCATCGGTTTTGACTCCGGTGTAGACAGTGATATCCCGCTCAGCACAGCCGCCACCGATAACATTGCAGCAGCCGCATTGGCAGCTGACAAGATGGTTGAATTGATCGGCGGTTCTGGTGAAGTTGCCGTTATTGCGCATGACAATACCAGCCGTACAGGTATTGACCGCGTTGCCGGTTTCACCGACCAGATCGAAGCGGAATATCCCGATGTAACCGTTGTTGACGTTCAGTATGGCGGTGGCGATCACCTCAAATCCACAGACTTGGCGAAGGCCATTATTCAGGCGAATCCTGACCTGAAAGGTTTCTTCGGCGCGAACGAAGGCTCCATCATTGGTGTCCTTAATGCAGCCAAGGAATTAGGCCGCGATGACCTCGTCATCATTGGCTATGACTCCGGCCAACAGCAGATTGCCGCCATCAATGCTGGTGAAGAAGCAGGCGCGATCACCCAGGACCCGATCGGTATCGGCTACAAATGCGTTGAAGCCGCGGTGAAAGCATACAATGGGGAAGAAATTCCTGAATTCATTGACACCGGCTTCCACTGGTTCGATGCGGACAATATCGACGATCCCACCATCGCAGCATTGCTGTACGAGTAAAAATAGGGAAAATCGTATTTGAAAGACAGTACGACGAGAGGCCGTCCACTAGGACGGCCTCTTTTTACAAAAGTGAAACGGATTTACCTGAAGGAGGCTGATCATGATACTGTGCTGCGGTGAAGCGCTGATCGATTTTATTCCAACAAAGGATGGGCGTGGTTACCGCCCCTGTCCGGGTGGTTCGATCTTGAACATTGCCGTGGGTCTGGGTCGCATGGAAATTCCCGTGGGCTTCCTTTCGCGTATCTCTACCGATATATTTGGTGACCAGATTTATGACCACCTTTCATCAAACCAGGTAGATATGGCGTTTTGTCCACGCATAGATGGGCAGACTACATTGGCTTTTGTAAAGCTGAGCGAGGATGATAATGCAGAACCGCAGTATGCTTTTTACGCGGAGGGCACGGTGGACCGCAATATGCAGATTGCAGATTTACCCAGCGACCTGGACGGGGTTGAAGCGTTGCATTTTGGTTCGATCTCATTGCTTCTGGAACCGGGAGCAACGGCACTGGAAACATTGATGATGCGGGAAAGCGCAAATAAAGTGATTTCCCTGGACCCAAACGTCAGGCCCGCACTGGTTGAAGATTTTGATGCCTACCAAAAACGATTTGAAAGGTGGGTGTCTGTGGTTGATATTTTACGCTTAAGTGAGGTTGATTTCGAATACCTTTTTCCTGGTGCTGAAATTGAAGACAAATTACCCGGATGGTTTGATTTTGGACTGCGGATGGCCATATTGACGCGCGGAGAAAAAGGCGCCTGTGGGTATTTGCCGGATGGCACACGGGTGGAAGTGCCAGCACCGCGCGTGAAGGTGGCGGATACAGTTGGCGCGGGTGATACGTTTTTATCCGCAGCGCTGGCTTATTTATTTGACAATAGGCTGATGGCGGCCAGTGAACAGATTGCCGAAATAGGTGCTGAACACCTGGACGCATGTCTGCGCTTTGCGGTTAAAGCGGCGGCGATTAATTGCGCACGTGAAGGCGCCAATCCGCCATATAAACACGAGATGACATGAGCTTTTTCAGATAACCGGGTTGAACGCGTAATAGATAATGAAAATAAATATGGTGGCGATAGTATGCAGGGTCAGGGTGCTGTCAATCCGATGGCGTTCGCGTTCGAGGGATTGGTCCATAAATAATGTGAGGATGAACGGCGGAGGGAGGATCAGCAGGGTGAAGAACGCGGACTGAAATCCGTTGTCGAGCCCCAGTAACCCGCCAATAATATATTTGTTGATGAGCAGGGCTGCCGGGATGAGAACCGACAGGCGAATAAGGATGACGCGCAGAGAATATCTTAATTCATTGCGGTCCAGCTGTATGCCGAATCCGACCACGAACAGAATAAGAGGGATCGTCAGGCTGGCAATTATCTCAATGGTATTTAAGAACCCCGCGGCGATAGGGCTGCTGATAACTATTGCCGACAGCCCGGATAGGTTCAAGAGAATGCCGGATAGGATTGCGAGAATTACGGGTGAGGTCAGAAACATTTTAGTAAGATTCTTGAAATTGGTGGACCCTTCACGCTTTTGGGTCAAAAAGGCCATATAAATGAACCAAACAAATAACTCCTGCCCGAAATCGATGATGGCGATTTTACCGAGCTGTTCAATGCCATACGCCGCGGCGAAAAGGCTCACCCCCACCATGCCATATTCGAATCCGGTGATCAAGAATGGAAAGTATTCACCCTCGATGGACAATTTTTTTTGCAGGAAAGTCCCGAAAATGAATAGCATAATTTCAATGGTGATCAGGATTGGAACAAACCAGAAATATGCGGATTTTATCTCCATAGTAAAGAACGACATGAAAAGTGCTGCGGGCAGAGCTAAGTTGACCACAAGTTTCTTGATTTCTCCTATTGCTGATGCAGAAACGAAGTCTTTTTTGTTCATCCATTTGCCAATAAAGAGCAATAGGATGATAGGCGCGATACGATTAAAAATGAGGAGGGTCGTTTCCATCATATTTCCTTGTGGATTTGCATTTAATATGATCTATTATATTCGCTAATAAATAGCGATGAGTATAATTAATGATAATTGATTCCTGGAGGTTTGGATGGCAAAAGCAAAACATTATCTAGCGCTTGATCTGGGTGCTGAAAGCGGTCGGGGCATGCTGGGTACACTGATGGATGGAAAACTTACGCTTTCTGAGATGCATCGGTTCCAAACAGGCCCTGCAAGTCTCCCGACCATGTATCCGCGTAAAGCCCAATCCCAGAAGCGCTCTGATAAAAGTTATGTTTGGGATTTCATACGCTTTTGGTGTGAGGTCAAGGAAAGTATCCGCCAGGCCTCCAAAACGATACCCCTTTCATCTGTCGGGGTTGATACCTGGGGGGTAGATTTTGCCCTGCTTGATAAAAATGGCCAACTGCTCTCCACGCCTTTCCATTATCGGGATGAACGGACTGATGGCATGATGGAGAAGGTTTTCGCGCGCCTGCCGCGTGAAACGATCTACAACATCACCGGTATTCAGTTCATGCAGCTCAATACCCTGTACCAGCTTTTTTCGATGGTTGAAACGGATTCTCCCATTTTGAAAATTGCGGATAAATTGCTGATGGTGCCGGACCTGATGCATTATTGGCTGACAGGCAAAGCAGTTGCGGAATTTACTGAAGCGACCACGACACAATTTCTCGATACCCGTAAAGGACAGTGGTCGCGGGAGATCATTAAGGCAATGGGTTTTCCAGAACATATCTTTCCTGAGATCGTTATGCCGGGAACTGTCCTGGGCCCGCTGCGTAAGTCACTGGTTGATGAATTGGGTACGGAACTGCAGGTTGTTGCTCCGCCAACGCATGATACCGGCTCCGCGGTGGCAGCGGTGCCAGCTGAGAACGATGATTTCATCTGGATCAGCTCTGGCACATGGTCTATCATCGGGATGAATTCGCCTGAACCCGTAATTAACGATCAGAGCTATCTCAATAATTTCACCAACGAAGGCGGGTATGCCGGAACCTATCGGTTTTCTAAGAACGTGATGGGTCTGTGGCTTGTTCAGCAGTGCCGCCGTCAATGGCAGAAAGAAGGGAACGATCTTTCTTATGCGGAACTGACCGACCTGGCTCGCAAGGCACCGGCATTTAGAACCCTGGTAGACCCGGATTATCATCAATTCCTGAAAGTCGGTAATATGGTCGAACGGATTAAGGAATATTGCCAGCGTACCGCGCAGCCAATCCCGCAAACCGATGGTGAGATGATCCGTGCTGTCCTGGAGGGTCTTGCTTTGCGTTATCGTTATATCATTGAGCAGTTGGAATCCATGTCCGGCCAGGCAGTATCTACCATCCATATTGTCGGCGGTGGAACAAAGAATACGCTTCTTAACCAGTTTACGGCAAATGCGACCGGTAAGAAAGTGATCACCGGACCTGTTGAAGCCACCGCGATTGGCAATTTGATTACACAGGCAATCGCGATGGGTGATATTGTAACCTGGGATGAAGGTGTTGGCGTGATCTGTAATTCATTTGAAATTGAGATGTATGAACCTGATTATCAGCCGCTTTGGAACAAGGCATACGTGTCATTTAAAGAAAATTTAAAGAAAGTAGAGTTAGCGTTCTAAAATAAAACACCGGATCATTTAATCGACCCGGTGTTCTAAAAAAGGAGAAATTTCTATCGCTTTGATAAAGTATCCTGTTCGTATCTCTTAACTTCCCCTATCCATTCCTTTTCCATTAGCGCGCCAGATGTTTCACAATAATGGTCCCAGATAATCCCAAAGGGCAGTGTCTTGATCGTTTCAAAAAGGGCTAACCGTGCGGTAAAATCACCACTTCTTTCTAGCTCAACCAGCTTTTCATAAGGCTCGAGGAGGGCGTATAGCAGAGCTTTCACCGCGCTGCGCATGCCAATTGTCCAGGCTGCGACGCGATTGATGCTGGCGTCGAAGTAGTCCAATCCAATATGCACGCGCTTCAAAAAGTCACCGGCCACGATCTCGCGCATCAGCGCTTTCACATCCTCGTTGAAGGTAACCACATGATCGCTGTCCCAGCGCACACCGCGGCTGACGTGCAGCATCAATTCATCCACGAAAAGCATGACCGCGGAGACCTTATCCGCGATGGACTCGGTGGGGTGGAAGTGCCCCATATCCAGGCA
>CAZDIS010000004.1:0-36477 GCA_964505585.1 uncultured Pelolinea sp. | reverse complement strand
TATTCAAAAGGGAATTCCTTTTTATTTTACCAACCCTGACCCAACCTATCCATCCCCGGAGGGCAACATCCCAGGCGCAGGCACGATCCTTGCTGCATTAGAAACCGCGTCGGGCGTGAAGGCGAAAATCGCTGGAAAACCGCTTCCATTTTCTTTTCAAGTTGCTATGCAGCGCCTCAATACGCAACCCAATGAAACCCTTGTAGTTGGGGATCGTCTATCAACGGATATCAAAGGAGGACAAAACGCCGGATGCAAAACAGCGTTGGTACTTTCCGGAGTTTCAACGCAAGCTGATTACAATGCATGGATGCCCAAACCAGATTTATTGTTAAACAACATCAACGAATTATTTAATCTTTAGATGGAAAGCATTTTTCTCTTTTCAAAACAAAGAATCGCGGATGCAATAAAGCATATTGCTCCCGCCAGTTATCGTGTTGATCAAATCTGGGATGGAATTTATTCACAGTTTTATCAGGATTGGTCTGATTTTAGCAACCTGCCTAAGAAACTGGTAACTTTTCTTTCCGAAAATTATTTTATTTCTACACTAAATCAAATAAATGCAACTTCATCAGGTGATGGCAACACCCAGAAATATCTATTTAGGTTATTTGATGGCGCATTAATAGAGGCTGTACATATTAGAAATGAAAATCGAAATACAATTTGCATTTCAACCCAAGCAGGATGCGCAGTTGGGTGTGTTTTTTGTGCTACTGGGGGAGCTGGTTTTGAGAGAAATTTATCTATTGGTGAAATTGTCAGTCAGGTCAGCCACTTTGGACGAAATTTCTCCGAAATCAATGAGACGATATCCAATATCGTATTAATGGGGATGGGTGAACCTTTCTTGAATTATGAAAATACTATCCAGGCTGTTCTTTTGTTCAACAATGCTGACGCTTTCGATATCGGCGCGCGTAGAATAACAGTTTCAACAATTGGAATACCCGAAAAAATCATTGAATTTTCTTCTATTGGCAAACAATTTAACCTTGCAATTTCTTTGCACGCCCCGAATGATTATCTCAGAGAACAACTTGTCCCAATCGCACGAAAAATAAAGATTGCGGATATCATTTCCGCAGCTGCGTATTATATCGAAAAGACAAACCGCAGGGTTACTTATGAGTATGTCATGATTAAAGACATCAATGACAAATTGGAACATGCCAAAGAATTAGCAAAATTACTTTCACCACAAAACTGCCATGTAAATCTGATCGCGTTGAATAAAAATGCCCATTTCAATGGAAATCCACCAAGTCTTTCAGAAATCAAAAATTTCAGCCAGATCCTTTTAGAAAACAAAATTCCTACTACAATTCGGAACAGCCAGGGAGCAGGTATTCAGGCAGGCTGCGGACAACTATCCGGAAAATATCATTTACGCGGTAAGAGGTAAAAATGCAGGACATTTTAGATCAAATAAATTCGATTGTTTCACAAATTCAAATGCTCAAGGAGCATCTTTGACTTAGATGAAAAAAAGTCTAAACTCGATAATTTAATTGAAACGTCAAAAAAGACAACCTTCTGGGATGATAATAAATCCGCGCAATCCACGATGCGTGAGATAGCAGCCATTCAGGAGGAACTCGAAACCTGGGAGAAGATCACATCCAAAGCAAACAGTATTTTGGATTTAATAAACCTGGGAGATGAAAGTTTTCACCAAGAATTGGAAAGTGAAATTTTAGTCCTGAAGAAGCGGCTTGACCAACTTGAATTACAGACTCTATTAGCCGGAAAGTATGACAAAGGCAACGCCCTCTTATCGATCAACGCAGGCGCGGGTGGGACAGATGCGCAGGATTGGGGAGAAATGCTTATGCGCATGTACCTGCGCTGGGCAGAACAAAATGGATACACATCCGAAATCATCAACCAATCTTTAGGCGAAGAAGCGGGAATAAAAAGCGTTACCATTTTGATCAGCGGGAAATACGCCTATGGATATTTACACGCTGAAAAAGGAGTCCATAGGTTGGTGCGACTTTCGCCTTTTGACGCCAACCACCGCAGGCATACATCCTTTGTACAGGTAGAAGTGTTGCCTGAAGTCGCATCAGAAGATCCTTCAATAAAAATTGATCCGGATGATATCACAATTGATGTTTTTAAATCTTCCGGCGCCGGCGGCCAAAATGTGCAGAAAAATGCAACCGCAATCCGTATCACCCATATACCGACAGGTATGGTTGTCTCTTGTCAGAACGAACGATCCCAGTCCCAAAATAAAGAGAATGCGCTGAAGGTTTTGCGAGGCCGCTTATATCAAATGGAACTTGAGAAGCAGGAGAAAAAATTAGATGAACTACGGGGTGAATATCAAAAAGCCGAATGGGGAAACCAAATTCGCTCATATATTTTGCATCCGTACCAACTGGTGAAAGACCACCGAACGGACTTTGAAATGGGCAATACCAGCGCAGTTCTTGACGGTGATTTGAATGGGTTTATTGAAGCATATTTGAAGGAAAAGAAAAACTAATCAAGAATTCGCGCCAATTCAAACAGTTTCAGATCGATTTCTTTTGTTTTTCCGACAACCTCAGACAGTGGCGTAGTTTTTATTTCCGCGTTTTGCCAACCGACCAACACCCCAAATTCTCCTCTTGCGAGGCAATCCGTTGCTCCTGCGCCAAGCCGGCTTCCTAAGATGCGGTCAGCGGCACTTGGCGTTCCCCCGCGTTGAATATGGCCTAATATCGTGACACGAAGCGCAAAACCGATACTATCCTGATGGTCCTTGAAATATGCAGCAAGTTTTGTTGCATTGTATTCGGCACCTTCAGCAACGACAATGATCGCATGTGACTTCCCACGCTCATATGCGGACAGGAGGATTTCCGCTACCTCATTGGGGTCAATTTCTACCTCTGGAATCACAACACCTTCAGCGCCTCCAGCAATAGCAGCCATTAATGCCAGGTACCCGCAATTTCGCCCCATTACTTCAACCAAAAAACCTCGTTGATGAGATGAACCTGTGACCTTAAGGCGGTCAATTGCTTCCAGGGCAATATTCATCGCAGTATCAACACCGATCGTCACATCCGTACCAACGAGATCGTTATCGATGGTAGAAGCAACACCAACTGTGGGAAACCCCAGCTTATAGAGTAGATGGTTTCCGGTTTGGGATCCATTTCCGCCAATGACGACGAGGCCATCAATTCCATTTTCATTCAAAGAGCGAATTCCTTTGCGCCGCCCCGCTTCTGTGCGGAATTCTTCACTGCGCGCGCTTCCAAGGAAAGTCCCACCCTTTTGTATGATCCCGCCAACGTCCCGCATTCCTAAAGATACGAAATTATTATTGATCAACCCTTTATAACCTTCACGGATGCCGAATACTTCCCATCCTTTTCGCAAGCCGGTTCTGACTACAGACCTTATCGCCGCATTCATCCCGGGCGCATCGCCCCCGCTAGTCAAAACCGCAATTCGCTTCATTTTTTCTCCACTCATAGTTAGAAAGATTTTAACATTATTTTATTTTTCAATAATTAATTCCATATTTATCATCCAATGTTAAAATGCAATAATTAATAGACTCATTTTTGGAGAGATAAGTGGAAAACAATGTCATCTATAAGCCCACCAATTTTTTACGCACATTTATTGAAAATTCATTTATTGCGTTAGATGTACCTGAAAGTGATGCAAAGATTTGTGCTGACGTACTAATTACTTCGGATCTACGCGGGATCGAATCACATGGGATTGGCCGGCTGCGGATGTATGTTGAACGCATTAGAAAGGGTTTAATTGAAGTATCAGACGCATCCAAAGTCGTGCGTGAGTCACCAACGACCGCCGTCATCGACGGTAACCATGGAATTGGAATGGTGATCGCGCATCATGCTATGCGCTTAGCGATCAACAAAGCTTCCGAATATGGAATGGGTGCAGTTGCCGTGCGAAATTCAACACACTTTGGTATTGATGGATATTATCCATTGATGGCTGTCGAGCACAATATGATCGGGATGAGTTTCACAAATGCCAGACCAGCCGTTGCTCCAACATTCAGTGGACAGCCAACTCTTGGAACGAATCCAATCGCGTTTGGCGCACCCACAGATGAAGCTTTTCCATTTCTTTTTGACGCAGCCACTTCGATCACTCAGAGAGGAAAAATTGAAGTAAATAATCGTCAGGAAAAACCCATTTATCCGGGTTGGGTCATTAACAATGAAGGGGATTCATTGCAGGACCCTGGTTCGATCCTGGAAATGCTCGTGAAGAAGAAAGCAGCGTTGCTCCCGCTTGGTGGCGTTGAGGAAAACTCCGGCAGCCACAAGGGCTATGGATTATCCACAATAGTGGAAATCCTTTCTTCGTCTTTGCAAAGTGGCGCGTTTTTGTTTGGTTTATCTGGTTATGATGAAAATGGAAATGAAACACGTTTCAGAGTCGGTCATTTCTTCCATGCCATCAATATTGATAATTTTGTTGAAGTTAGCGAATTTAAGAAAAATATTGGAAATTTATTACGCAAACTACGGGGGGTAAGCAAGCTGCCCGGAAAACAACGCATCTATACCGCTGGTGAAAAAGAATATGAAAACCAACTGCGAATTCAAAGGGAAGGTGTGCCCATCAACAAAAACCTCCTTTCCGACCTTGAATATATTGATAGCATTTTAGATCTCGGCTTGCTGTAATTTTTAGGTACGCATTTTTCTAAATTTTGGACGGATTTAAAATTTTTAACAAATTTTTTGATTTTGAATAATGACCATGAAATAAAAGTCTGCTACCATTACAAAACCATGTTTTTTCAAGAATTAGAAAAGTCCTTGCTTGAACACTTTAATACTGTTGAAATTGAACAGATACGTTCCGCATATTCTTTTGCGGAAAAAGCGCATAAAGGACAGGAACGCAAGTCGGGTGAACCCTATATTTCTCATTGTGTCGCTGTCGCAAGCATTTTAGCTGAACTAAAAGTCCCTCCGGTAGTCATTTCCGCTGCCCTCTTGCATGATACCGTTGAAGATACCGAGATAACCATTAAGGATCTCGAAGATCAATTTGGTGAAGAAATGGCACAGCTTGTTGATGGTGTCACAAAACTCTCAAACCTCCCACGCGTTTCTATAACTGAAGAAAAAGCTAACTCCGATGGGAATGGCGCTATTGCATCAACATCAAATCTATCCAAAACCGCTCAAAAAAGCAGGCATAAAGATCTAAAAACAGAAACCCTCAGAAAAACATTGATGGCTATGGGGGATGATGTCCGTGTAGTATTGATCAAACTGGCTGACCGCCTTCATAATATGCGCACATTAAACTTTATGCCGGAAACTAAACAAAAAAGAATTGCGCAAGAAACGATGGATATTTTTGCGCCCCTCGCAAACCGTTTGGGAATCTGGCAGATAAAATGGGAATTAGAAGACCTTGGATTTCGTTACACCCAATCAGACGCGTATAAGGAGATTGCAAAAAAACTATCAGACCGCCGAATAGATCGTGAAAAAGAGGTAGAGCGCATCATTTCAGAACTGGAAGATGTTTTAAAAACAGGAAATATTGAGGCAGAAGTCTCGGGGCGGCCAAAACACATATACTCCATATACTCGAAGATGCAGCGTAAGGATAAAAGTTTTGAAAATGTTCTCGACCTTCGCGCTGTTCGATTGATCGTCAAAGATGTTCCCTCCTGTTACGCCGCGCTTGGTATTATCCATACCCATTGGCGGCCAATCCCAAATGAGTTCGATGATTACATCGCTGCGCCAAAAGATAATTTTTATAAATCGCTTCATACAGCTGTTATCTATTCAGATGGAAAGCCGCTGGAAGTCCAGATCAGGACGCCAGAAATGCACCGGGATGCGGAATATGGTATCGCCGCCCATTGGCTTTACAAGGAAAAAGGCAGTCAAAACGATCATTACCAGCAACGTGTAAGCTGGCTGCGTCGGTTAATGGAGTGGCGCCAGGATGTGGAGGACGCGCAAGATTTTGTCGATGGCGTGAAGAGCGATGTGCTCGAAGACCGGGTTTATGCATTTACCCCTCGAGGAGATATTATCGACTTATCAAAAGGTTCCACACCAATTGATTTTGCCTATATGGTTCATACCGAGGTTGGCCACCGCTGTCGTGGCGCCAAAGTAAACGGCAAATTAGTTTCACTGGACTATCAACTAAAAACAGGTGACCAGGTAGAAATTCTTACCGCTAAACGAGGCGGTCCGTCTCGCGATTGGCTTAATTCTCATTTAGGGCTTGTTAATTCACAAAGAGCACGCGCAAAAATCCGGCAATGGTTTAAAAAACAAGATCGCGAGCAAAACCTCACACAGGGAAAAACAATCATTGATCGTGAATTTCACAAATTAGGTATTTCTGATGTGGATCTTGATGAGCTTAGTGAGGAGTTTGAAAAGAAATCGCTTGATGATCTATACGTTGCAATTGGCTGCGGAGACCTATCTGTCCATAAAATTGTAAATTACATTCAAGAGATCGAACAGGATAAAACCGATTCCTTATTTCCAATAAAAAAAGCAACACCAGACCGCGAAGACAGCGCGACAGTTAAAGTCTTAGGTCTAAAAGGGATTCTAACTAACTATGCGAAATGCTGCAATCCACTGCCAGGTGACGATATTGTTGGATATATAACCCGAGGTCGAGGAGCAACCATTCATCGCAGGGACTGTCCAAATATCTTACGCACAAAAGATCGAGACCGTATCGTAAAAGTCAGCTGGGGTGAAGCAAAACGGACTTTTCCGGTTACTGTGCAGATCAAAGCATATGACCGCCAGGGGTTGATGGGAGATATTTCAGCGGTTCTCAGCGATGAGGGCATTAATATGCGCGATATCCACGTTGATTTTTCAAATAACCTTGCGATCATAAAATTAATGCTCGATGTGAGGGATATCAATCAACTCAGTAGAGTGCTTACCATCACAGAATCACTGCCAAACGTGATGCAGGCTTACCGTATCAAACCAGGATAATAATTGGCAAATACGTAATCTAATAGCTCCAAGCTTCCTTCGTATTACCGCTTTACAGGAAGAAATCCATGTAAATTTCTTGATGAAACGCCTGCAAGTAATTCAGCTGTATGCTACTATTCGTTTTAATGCCAAAAAATCTTTCATCAGTCATCATCAATGATCCGCCATATGCCCTGCTGCGAAAATATACTGCAGCCATGCACAATGCCTATTTAACGGAGTGGAATAGTTATGATGTTATTACCAGGGCAAAAGCGCGATCACCAAAATCAACTTACCTCAAAGGAAATGCGCAAGAAAGCTGGATTCCTGTGATTGATGCGCTCCAATTTGACCATATAGCAAAAGCGCAAGATCAATACTTGAATAAAGAAGGATGGTTTTCTCTACAAGGATCCATAGGGAACCACCCCCGCACACGAGCTGGTATTAATTATTTAATAGAGAAAAATTTTCCCAATATTGCAGCGATGCAGAAACAGTTATTATTTCCGCTTCCAAATTCATCAAAAATAGATTTTAAAGTGATCTATACGCCTAACTTTTCGTCAAATAAGTTCCCAAATGGTCGTGGCATCCTGGTAAACCTTGAAAAGTACGTTACGAGAATTTTCGGAACAGATTATTTTGGAGAATCTAAAAAAGCGGGTTTACGAATGTGGAATAAGTGGATATTTGACAAAGGCGGACTCGCCTTTCATGCTGGATGCAAATCATACATAAACGGACAGGGGCAAGAAAGATCTATCCTGATCATTGGTTTGTCAGGTACAGGCAAAACAACAACCACGTTTACCAATCACGCAAATTCAGTCCCATTACAGGATGATTTTTGTGCGCTATTTCCCTCCGGAAAGTTGTATGTTTCAGAAAATGGATGTTTTGCTAAGACGTATGGGCTTGACGCGCAGCATGAACCTGATATTTATCAAGGCATCACAAGCAGTGAAGCACGGCTTGAAAATGTGTTTATTGACAAAGAGGGTAAAATTGATTTCTTCAATGATACACACACCACCAATGGACGTGGTACCTTCCCGCTTGATTTAATTCCGCATGGAGAATTATCAAACATTCCCCCACTTGGAAAAATTCTGATCCTCAACAAGGATTTTAATATCATTCCCGCAATTGCAAAACTCAATAAATCGCAAGCTGCAGCATATTTTATGCTGGGTGAAACAATGGGAACATCGGCGGGTGGAAACGCGGAAGAAGGGGAAGCGCTGCGTGTTCCAGGAACGAACCCGTTTTTTCCATTAGATCACGCATTGCAGGCAAACCGCTTTCTTTCCTTGCTCAATCAATCTTCCAGCGTAGACGTTTATCTCCTAAATACAGGTCATATCGGCCAGACTGACCGGAAGCAGGGCGGCGAAAAAATAACCATCGAACACAGCCGCTTGCTAATCGAAATGATGCTTCTGGAAAAATTGAAGTGGCGTACTGATCCTGATTTTGGTTACCAGATTGTTAAAAAGGAATCCTCACCCATTGATGAGATTTTTACCAACCCTCGAGCTTATTATGAACAAAGCAATCGTTTTTCGGAATTTCAAAGGATCATAAGAAGAGTAAAAAATGATCGAATTAATTTCTTGTCCCCTTTTAATAAACTTAACACAGGGATTCTTGAGTGTGTATAAAAAAACAGCTCAGGTGAGCTGTTTTTAGCTGGGGGCAAAGGATTCGAACCTCTATAAACAGATTCAGAGTCTGCTGTCCTGCCGTTAGACGAGCCCCCAAAAAGGGCGCGCTTATTATTTTACCATTACCTTATTTTGCCGCAAGGATATTCGCAGCTTTTTCCAAACGCTGGATGGATTTATCTTTGCCCAATACAACCATACACTCGAACAATGGCGGAGTTACCCGTTGCCCAGAAATCGCATTGCGAAGAAACGAAAATAACGCTTTTGGTGAAAGTGATTTTTCTTGCATGAAATTCTTCACGTTCATCTCAATTGGTTTTTTACTCCAATCATCTATAGTTTTAATAACCAAAAGTATTTCCGTTGCTAAACTGAATGACTCTTCACGCGACTTTTCATGCATCACGAGCATTGTAGGATCAACTTGTATATCATCAACAAACAAGAATTTTAACCATGTAACTGAATCATCCAAAGTGATCAGGCGCTCTTTGATAACCGGCGCAATCTTCGCAAGCGCGTCGATCGAGGCGGATATACTCTCCTTGTCGAAAAACGGTTTCATTTGTTCAGCTAATTCATTATCAGAAAGCCGTTTAATGTGCATTTTATTAAAATGATCAAGTTTTGAAAAATTTATTGCTGCCGGTGAAGGGTTCAATTTCTTAAGCGAGAACTTTTCTACCAGATCATCGAGTGTAAATAATTCAGTTTTGTCGTCATAACTCCATCCCATTAAAGCGATCCAATTGATCACTGCTTCCGGCAAATACCCAAGTGCTTCTAGATCTTTCAAGAATATTGAGTAACCATCATTGCTAAGCTGCGCTGCCTCCCGTTTACTCATCTTCCCTTTTCCGCTGGGTTTGAGGAAAACAGAAAGGTGTACCCAGGTTGGCTCATTCCATCCAAATGCCTCCCAGATCTGGTGGTGCAGCGGTGAGGTCGGCAGCCATTCAGAACCACGGATAATATGGGTAATCTTCATTAGATGGTCATCGACGGTTGCAGCGAGATGGTACAGCGCCCATCCGTCTGATTTAACAATGATGTAATCATCAAGAGTATTATTAGGAAATTTAACCGGGCCGCGCAGAAGATCGTTAACAATTGTTTCCCCTTCTTTTTTCGTTTTAAAGCGAATAACATGTGGTTCACCATTTGCGGCCCGCTCGGTGGCTTCGGCATAGGGGATATTGCGGCATAGGCCATCATACAGAGGCAGTTCTTTTTTTCGGCGCATCTCTTCGCGCACGGTTTTCAATCTATCCTGTGAACAAAAGCAGTAATACGCGTGCCCTCTGGAAATTAATTCTTTTGCATAATTAAGGTAGATCTGTTTTCTTTCAGACTGGCGGTATGGGCCACAATCGCCTCCTTTTATCGGACCCTCATCCCAGTCGATTCCTAACCAGTGCAAACCATTGATCAATTCTTCTTCCGCCCCTTCTACATATCGGTTTCTATCAGTATCTTCGATGCGGAGAATGAATTGCCCTCCGCTCTGTTTTGCGATCAGGTAATCATACAATGCTGTTCTAGCCGACCCTAAATGGACGTGGCCAGTTGGTGATGGGGCAAATCGTACGCGCAGCGGTTTCTGGTTCATGAATCTTTTTATCTCCAAGTTATGTGATTTTATTTTTTCTTAAGCTAACGCTCTCAACCAATCCTATCCCAACAATTGTACTAAGTAACGAACTACCACCATAACTGAGGAATGGAAAGGGAAGCCCGGAAACAGGGACAACATTTAAGTTGACACCAATATTGACCGCAGCCTGGAAAAACAACATTGCCGCGTAACTATACGCGATCAGCGCCCCGTAAAGATCGCTCGCATTCTTTCCAATCTGCATACAACGCCAAATAATAAATATTAATAAGCCCATGACTGCCACGGTACCAACAAATCCAAACTCTTCCGCAAGGGCAGAAAATATAAAGTCTGTATGGCGTACTTTTAAGAACCGCAGCTGGACCTGTGTACCCTGTCCATATCCTTGTCCCAGGAACCCACCGGATCCGATCGTGATCAACGCCTGCTCAACATTGTAGGTTTCGCCATGTCGTGCGTCATCATCGGGAAACAGGAAATTAATGACACGCGCCTGCTGATAATCTTCCAGAAGAGGGAAAGCCGCCGCAATGAGAACAATACCCAAAAGTGCGAGGATCAAGAAATATTTTAAAGGCAGCCCGCAGATCCAGAGCAAAGAAAACCAAATGACAAAAATAACGATTGATGTACTTAGATTTGGCTGCAGTAAGATCCAAATCACGACACCCATCGTTAAAATAAAACTTTCTGCGATCCAACGCAAATTATGTGGTCTGGCCTGATTTTTTGCGAAATAATCTGCAAGTACCATGATCATCAGAATTTTTACAATCTCCGAAGGCTGGATCAAGATCACACCGGTATCCAACCACCGCGCAGACCCGAAGCGTGCTTGACCAACAACATAGATAACAACCAATGAGACGATCGCGAAAACGTACATGAAGCGAGCTAATGATCCCCAGTAATGGTAATCAATGGCAGTCATAATCAGCAGCATCACCGTTCCGGCAGCTAAAAATAGAGGCTGCCGGCTGACAGAATCCGCCAACACTTCATTCCCGGCGATGGCGGATTGGATCATCATGATTCCAAAAATACTTAAGAATATCGATGCGCCAAACAACCAGAAATCAAAATTTCGCCAATTTTCTCTTTGCATAGATCACTCAAGCCGATAGGTTACCGGTGTGCTTTCAATGGGATATCCGCGATTAAACGCTGTTCACGCCCATCATGGATCATTTGTATTTTTACAAACGCTGGATCAATGGAAATATGGTTTGAAATAACCTTGATGATTTCATCCTTCATGTCTTCCAATGTCGAAGTTTTTATATCTGTCCGGTCGTGGATCAACACTAATTTCAAGCGATCTTTTGCCTGGTCAGCGCTTTTTTTCTTGCCAGATAATTTGGATAACCAATCACTCATTATTCCCCTCCTGCTGTGAATATTTTTGATAGTTTCTGAAAGATGCCTTCTTTAAGGTCCAGATCGATCAATGGAACCTCATCCCCCAGCAACCGCCGGGCAATATTTCTGAAAGCATGGCCTGCCAGAGATTTTTCGTCTGCAACAACCGGTTTCCCGATATTTGTGCTCATGATCACTTTCTCATCTTCCGGCACAAGCCCGATTAACGTGATCGCTAACAAGTCTAATACGTCTTCCGCGTCGAGCATATCGCCGCGCTTGACCATCTCTGGATTGAGGCGATTGATGATCAATCTCGCCGGCCCTTTTTCTTCCGCTTCAATAATCCCGATGATGCGGTCAGCATCCCTCACCGCGGATACATCAGGATTTGTGATCACAATAACACTGTCAGCCGGGGCAATCGCATTTTTAAAACCTCGTTCAATACCTGCGGGAGAATCGATCAATATCCAGTCAAATTCAGCCGAGATTTGGTCACACACATTGACCATATCACTGGGAGAAACAGCATTCTTATCCCGCGTTTGCGCTGCCGGAATCAGATATAAATTATCAAAGCGTTTATCTTTTATCATTGCCTGCCTGATCCTGCATCTCTCCTCAATGACATCAATAAGATCATAAACTATGCGGTTTTCAAGCCCTAAGACAACATCGAGGTTTCGCAAACCAATATCGCTATCGATACAAACAACCTGTTGCCCCAATTGCGCCAGAGCGACAGAAATATTTGCTGTTGCTGTTGTTTTTCCAACCCCTCCTTTGCCTGAAGTTATTGTCAATATCTTTGCAGCCATAATGTCTCCAATTCTCCTTACTTTATTAACTATGAATCCCAATAGTCTAATACTAAATCATCCTTATCAATGCTGATCTTCACGGGTTTCTTGCGTAATTTTCTAATTAGTTTGTTATCTTTTAGCACTTTATCAGCTATACGCAATTGCACTGGATCAAATCCCATCGTGCACACAAACGCATCCATCGCACCCCCAGATCCTGCATTCACTGTTCCGCGCAATTTTCCCCAGACAAAAACCGATCCGGTTGCATTGATCTCTGCGCCGGGATTTACATCACCATAGATTGTAATATGGCCATCGAATTCAATTTTTGTACCAGAACGAAGGGTTTTTTGAATACATAATCCCGGTTCCCCCTCCAAGATGGCCGCGCTGAGCTTCGATTCCTTTTTCTGAAGGATCGAATCTCTAGTTGCAAACCCCAGTGTGGAAGCATTTGATTCTGTCTTTTTGGAAGTGCTTAGAACCGCGAATAATTTTATTTCCCGGTCCAAAAGGCAATCTCTAAACTTTGAAAGTTGGGCGGCACCCATTTCTCTTTCACCAACATCAATCGCGACCTTTGACCTTGTAAAAAAAGATAGCTGGCTGTCTATTTGTTCAAATAGTTCAACTTGTATTTTATTCCATTCGCCATCCCCAATGGTAATTAATACGCCTTCATTGAACCCTTTTATCGGAAATTTTCTCATAAGATAATCCGGCAACCCAAGAAATTATTCCTCATCAACAGCTTTTAATTCAAAATATGCTTGCATAACCTTTTGGACAATGGGGGCTGCCACACTTGCGCCCTCACCGCCATTGTATACAAATGCTACAACAGCGATTTCCGGATCGTCATACGGAGCATATCCAACGTACCATGAATGTGTTGGCCAGGCGCCAGGCTGGCAGAGGTTCTTGGATTGCGCCACATTATCACAATACTCGGCAGTTCCAGTTTTACCGGCTGCTGGGATGGCAGTATCCTCTTCACCCAGGATTAAACCTACCTGATCGAAAACTCTTCCGGCGGTACCTTCCGCAACGACCAACCGCATCCCCTCTTGTGTAAGGTCCACAACCCAATCTTCTACCACTTTTTTCTCTTCAGTTGGAATCCCAAATTCATCAAAAACCGTAATCATTGGATCTTTTGTGATATCCCATTTGACTTTTGGTTCAAAGGGCTGGATCACATCCCCATCCGCGCCTATTACCTGGTGTACAAGCGTCGGCTGCATGTAGACACCATCATTGGCTATGATCGCAGCAGAAACCAGGACTTGAATCGGCGTGGACAATACATATCCCTGCCCCATTCCCGCACTATAGGTATCACCAACAGACCAGTTCTCACTCAAAGTGATCCGTTTCCAGGCAGAAGTGGGTACAAGTCCGTTTGATTCTCCAGGAAGTTCAATTCCTGTCACCTGGCCATACCCGAGTGCTTTCGCATATTCTGCCAATCGGTCTACACCCAAACCCTCAGGCACTTCCCCAGGAAATCCGCCGGAAACCTTATAGAAATATATATTACATGACTCCTGCAAAGCAATAAGATAATTCACACGTCCATGGCCAGTATCGGTATGACAAACAAAATTACGGATCGTTCCCGGATCATTGGGGGAATACTTCTCAAGTATCTCGATCCGACCTGTATCCGGACATTCTATAGTCGTTAACGGCGGGATTACTCCCTCATTCATTGCGCCAATACCAGGAGCTAATTTATACACCGATCCGGGAGGATGTTCTGCTGAAATAGCATGATTGAATAACGGGCGATTTGGGTCCTGGAATAACTGCTCATAGTAATATGCCGGAATGAAACGGGCCATGCGGTTATTTTCAAAAGTTGGATATGAGACCAGAGCAAGTATCTCTCCGGTTTTAGGATTCATTGCTATCGCAACGCCATTTGCAGATCGTGTTTCATTAAAATACCTATTCCACCATTGAATCTCACCTATCAATGCGGCTTTTGCCGCGGCTTGCAAACGCGAATCGATGGTCAACTCAATATTGTTACCGGGTATAGGTTGTGTAGGCGCTTCCAGATCACGAATTTCCTGTCCAGCAACGTCCACCTCTACGACCCTTAAGCCATTCGCACCTCGAAGCAAGTCATCAAGCGACGCCTCAACGCCAGCATAACCGATCTTGTCGCGGTTTGGGACAAAACCAAGATCCCGGTATTCCTCGCCTAATGCCTCTGGAATTGGCCCCAAGAAACCTATCACTTCAGAGGTCAAATCACCAGTCGGATAATCCCGGATCGGTTCGATTTCGATTTCCACCCCAGGCCAATCATTCGCGCGTTCGCTAACTATCATCGCGGTGCTTTCATCAACATTACACGCGATACGCACCGGATTATAAGGTGCGTTTGTATCAGCGATCACAACCACTTCTGTGATGCCAAAATCTGTCTGACATGGTGTAAATGCGCGCACTGTTTCATCATTCAGGACACCATTCCTAACCGGAATATCAATAACTGGGGACAATTCTCGATAGATCTCTTCTATTGCACCTGGTAATGGTGTTTCAGTCGGATCTCCTGGTAGATTAGCGGGGGTAATTACTACGTTGTACGACGCTTTATTGCTCGCCAGAACTATCCCATTCCGATCGTAAATGATCCCGCGCTCTGTTTGAACACTTATATTGGTAGTCCGATTTTCTTCAGCTTGATCAAGATACAAATTACCTTGAAGAATCTGTAAATTAAACAACTGCAGAACATAGTAACTGAAAACCGCCGCGATGATCACATAAATCACGCGAATTCGCCAACCTTCAATTTTTGGAGTATTTCTGTCATTAAGCATAATCATCTTCTTTTGCTGTAAACCAGCCAGACACATCACCCATTAATATATATATTGGAAAAGCATAGAATAAATTCAGGAGCAATGTAGGTAATAAAATTGAAGTAACACTCAATTGGAATGGTACTTGGATATTTGAAAATTGTAATGTAAGAAACTCAATAATAAATTTTACCAGAGTAGCAACCAGTGCGCTTGAAAATAGTGCCAGGATGGGAGATTGCCAAAATATTCTGCTGGCAATTTTAGCAATCAGCGCGGTGAATATATAAATCAAAAAGGTCGCAGAAATTGGTAAAGCCGATAATATCGAGATTAAAAAGCCGGCAATGATTGCCCACGCCAAATAATTCCCATCCTCATCGATAATTATCCAGGAAGCAATGGCTAGCAAAATGATATCCCCAAATCCAGAGATTATTCGGATTCTGCTTACAGCCACGGTCTGTAAAACCGAAAGGACGAGAAATATCGGAATAGATAATAGGAGTTGTCCCATCATTCATCCTTGATCGGGAATCAATGGCTGAATATTGATAGTTTGAAAATTGACAATCACCAAGACTGCTCGCATTACATCAAAATCTACAATTGGCTGCACGACCGCAGATTGGAACAGGTTGTTTTCATTTCTTTCAACGCCCACCACCTGCCCTACGAGAACATCAACTGGATAATTCCCACCTAAACCCGATGTGAGTAAAATTTCGCCAGAATTGATAGTTACATTTTGAGAAACCATTTGCAATGAGACTTCTCCTGTCACAGAACCCCTAATTTGCGCGTCGATATTTTGGTTTTGGAATTTCACATTGATCACCGCGCCGGGATCGGTGATCAATTGCACGCGAGCTGCACTGGAAGTGACCGCATCTACTCTGCCAACCAGACCCTGCTGGGTTACAACCGGCATGCCATGCCGAATCCCATCATCTGACCCTTGATCAATGATCACATAATGTAAAAATGGGCTCGGATCACGTCCGATCACTGCGGCCGCAATATATCGGTCCTGCGGCCGGGCTCGCGCAAAATCTAAAAGGGAATACAGAACCTCTGTCTCTCTCAATTGTTCCTGCAGTTGAATGACCTGGCTTTGCAAATTTGACACTTCATTTTCCAGTTGCGCATTTCGTTGGAGGAGTTCAGTTACATCACGCGGTAAGGTGAAGAAATCATACACTGCAATGAACCGCTCGGAAAGCCAGCGCTGAATGGAAACAAAGGGGTCCATGATCACGCCGAGAATAGGCCGTAAAACGCCGCTGAGGGCCAGAAATATCAAACCCACAACAACCATAGTTGCGACGATATTTCGCAATCTCTTTGGATCAATTGATTTCATTTTTAAAAACTAATATAACTTAGCCCGACCGCTGTCTGGAACGGTCTACATCAACTAATAAATGTTGGAACCGATCTAGATCTTCAAGGACAATACCCGCGCCGCGCGCAACGCACGTCATCGGATCTTCAGCAAGCCACACATGCATCTTCAACTCAGATGCAAGCCGCTTTTGAAATCCTTGCAGCTGGGAGCTGCCGCCAGCCATACAAATACCTGTATCGAGCAGGTCGGCACCAATCTCCGGTGGCGATTCATCAAGCGCATCTTTAACTGTATCGATGATCACCTGGATTGAATTTTTCAGCGCTTCACGTACTTCAATCGAAGATACTTCTATCTGCTCCGGGAGTCCACTCACCAGATTGCGGCCACGGATCTGCATTGTCTTTTCTGTCTCAAGCGGAAATGCTGATCCGATCTCAATTTTGGTTTGTTCGGCCATTCTTTCACCGATCAAAATGTTGTATTTACTGCGAACAAAATTGATGATATCTTGATCCATTTCATCGCCAGCTACGCGTAATGAGCGCGAAACAACAACACCGCCCATTGAAGTGATCGCCACCTCAGTTGTTCCACCGCCAATATCGATGATCATAGCACCTTTGACTTCGGCGATTGGAAGCCCGGCACCCAGCGAAGCAGCCATAGGTTCTTCAATAAGGTAAACCTCTCTCGCGCCAGCAGACATCGCCGCATCAAACACTGCGCGTTTTTCGACTTCTGTTGCGCCGGATGGAATGCCAATTACAACACGCGGACGCGGCATGGGCACAATAGACTGTTGATGAACCCTGCCGATAAAATAACCCAGCATCGCCTGTGTAATTTCAAATTCTGAAATGACACCATCTCGTAATGGGCGGATGGCTATTACATTCATCGGAGTCCGACCAAGCATTTCCTTTGCCTGCGCGCCGATAGCAAGAGGACGCCGCGTTCTTTTTTCAATCGCGACCCATGATGGCTCCTGGATGACAATCCCTTTTCCGCGGACATAAAGCAATGTGTTTGCTGTGCCCAGGTCAATACCAAGATCAAGGGAGAATAACCCCATCAGCCAATTTATCGGATTTGTAATCAATTGAAACTCCTATTTTCATTATACTGGTGCCAATTTTGAACATGGCATTATACAGTAAATTGCGATTATACCGATAAATACTATTTTATATGATATTTTTATTTTATTTTTACACAATCTTGACAGGCAATTATCCTATCGCTATAATGGCAATACAATTGCGGGTGTAGTTCAATGGTAGAATGTCTGCTTCCCAAGCAGAAGGTTGTGGGTTCGAGCCCCATCGCCCGCTCTAATTTTTCTGAAGTATACGCACCACTTCACTGAGATCCTTCATCACATAATCCGGTTTTACTTCCGCATCAGGAACGTCCTCTATTTTTGCTTCACCGCTAAGCACAAGAATCGTTTTTATTCCTGCTCTCCCCAGGGCAACATCAGTATATAGCCGATCACCGATCATACATATCTCATTTTTCGGATAGCCTGTCCGCATTTCAATCGCATCGACCATTGCGGGATGGGGTTTGCCGATAATTGAATCAGGATTTCTGCCTGTTGATGTATAGATCATCGCTATAAATGAACCAATATCAGGCATAAATCCATCCTCAGTAGGACAATTGATATCTGGATGGGTCGCAATATAAGGAAGTCCCGCTCTTACAAAGTCACAGCATTTCCATATCTTTTCATATGTAATGGTGGTATCGAAACCTATTACAACGATATCCGGGTCCTGGTCAACAAGGGTAAAATCATAATTTCTAAATACATCTTGTAAGGCAGAGGTACCAACGACATACAACGACGCGTGTGGATAATGGTCTCGGAGATAGATCGCTGTTGCTTCCCCAGAAGTTAATATCATTTTTGATGACACAAAAATTCCAAGTGATTTTAATTTCTTGACATACTGCGCAGCGGATTTGGAGGAATTATTAGTTAAAAATAAATAATCGATGTGTTTTTCCTGCAAGAGTTGAAGAAATTCCTGTGCCCCGGGCAGCAGTGTATCATCAAGGTATATGGTGCCATCCATATCAAGGAGAAAGCACTTGATCTTTTGTAATTCCCTGGCATTATTTTTTTCTGGCAATTTCTCTCTCCAATAATATTGAATGGTCTTATTATAAAAGCAATATATATTATTGGATTTTGGTGAAAATATTTGATAAAAATGACCTATGCCAGATAAGAATCGTTCCTATGCGCAGCAAACCCGCAACCAATTGGTTGTCTGGTTCATTATCATTCTTTTTTCAATAGGACTGGGATTGATCTGGTGGATCTATGGTATCAGAGCTGCTTTTCTCGGTTTGCTATGTTTGCTGGGAACATCCATTCCAATCGGCCTGATAGCCATTTTTCTTTTTGGGTTAGGGAAAATCGCTGACCGAAATTAATCAAATATTTTATAATTACAAACATTCCATTCGCCTCTTTGTTCCCAATCTCTTTTTTAGATTTAATAATAATTAGCACCGCCATTCCGCTTGCAATCTGGCTATTGTTTAAACCATTCTGGCTGATAAAACAAATGACATTGGTAATCGCTGCACTTAATCGATGATGTCTATTGAACCTTCGAAATCTTTACAAAAAGAATCAGAGTGGTGCACTTTAACCCAGCCACAACGGAACCAATTCGTCAAGTATTTTTACGATGCTTGGATTTTAAATGGGAAAAGTTTCACTATCAAGATTTTAATAATAAAGTCGTGTATTGATGATTTGATATAATTCCATCCGGATTTCTAATTTCGATAGAATTTGTAAAAATATCACATCGGAGATGGGAACTGGCCAAAATAATACGTTTTTATCCGTTCTTATAATTGAAAGGATCTTGCATGACTGATGAAACATCCAAACCAACTGATTTTATCCATGAAGCAGTAGCTGAGGATCTCAAAAATGGGCGCTTTGACTATGTAAAGACCCGCCTTCCCCCAGAACCAAATGGATACCTGCATATCGGCCATGTTAAGGCATTCTTGATTGATTACAACATTGCGAAGGATTTTGGCGGCGTGTTGGATCTTCGGTTTGATGATACCAATCCCGCTAAAGAAGAAACTGAATTTGTCGAATCAATCCAGGAGGACGCCCGCTGGCTGGGTATCGAATGGGAAAACGTATTATTTTCATCAGATTTTTTTGGTTTGCTCTATGAATGGGCAATTAAATTGGTCAAAAAGAGGAAAGCATATGTTGACGACCAAAGCCCGGAGGAGGTCAGCAAAAATCGCGGTTCATGGACCGAGCCAGGAGTTGAAAGCCCTTGCCGGGACCGTTCAGTTGAAGAAAACCTGGATCTGCTGGAACGCATGAAAAAAGGTGACTTCCCGGATGGGTCACGAGTTTTACGCGCCAAGATCGATATGGCACATGGAAACATGAACATGCGTGACCCAATCATGTACCGGATCATTCATGAGCCACCCCACCATCGTACGGAAAATGATTGGTGCATTTACCCCATGTACGATTGGGCACAGGGGCAGAATGACGCGATGCATGGCGTCACCCACTCACTGTGCTCAATTGAGTACGAAGACCACCGACCGCTATACGAATGGTTTCTGGATGAATTAGAAATCGAGAATCAACCACGCCAGATTGAATTTGCCCGCCTAAATCTTACATATACAGTATTAAGCAAGCGAAAATTACGCCGGCTGGTTGAAGAACATCATGTCGATGGCTGGGATGACCCGCGCATGCCAACCATACGTGGTATGCGCCGTCGCGGGTATACCGCTGCGTCTCTGCAAGATTTTATCGATCGTACAGGTGTTTCAAAAACGATCAGTGCCAGCGCCGGTGTGATGGTTGATGTCGCCTTATTGGAAGCATGCATCAGGGATGATCTGAATATCCATTCTCCGCGTAAACTGGCTGTTTTGGATCCTATTAAAGTCGTGATCGATAATTATCCCGATGGCCAAACGGAAGAGTTTGAGCTTGACAATAATCCATCCGATCCTTCTTCAGGAACACGCAAAGTCCCCTTTTCAAAGGTGCTTTATATAGATAAGGATGATTTTCGAGAAGAACCCCCGCCAAAATACCACCGGCTTTCCCCCGGGAAAGAGGTTCGCCTGCGTAACGCTTATTTCATCACCTGTAATGAGGTAATCAAGGATCAGGATGGAAATATCACCGAACTGCACTGCAATTATGATCCGGCCACCCAGGGCGGAAGTTCTCCTGACGGCCGCAAGGTTAAGGGGACATTGCATTGGGTTTCCGCTCAGGATGGTATCCCCGCCGAAGTTCATCTATACGAACAATTGTTTAATAATCCCGATCCAGAGTCCAGCGGCGATTTTATTGCTGACATTAATCCTGAATCCAGGCGTACCCTCACGAACTGCATTATTGAGCCAAGTCTAAAGAACGCGATGCCGGGAGATAAATTTCAATTTGAACGCGTTGGCTATTTCTGCGTTGATACGACATCGACTCCTGATAAGCTTATATTTAATCGCACCGTCAGCCTGCGGGATACCTGGGCAAAAATCAGAAAAGCCAATAAAAACAAAGCAAAGAAAAACTAGAAACCGCCTTAATATTGCATCATTCAAATCGCAGGAATTGATAATTGATAAATAAAGAGGGCTACTTTGCAGTAGTCCTCTTACCGTTAGGGTGGCTGACGGGGGTTGAACCCGCAACATCCTGCTCCACAGGCAGGCGCTCTGCCATTGAGCTACAGCCACCATGCGATACTGATTTTAACACGCTATGATTTAATCTTCAAGGAATTCCTGAAATAAGAAACCAGCTCTGACAAATGAATGGAAACCTGATCACGTGTTTGCAAATTTTTGATCTGTACGATACCTTTTTCCTTTTCGTCCGGACCGATGACGACGGCGTATGGAATCCCTGCACTGTCTGCAAACTTAAATTGTTTCCCCAGTTTTTCAAATTCCGGATAAATCTGCGCATTAAACCCGGCTTCGCGTAATCGCGATCCCACGTGCAGGCTTTGTTCTAATAGGTTTTCATCGAAAACAGTCACCATGATCTGCGTTGGATCGATTTCAAAATCCGGTAATAACCCGTAATCATCCAATATCAATGGTAAAACAACATCTCCCATTGCAAAGCCGACACCGGACAACGGATCGCCACCCACATCGTTTACCAGGTTATCATACCGTCCCCCACCAAGGATCGCCCGCATACTTTTACCAACATCACGCGCTTCAAACACTGTTCCTGTGTAGTAATCCAATCCCCTAACAATTTTCGCATCAAATTTTACATAGTCCCTCAGCCCCATAGAATCTAACGCGGAAAAGACATTCTTCAGCGACTCTGAATCATGATAGAGTTGCTTGTCAGCTAAAATATCGCGTAATCCGCTGAATTGTTCAACTGAAAGCCCAGATTCAAGCGCGTAAGACCTCCATGTAGAGGCATCCATTTTATCTTTTCGGTCAATTATATTTAGCGTTATCTTCTTCATGTCAGAAGTGATACCCACTTCAGACAATTTCTTATCCATCAGTCCGCGGTCATTCACCAATATTTGAACTTGATCAGCTGTCAGGCCAATATTCTTAAAAAACTGCCCGCAAATCGCGATCAGTTCAGCGTCAGCCTGTGGTGACTGCGCGCCGACCATATCAATATTCCATTGGAAGAATTCGCGTGTGCGCCCTTTTTGCGGTTTCTCATAACGCCAGAATGGGCCAAACGACCACCATCGGAGCGGATAATTCAACTGATGCTGCTTCTGGGCTACCATGCGCGCCAGGCTTGGTGTCAATTCCGGCCGCAAAGTAATTAGGTTGCCGCCCCTGTCTGGAAAGGTGAAGGATTGCTCTTTTACCAGTTCTTCGCCCGATTTTGCAGCATACAAATCAATCGGTTCCAAAAATGGTCCGTCATATTCAGAATAACCAAATGAACATGAAACGTCTTTAATATTATCGTAAAGCCAATTTCTTAATGCCATTTCTGGCGGATAAAATTCTCGTGTTCCCTTTACGGTATGGATGATATTTTTCATTATTTTCTATTTTGAATCGCGAAAAAATTTTAACATATAATTGGGACGCATAAACTTTAGGAAAAAAGACCACATGAACGTTGAAGAATTAATAGAAATTACTGAAGGAACTCTCCTTACAGACAATATAGATTGTTCAAAAATTATTAAGGGCGGTTGCGGTGCGGACCTTATGAGCGATGTGCTTGCATCAATCCAACCGGATGCCGTTTTGCTAACCGGTTTGTGCAATCCGCAGGTCGTTCGCACTTCACAGATGTCGGATGTCGCGGCGATTGTTTTTGTACGCGGAAAGACACCGCCGGAAGAAACAATACGAATTGCCAACGAAGAGTGTATCCCGTTGATCTCATCCCCATTTGGCATGTTCGAATTATCTGGCCGCTTATTCGCGTCTGGTTTGCCCAGTTTTGAACGCCCAATAAACGAAGAATAGTTATGCCCACCCCACCTCGCTCCAGTACCCCGCGTTTTCGAAATAAAGTGATTACGGATGAATTGGCCGGAAATATCACACGCGTTGAAGAACTTGCATACATCCTCAAAATCAAGGATGTGATGACGAAAAATGTAAAAACGCTTAAACCGCAGCAAAGCATGCAGAACTTGCTGGAAACGATGAAAGAATTTCGTGTTTCAGGCGTACCCATCGTTGATAGTAACAAAAATAATCTTGTGGGTCTCGTCAGCACAGAGGATTTGATCAAATGCCTTGCGAAGGATGACGTGGAAGCGCCAATCAGTGATTATATGTCCACCGAATTGATCACTGTCAATACGTATGATTTTTTGACAGAAGCATTAAAACAGTTTGCAAGATCGAAAGTCGGCCGGCTGCCCGTTTTAGATAAGGATGGGAAACTTGCCGGTATCATTACAAAAGGAGACATCACAAACGGTATCCTGCAAGCGCTTGAGGAGGAGTACCAGGAAGAGGAAGTGCGCCGCTATCGGGCATCCCATTTATTCGAGGACATCGTCTCAGACCGCTCATCTCTCATACTTAGATATAACATTGCCCAAAACGATTTCACCAATGGTGGTCAAGCATCCAGTAATATCAAGCGCGCTTTACTTCGGTTGGGAGCAAATGCCCAGCTCGCCCGCAGGCTTGGGATTGCGATCTATGAAGCAGAAATGAACTTGATCATTCATACAACAGCAGGTGGATCGATCCATGTAGAAATTGAGCCAACCCAGATCTCAGTGTATGTATGGGATAACGGGCCCGGCATTAAAGATGTGAACTTAGCGCTTCAACCAGGTTATTCAACGGCAACCGAGGAAATCCGTGAGCTTGGTTTTGGCGCCGGTATGGGATTGGTCAATATTTCCAGATGTGTAGATGAAATGGACCTGCAATCAGAATGGGGAACCGGAACCCACCTGACTATGCGAATTCACCTTAAAGGTGAGGATATCGTCGGTGAAGGGTACCAGAATAAATAAAGGAGCTAAACATGAAACTCGACGCGATCATTAGAGAATTGGACCTGAAAGTACTAACAAAAAATAGAGATTTTTCCCAGGAAGAAGCTACGCATGGATATGTGTCGGATATGCTTTCATGCGTCATGACCGGCGCCGGACAGCACGCGATTTGGGTCACCTTGCAAGCGCATGGAAACATTGTTGCCGTCGCCCAGTTATTAGATCTCGCAGCGATCATCATTACTGAAAACGCACAACCTGATGAAAAAACTATACAAAAAGCAAACGACGAAGGTATTGCCCTGCTTTCAACAAAAGAAAACTCATTTAACATCGTTGGAAATTTATGGGGTTTGGGATTAAAAGACCAGTAAATAAGGCTGTAGCGCTCAATGAAGAAATACCGCGCTGAACTGCATACACACACTGTCCTCTCCCCCTGCGCATCAATTGAGATGATCCCACCGCTGATCATAGCGGAAGCAGTGAAGAAAAACATCGATATTCTGGCCATCACCGATCACAACAGTATCGCTAATATTCAATCAGTAATAAATGCTGCACAGCATTCAAGCGTCACTATCATACCTGGTATTGAATTGCAAACGAGGGAGGAAATTCATAGCATTTGTTTATTCAATACAATGGAACAAATTGAATCTTTTTATAATAGAATCTATCCAGCATTCCCGTTAATAAAAAATGATAGGGATTTTTTCGGTGAACAATTTATCGTAGATAAAACCGGCGATTTTATCCGCCGCGAGGAACGATTATTAATTTCTTCGGCAAATATTTCCCTTAATGATGCCTTTTCTGAAGTAAAGAACTGTGATGGGTTGTTGATTCCCGCCCACGTCAACCGCAGTGCTTATGGGTTATTCCCTGTGTTGGGTTTTGTGCCGCCAGATTTAGATATAAAGATTCTTGAGATTTCAAAACACTTGAACCCCCAAAATGCATTGGATCAATTTCCACAACTCGCAAACTTTTACACAATTCAGAACGGTGACGCGCATTTTCTAAATGAAATCACAGGTTTCAATGCATTCCAAATGGAAAAGATCACTGTAGAAGAAATTTCTAATGCAATTGAACAAAAAAATGGGCGCAGCTATAAAAACCTCTATTTTGAAATAGACCAATAATAAGAAAAATAGCCGCCTAAATCGGAAAATTCTATTTATCAATGGAAATATTATTTACATGATAAAATCATCAAGTTTTGATGATAATAGAATATTGGTTGGTCAATGGAAATAAAAACTTCAGAAACATTTCAAATAAACCCAAACGAAAATGACGAATTAGCCGAGAAGATTATCGGGATTCTTGATAAGAGCAAATCAAAACCCGGTAGTTTAATGGTCATATTAAATGAAGTGCAGGCCAAGGTCGGCTTTGTTTCTGGACCAATCCAGGAATTCATTGCAAATTATTTGAAAATACCGGTAAGCAAAATTCATGGCGTCATCTCATTTTATTCATTTTTCACAACCAAACCTCGCGGAAAGCATACTATAAAGTTTTGTACGGGCACCGCTTGTTATGTCGGCGGTTCATCTCAATTAATTGATAAAGCGAAACAATTGATTGGCATATCGTTGGGTGACACAACTGATGATGGGAACATAACTATGGAAGAAACACGCTGTGTTGGCGCTTGTAGCCAGGCTCCTGTGGTTGTTGTGGACGAGGTTGTTCACGGTCGTGTAAAACCAAGCAAGGTCGCGCAATTGGTGAGATCGATAGACAAGCAGGAATAAATTGAAAGAAATTTCACTGCATATTTTAGATATTGCAGAGAACAGCGTCAATGCAGGCGCAGATAGAATTGTTATAAAAGTAATAGAGAACATTAATAAAGATGTATTATCAATACAAATATCTGATAACGGAAGCGGTATGGATGCTGAAACAGCTGCAACCATAAGCGATCCTTTCGTCACCAGTCGGAAAACGCGACGGGTTGGGCTGGGTATTCCATTTTTCAAAGCGGCAGCTGATGCATGCAGAGGTTCCCTTTCTATTGACTCTGAGCCTGGTGTGGGAACAACAATAAACGTAGAGTTTCAGCACAGCCACATTGATAGAATGCCACTCGGAGAAATTGAGAATACGATTTCCAATTTGATGATTGGATATCCCGAAATTGATTGGCTTTTTTATTATCAGGTAAATGAAGAGAAGTTCAGCATTGACAGCAGAGAGATAAAAGAGGTTCTGGGAGATGTACCTCTTTCAGAACCATCAGTTATTAATTTCATTCGGCAGCAGATCAATGAAGGAATTGGAAAAATACGGATTACCGAATAAATATTTTAGGAGAAAAGATGAACGCGATTAAAAGTTTAGACGACCTGAAAAGAATTAGAGAACAGGCATTGGAAAAACGAAAAGCCACAGCTGTTTCGGGTGGGATTCAGGTTATTGTTGGCATGGGTACCTGTGGAATTGCCGCTGGCGCACGCGAGACAATGAAAGCTGTGCTTGATTTTATTGAAAAAAAGAATGTTGAAAATGTTGTTGTAACCCAGACCGGCTGCATCGGAATATGCGAGCAAGAGCCGATCCTACAGGTTGCAATTGGTGAATCCGAGAAGACTACTTATGGAAAAGTTTCCCCTGCCGTTGTAGGAAAGATCATGCAATCGCATGTTGTAAATGGCAAAGTCTTCAAGGACAATATGATTCAAATTTAGGTAGAAATGTAGTTTATTGATCAAAAAGGATTTTGATGGCATATTTTCGTTCACATATCTTAGTTTGCAATGACCCGGAATGTTTGGAAAAGGGGTCAATGGAAATTATGGAACTCCTGAAACAGGAGATTTCCAATTTAGGACTTGATGATGAAGTACAGGTATTAGATACACCCCGCATTGGTTTATGCGCTTCAGGACCTGAGATCATGGTATACCCGGAAGGGTACCATTATATAAACCTAAAACCGGAAGATATTTCATTTTTTGTCGAAGAACAGTTTCTTAAAGGACGTCCAGTTCACAAGTGGTTCGCACCAAAAAAACAAGAAGTTGAACAAGAGTTACGCGAACCAACCACCAAGGAAGTTCGTGTTGTTCTTCGGAATTGCGGCAAAATCGATCCACAGAACATTGAAGAATATATCGCTGAAGATGGTTACAGCGCATTAGCAAAAGTCATTACTGAACACAATCCTGAAGAGGTTATTCAAATCGTCAAAGATTCAGGCTTGCGTGGTCGTGGCGGTGCTGGTTTCCCAACCGGTATTAAGTGGGGGTTTACCCGCAATTCTCCCGGCGATGAAAAATATGTTATCTGTAACGCGGATGAAGGTGACCCGGGCGCATTTATGAACAGGGCAGTCCTGGAGGGTGATCCGCATTCAGTAATTGAAGGCATGATTATTGCGGCATATGCCATCGGCGCACCACAGGGCTATATTTACTGCCGGGCAGAATACCCAATCGCCGTACAAACGGTAAAGATTGCAATTGAACAGGCGAGAACCTACGGATTGCTAGGTGAAAACATATTTGGTACTGATTTTTCCTTTGAACTTGAAGTACGCCAGGGTGCGGGTGCCTTTGTATGTGGCGAAGAGACCGCACTGATTGCGTCAATTGAGGGAAAACGCGGCGAACCAAGACCCCGCCCGCCATTCCCCGCTGTAAGCGGGCTGTTTGGCAAACCAACCAACATCAATAATGTTGAATCATACGCAAATATCCCGCAGATTATCCTGCGTGGACCTGAATGGTATGCCAGCATGGGAACCGAAAAAAGCAAAGGGACAAAAACATTCGCGCTGGCCGGTGATGTCACCAAAACCGGCTTGATCGAAGTTCCCTTTGGGATTACTGTGCGAGAGATCGTTTATGATATCGGCGGCGGAATAAAGAATGGACGTGAATTTAAAGCGATCCAAACCGGCGGTCCGATGGGCGGCTGTCTACCTTCTGAATACCTTGATCTACCAGTCGACTATGAAAAATTGACCGAAGCCGGCTCCATCATGGGATCAGGCGGCATGGTAGTGATGGATGATGAAACATGCATGGTAGATATCGCACGGTTCTTCCTTGAGTTTATCCAGGATGAAAGCTGTGGAAAGTGCGTTCCCTGCCGTGTGGGAACCAAGCGCATGTTGGAAATACTGGAACGGATTTGCAATGGTGAAGGCAGGGATGGAGATATTGAACTTCTAGAAAACCTATCTTTGGAAATAAGGGAAGACAGCCTGTGTGGATTAGGCAAAGGGGCGCCAAACCCGGTTGTCAGCACTCTGCGGTTCTTCAGAGATGAATACGAAGCCCACATATATAACAAAGAATGCCCCGCTAAGGTCTGTCGAGCGCTGATCAATTATGAAATTGATCCAAATAATTGCGTAGGCTGCACCCTTTGCGCAAGGAATTGCCCGGTCGATGCTATATCAGGAGTACGAAAAGAAACACATGTGATTGACCCGGATATTTGCATCCGCTGCGGCATCTGCAAACAGGTGTGCAACTATGAAGCGGTTCTGGTTACATAAGTGTTCTAAAAAAGACCATAATCTCGATCAACATAATAAATGTAAGGAGGAAGGAAGCATGACTGTAGAAACGAAAAATGATCGGGACTTTATAAATACTGCAAACAATGCAGTAGATATGTACCACGCAAAAAAGGAAGAATTAATTCCAATCCTGATGAAGGTAAATCAGGATATTGGTTACATTCCGAAAGCGGCAATGGAACATATTAGTTCCCGATTGCACGTCCCTCAGAGCCACCTCTATTCAGTTGCAAGTTTTTATCACATGTTTTTTACAAAACAAACTGGCCGGCATGTGATTAAATTTTGCGAAAGTGCGCCATGTCATGTCGCGGGAGGTCGAGAAGTTTTTGAAGCTCTGAAAAAAGAATTGGACATTATACCTGGCGAAACTTCCGAAGATGGGAAATGGACACTGGTTACAACCAGCTGTCTGGGTGTATGCGCGGTAGGACCGGTCATGATGGTTGATGAGGACATATATGGTAATATTACTCCGAATCAAATCCCTGATATTTTGGCAAAGTACGAGTGAGAGGAATTGATGATGAAAACGAAACGCTCGATGGTTCTGATCTCCAATGACCCAAAAAGCCAGAAAAAAGGGGCATCGGAAGTATACGAACAGTTTTCCAAAGAACTAAAATCCTTTAACCTTACGGATGAAATTTCGCTTTCTATGGTTACGGATATTGACAGAGATGATATAGCCCCTTTTGTAATCGTATATCCAGAAGCGGTGATCTATGGGCCTGTCAAACCAGATGATGTCCATCACCTTGTTGAAGAGCACTTATTCAAAGGGCGCATCGTAACAGAATTGAAAGCGCCAACCAAACAGCTGACTGGCCCAATATCCTGGATTGCCGCGAGAGAGGGCACCCTCCCGGCTGAGCAGCGCATTGTTCTCGAACGCGCAGGTGTGATCGATCCGGATTCAATCGAAGAATACGTGATTCATGATGGTTATTCAGCCCTTGGCAAAGCTCTTACGGAAATGACCCCGCAAGAGGTGATTGACGAGATGAAAAACAGTAACCTTCGCGGCCGAGGCGGAGCGGGTTTCCCAACCGGTTCTAAATGGGGATTTGTTGCCTCCGCAAAAGCGGAGAAGAAATATGTCATTTGTAATGCCGACGAGAGCGAACCAGGCACCTTCAAGGACCGATTGATTCTGGAAGGCGACCCGCACAGTATTATCGAATCAATGGTCATTGCAGGATACGCCGTCGGTGCAAACGAAGGATATATTTATGTGCGCGGTGAATACGGCCTTGCCCAAACCCGTCTGCTAAACGCAATTCAACAAGCTAAAGAATTAGGGTTCCTCGGAGAGCATATTTTCGGCACAGATTTCAGTTTTGACCTTCATATTCATGCTGGTGCTGGAGCGTATATCTGCGGTGAAGAAACCGCCTTGATTGAATCAATGGAAGGAAAACGGGGAGAACCACGACCACGCCCACCCTATCCAACAACCAATGGATTATGGGATAAACCAACTCTTGTAAATAATGTTGAAACACTCGCAAATGTCGCACCGATCATCCGCAACGGCAGCGATTGGTTTAAATCTTTTGGCAGCGCCTCCAGCGCAGGCACAAAAGTGTATACCATTTTGGGTAACGTCAATGTGACCGGTTTAATTGAAGTACCGATGGGTATCACCCTGCGTGAAGTGATCTCGATCTATGCTAAAGGGATGAAAAATGGTGCAAAACTCAAATTAGCCCAAACCGGCGGGTCCAGCGGCTCGATCATTCCCGCAGATCTACAAGATGTACCCATGGACTATGATTCATTCGCCAAAGAAGGCGTAGCTATGGGATCCGGTGCATTGCTCATTTGCAGCGAAGAAACATGCGTTGTTGACCTGGCAAAGGTATTATTGAACTTCTTCCGGTTCGAGAGCTGTGGGAAGTGCAATCCTTGCAGAATAGGCAACCAGCGGGCTTACCAAATCTTGACAAAAATTTCTGAAGGTCTGGGCACACCAAAGGACCTGGAAGATATGAAAGAAATCAGCAAATGGTTATATGAAATGTCTAATTGTGGATTAGGCCAAACCGCCGGATCACCATTGAAAGACATTATCAACCATTTCAACGAAGAAGTTGAAGCCCATATCAATAACAAAGAATGTCCTGCAGGCATATGCGCCATGAGTGGCGTAATGCCGGCATTGAATTAATTGGGAGAAGAGAGAAGAGATGGCAAAAATTACAATAGATGGAAAAACAACAGATGTAAAAAACGGTACAACCGTCCTGAATGCGGCACGGCAGTTGGAAATTGATATCCCAACCCTATGTGACCATCCGGAATTGACACCATACGGAGGGTGCCGATTATGTTTAGTCGAGGTTGAGGGTGCACGTACTTTACAGCCCTCCTGCACCCTGCCCGTATCTGATGGCATGGTTGTGAAAACGAATTCGGAAAAAATTCATGATGCGCGAAAATTTGTTCTTTCGATGATCTTCAGCGAAAGAAACCACTTTTGCCCCTATTGCCAGGTCAGCGGCGGCGATTGTGAATTACAAAACTCAGCATACGATGAGGGAATGACACACTGGCCGATCCAACCAAATTGGCAGCAATACCCGTTAGATGCCTCACACCCGTTTATTATTCTTGAACACAACCGGTGCATTCTGTGCCGTCGCTGCGTGCGTGCGTGCGGTGAACTTGTTGGTAACTTTACACTCGGTTTTGAAGAGCGCGGAGCAGATAGCACATTGGTTGCTGATCTTGGGCTCCCGCTGGGCGAAAGCTCTTGTATCGGCTGTGGCACCTGCGTTCAGGTATGTCCAACCGGATCACTCATTGACCGCTGGAGTGCATACCAGGGCAAAGAAACTGATGTCGAGTTAACAAAAACAACATGCATGGGTTGCAGTGTCGGATGTGGAATTGAAGTGCTTACGCGTGACAATCGCCTGGTACGTATCGAGGGCGATTGGGATGCCGAAATAAACAATGGGCTATTGTGTGATGTTGGCCGCTTCCACCCGATGATAGAAGAACGGGAACGCTTGCTTACACCCATGGTGAAGTTAGACGGCAAATGTAAGGCATCCACCTGGGAAGATGCGCTCAAAACAGCCGCAGATCTAATCACAAAAAATAAAGGGAACTTCACTGGCGTTGCCTCCACCCGTATCTCAATGGAAGCATTGGCAAAATTCAAAGAACTATGCGATGTATTTGATGCCCAGGGTTTCTTGACTACTGAAGATTGCCAGGCAATCTCAGCAATTTACAAAAAGGGGATGGCGGAAGGTGGTGTATTTGAAGGGAAAATTGACGAATTGAAAGATGCCGACTGTTTCATTACATTTGGTGAAGATGTAACCAAGGATCACCAAGTCCTGAGTTTCTTTGCAAAACGACAAATTCCCGAGGGCGCAACCCTTATTCAATTTTCCGACAGGGAAACAGGATTGGATCATTTCGCAACACATACCATGAGTATTGCGGATGAATCTCTGGCGGCATTCCTGGCTGATGTTGAAAAACTAGTGAATAAATCAATCGAAACACAGGCAGTCGCCGAAAAATTTGGTTTAGACTCGGCAATGCTTCAAGCTGCTATAGATGCAATCGTTTCTTCAGAAAATACGATGATCCTATTTGGATCACGGGATGACATCCAGGAGAGTGAAGCGGTAGTTAGTAGCGCACTCGAATTAGCCAAGGGAATTAATGCCAAATTGCTGTCGACGAAAGGAAATATCAACAGCGTTGGCGCGGCTGCATTAGGATTTGAATCCTCGGGAGAATTAAAAGGCGAGTTAGTCGTCATGATGCTCGGGGATGAAGAACTATCACAATGTGCTGAACAAAAATTTGAAAAAGCAAGCCACAAAATTGTGTTCAGCAGTTACGTTTCTGCCCTAACCGCTGGCGCTGATGTGATCCTGCCTGTCAAGAATTGGCTGGAACAGGATGGCCATGTTATTAATTTTGATGGGCATATCCTTGAGCAGAAATCCGCCCTTGAAGCACCCGAGAATGTCTTAACAAATGAAGAAGCAGTGGAAAAACTGAGTGCTGCGTTGAATATCAAAAGTAAAACTGCATGGGAAAAGGAATTAGATAAATCCACCTCCCCAGTTTTGATCGCTAAGTAGAGGAGAATGCGAATGGCAAAACCAACTGTTGCAAGTGATTGGCTCGGAGGATGTGCAGGATGCCATATGTCTTTTTTAGATATTGATGAGCGGATTGTTGATTTAGTTGAGCTGGTCGATTTGAGGGCAACGCCCATCACAGACTTTAAGGAACCCGACAAAGAGGGTGTGACCGTCGGTATACTTGAAGGTGGTATCACTAACACCTACAATGAAGAGGTTGCCAGGCGGATGCGTGATAGGTGCCAGATTCTGGTTTCACTCGGTGATTGTGCCGTTTTTGGCGGTGTTCCTGCCATGCGGAATTTTTTCACGATCGAAGAAGCCCTAAATCGTGCTTACGTTGATACACCCAGCACAGACGATAGCGGAAAGATCCCGGCAAATCCAGAGTTAGCAAAAATGACTGTTGTAAGGCCGGTGCATGATATAGTCAAAGTAGATCTATTTGTCCCCGGCTGCCCGCCAAACGCCGATATTATCTTCTATGTTTTAGTAGAGTTAGCCCAGGGAAGAATACCGAAACTTGAAAACAATAATCTAACGTGGAATTAAGAGAGGTAAATATGGTTGCCCAAAAAATAACAATTGAACCCGTCACCAGGATTGAAGGCCATGCAAAAGTGACGATTAACATGAATGAAGAAGGCATGGTTGACCATGCTTACTTCCATGTCAATGAATTTCGTGGTTTTGAAAAATTCTGTGAAGGCCGGATGGTGTTTGAAATGCCTTCCATCACACCCCGTATCTGCGGGATTTGTCCAGTCAGTCATCACCTGGGATCTGCATTAGCTGGCGACATTGTGATGGGTTCACCCCCACCCCGTACGGCAACACTGTTGCGTGATCTCATGCACATGGGGCAAATCATTCAAAGCCATGGCATGCACTTCTTTGAACTTGCCGGTCCTGACCTCATACTCGGATTCGATTCAGACCCGGCCACCCGTAATGTGGTTGGCCTGATCCATGCCGACGCTAGCCTGGCTCTGAAAGCAGTTGCGCTCAGAAAATTCGGCCAGGAAATCATAAAGAAAGTTGGCGGGCGAAAAATTCACCCCACTTTTGCAATTCCCGGTGGAGTCAACAAAGCATTTTCCAGCCAATTACGTGATGAAATCCTTAAAGACATCGATGAAATGATCACGATCACCCAGGTGGGGCTCGGCATCTTCAAGGATTGGGCAGCTAAAAATCAAGAAGACATTGATAAATTTGCTGTATTCAAGACAGGATATATGGGGCTGGTCACACCGGAAAATAGCCTTGAGCTTTATCAGGGTGATATCCGCCTTGTCGGCCAGGATGGCAAACAGCTAGAGAAATTCGATTCTAACGACTATCTCGATTATATTTCTGAACATGTGGAAGATTGGTCCTACCTAAAATTCCCCTATTACAAAAAAATGGGATACCCGGATGGCGTCTATCGGGTAGGACCTTTGGGTCGATTAAATGCGATCGATCAGATCGATACACCGTTGGCAAATGAGGAATTCAAAGCATACCGTGCGATGAATGATGGCAAACCGATCGAGAACACGCTCCATTATCACTACGCACGCCTTATAGAGATACTTTTTGCAATTGAGCGTGTAAAAATACTATTAGATGATGCGGATATCCTCGGTCGAGATATTATGAACACAAAACAGAATTTTAAAGGCGAAGGTGTGGGCGTCATTGAAGCACCCCGTGGAACGCTGCTGCATCATTACAAAGTCAAAGAGAACGGCCAGGTAGAAAAAGTCAATTTGATCGTTGCTACTGGTCATAATAATTGGGCTATGAGCAAAGCAGTGGATTCAGTAGCAAAAACATATATTACCGGAGCAGAAGTACATGAAGGGCTTCTCAACCGCGTTGAAGCTGCAATCCGCGCGCATGATCCGTGCCTTTCCTGTTCAACACACGCTGTCGGCCAAATGCCTATGATCGTGGATATTCTTGATAGTGAAGGCAACCTGGTCAAGGAATTAAAAAGAGGTTGATCGGCAAGTTGAACAAGTAAAATATAATTATGCCGTCAGAATAATGGCGGCATTTTTATTGGATTATTATGAATAAAAAATTATTACTTTTTGGATATGGCAACCCTGATCGAGGTGATGATGGGGCCGCTTATCACATCTTTAAGGAATTATTTGCCGCTGAGAAAATTGACGAGGATCTGATTTTTTCATCTGATGTGATTCACTTAAACGAAAAGGCTGATGTGATATTCAACTTTCAGTTGCTCCCGGAATATGCCGATCTGGTCGCCGAATACGATCAAGTAGTCTTTATCGATGCGCATACCGCGGAGATCGAAGAAGAATTAAAACTTCAACCACTTAAGGCGGATTTTCAACACTCCCCTTTCACCCACCATTTTTCCCCATCATCCTGCCTTGCAGTAGCCAAATCATTGGTTGGGAAAGCGCCAGAGGCTTGGCTTTTGTCAATCAGAGGATACAAATTCGGTTTTGATCGCAGTCTTTCTGAGAAAACATCCGAGCTGGTTGATAAAGCGATTCATGTGTTGCGATCTGAATTTCTCGAATAATTATGATTTTTATAGTATTTTTTACCTTAATAGTATAATTTGGCTATGCACGAATTGTCAGTTACCGAAGCCTTGCTGAAAACCGCCAGCGAAATTGGTGAACAGCAAAACGCTAAAAGAGTAGCTGTGCTTATTATAAAGATCGGAAAACTATCCGGGATCATTGATGACAGCGTCCAATTCTATTGGGACATCATTTCAAAAGAAACTATCTGTGAAGGGTCCAGGTTAGACTTCACAAGAATTCCTGCCAAATTTGAGTGCCAGCATTGTATGCATCAATTTGAAATGGAAGATGAATTAATTCCCTGCCCTCGCTGTCAGGGTATGAATTTAGTAACCATACAAGGAGATGAATTCCTTCTAGAAAGCATTGAAATTGAAAAAGAAGATTATGAATAATTCCAAGCAAACGGTCCAGATTGTTCAAAAGATTCTCAGCGCAAATGATGACCTTGCGCAGCAGAACCAATCTTTTCTGGATTCTAAAGGCATAACCGCTATAAATGTGATGGCTTCACCTGGTTCAGGGAAGACAAGCCTGATCATGCGCACAATCGAAGCATTAGCCGATGAAATACGAATTGCGGTAATTGAAGGCGATACTGCGCCTGTCACCATCGACTCGGACAAGATCAGCAGCTTAAATATTCCAGTCGTCCAGATCAACACCGGTGGAGACTGTCATTTAGATGCCAACATGGTCAGACTCGGGCTCGATTCTCTCAACCTGACGGAAATTGATCTACTCATCATCGAAAATGTAGGAAATCTTGTTTGCCCTGCCGCTTTTCGGTTAGGTGAGCATAAGAACATCGTTATCGCGAGCATACCGGAAGGTGATGATAAACCTTATAAATACCCTGCCATTTATCGTGGGCTGGACGCATTAGTGCTTAATAAAATTGATCTCATTCCTTACGTTGATTTCAATATTGACTACTTCAAAGCAGGGGTCACAGCATTGAACCCGGGAATTAGTTTCTTCGAATTGTCATGCAAATCCGGCCAGGGATTTGATGCGTGGACCCGTTGGGTCCTTCAGGAAGTAATGGCAACCTAATGTCCGGTATTTCTACAAGACATATTCAGATAAAAGGTATCGTCCAGGGGGTGGGGTTCCGGCCGTTTGTATATAACACAGCAATAGAACATAATATTACCGGCTG
>CAZDIS010000003.1:31710-37176 GCA_964505585.1 uncultured Pelolinea sp. | reverse complement strand
TTTGAAGTATTGGATTTGATTGAGATTTTAGATCAACTAGAACTGGAAATCATATGCAGGTGGGTTGATGTTGTTGCACCGGTGTTAGAACTATTATCTGCTTCGGAATCATTATAGAACCAACCATTCCTGTAATATTTACTATCTGTGATGCTCTGAAAACCGATAGTGATTATTTCTTCCCCCGCCAACTCCTTTGGAATTAGGAATTTTGCTTTGAAGGAGCCACCTTCACCGGTTGTTAATTTTGAAACTAAATATCCATTAATTCCCATAGTACCATTAAATCCCATGTACACATGGAAAGTGTGATTTGCCGGGAAACTATACGTCTGAACCGTAACAGATACATCTTCTACAACTGCAAGAATTTCCGTAGATGGCTCAGCTGCGAACACCGGGGTTACCGATACCGCCATCAAGATCAACGCCATGGCCAATGTTATTCTTTTTTTCATAACTTCCTCCTCGCTAAAGTCTTTCTCTTTTATCCAAAGATATTCTGTATGGCTGCGAGATGTTCTATTTGTACACCTATTATAGCCAAATTAAAATGAATATCAATCTCTATACATCTAATTGGATGCAAGAAATGTGCCTGGCGCGCTTTTTAGTCAAGCACGCCTTCATTCACATAGCGTTTCAATTCGCCCACGCTTAGATCTTTGATGCCCAGTTTCTCGATCGTCCGCCCGCGGCGGTAATAATCGGTCTGGTGGATGATGCAGGCCAGGCGGATGATGCTTTCCATTGTGCGCACCTTGATCCCGTATTGATTGCCGATCGAAGCCAATGGCATCAGGCTCATGGGCACATCCTCGAAGATATAGCGGTGGTACAGAGTGGCGGGCGCTTTGATGCCGAAATATCCAGTCTGGTTGTGGATCGCCTCGTGCAAATCCTTTCCGCGTACGTTATAGGCAAGTTCCAACCATTCCATGGCTGTGCGGGCGCGAATGCCAAGCGAGGACGCGACCGTCACCCGTTCCCGGTCCAGCGCTTCTAACACGGTTGCCACGGATGGCGTGACTCCGTCAATATAGAATTGGAAATCGCCGTGGGTGGATTCGATTCTGCCGGCATTAAGTATCGTCAGTGCGGGGTGGAAGATCGCGCCCATGTTATTCATGCCGGTATGCAGCACATTGATGCCGTTGATGAATTGCGGATACACATCGGCTATCGCTTCCAGAACTTCATCGGTGTGGACTGCGGGCAGGGCGGCCATCGGTACCGCTTCCTTGATGCGGAAAATGCGGCCCTGCGCTGGCCCGTCTGCGCGGCTGGCGTATATGAATGTCTCCGCCTCTGCCAGCATGATGTTTGCTGTGCTGCCGGCTTTGCGCCGCACCATATCAAATTCAATCGCGCCAAAGGTGCGCCCGGGGTTGAGGATAATGATCTGCCCATCTTGTAAATAGGGCGCCATGACTTTTGCCAGGTCTGAGTGCGCGGAGGAAGGCACCACCAGCATCACAACCTGTGCGTCCCGCAACGCTTCTTTCATGTCCGAAGTCGCTTTGTTGATATTGCCGAAACCGCGCGGACCGCCTTCGTAGCTGTCCAGCTCGATCCCCTTGCGTTTCGATAGGATCTCAATGTGCGAAAAGGTGCGGTTATATACCGTCACTTCTTTTCCCATCAAAGCCAGGTGTGCGGCCATCGATTTGCCGCCATGCCCTGCCCCTACGACTGTATAGCGTGTTGGAATTGCCATGCTTCCCTCCGGATTATTTATAGGTACTGCGCCAGGCGTTCGGATTCCGAAATGATATTGCCGCTGTCGTCAACCGCCTCACAGGCGCCGTTGATAATACGTGTATTGATTGTACCAGCTGCGAAAGGGTTATTCTTCAATTGCGGCGCGTCCATGATGCCTTTTTCGACCGCTGCGGCCAGGCATTCTTCATCCGTGAGCGGATCTGTGCGATCTGATTTCGCAATGTGCTTGATCGCCTGTAGCGTGATCTGTGCTTCCTGGATCAGATGCGCTCTTCGCTCCTGGATTTTACGATCACTCAGCATGTCCGCCTGCCCGCGCAGGGCGTTTTCGATCGCCCGCCGTGCCATTTTTCCGGCATCAATGATGTCACCAGCTGTCGCCGCGTGGTGGGCTTCGCTGTGGCCGACAATATGCACAATGTGCGGCATCAGCGCCATCTGAGTGTAAATACTGGCTGCCAGGTGTGCCCGCGCGGCGTTCTCTTCCAGCGGGTAACTGAGCAGGCCGGTGCGGGTCTGGCGCCATACGCGGAAATCGTCCCTTTCCAGATCAGCGCACATCATCAGCACGGCGCTCATCTTTGCCAGATCCATCGCGTCAGATGTGCCCGGCGGGCTGTTGAACATCATTTGCACAATATGGTCTTTTACCCCATATGCCCGAGCGTTATACGCTGATAAAAAGGCGGAAACAACAAATATTACATCCGGCGCGTCGCGCATCCCCCAATGGTGTGCTTCGTTTACTTCCAGCGGGATACCTCGCTCACCATAATATGCCATCACTAATTGGTGCTGGCGGATGCTGCCCGCCAGGTCCCAGGGTCCGCGGCCGTCCATCTGATTAAACCAGAATAGCGGTATTGCCGGCCAGGCGATGTTGATGGTTTCAACGTACATTTCTGCCAATGCCAGGAAATCATCGGTGCCTGAATAGGTGCGCATCAGCGGATGGTTTCCCCTGCGGCTGGCTTCATATAAATCGCGGTAATCCTGCGCGCTGCGGACAGGGACACCTCCCGCGCCGGTCTTGCGTACATCCTGCCGTTCCGGGTGGAAGAAATTTGCCTGCGCGTCCTGGTCGATGCCGAGCGAGATCACGTCCAGCACTTTTTCTTCCGAGATGCGCTTAATGCCCTCGATCGTTGCGTCCATGGTGGGCAGCCCAAAATGATGCCGAAGGAGCGGATAAGGCGCTTTCCATTGGATCCGTTCCAGTGTGTTTTGAGGATAAAAGTCCGCTGATTGGCCTGGGGCTGATTCTCCGCGCAGGAAGGTGAGTGTCTCTTCGTATGTTTCCGATCCGTTAAACACTTTATCGAAAAACCCGATCCGCTCAGCCCGTTCTGCCACAGGTGGGGTGCCGCCGAATGCGAACTGGGTGCCGTTTTCACGTAGGTGGTCCGCGCTTTCCGCGAATTGGGCCAGAAGGCGTTCGCCGGTATCCGGTGTCAACCGGTAGGAAACAGCCAGAAGATCAGCTTCTTCATCTCTCGCGCGCGCAATGGCTTTTTCTATGGAGACCGCCGGGCCGAGAAAGACGGTTCGCCAGCCCGCCTGTTCAGCCAATTGTAGGAAATGTGTTACGCCGGCGACATGCACGCATTCGCCCAGCGCGCACGCGACGACAGTTTTCTGTTTGTTCATGTTGATTAATCATATAATACTTTTGTTTGTTCAACGGTTAAATTCATATTAAAAAGAAATAATGAGGTGATCATGGCAAAAATAAAATTCTTATTAGCAGGAGAGTCCTGGGTATCATCCAGCACACATTATAAAGGCTGGGATTTCTTTTCCAGCACGGTCTATGAAACGGGCGTGGAATATCTGGAACCCGCATTTGAAGGCACGGATATCGATTTTATGCATATGCCCGGCCATCTCGCGCCTGTCGATTTTCCAAAAAGTTTGGAGGAACTGCAGCAATATGATGTCGTCGGCCTCAGCGATATCGGCGCGAATTCACTGCTGTTGCCGCCCGAGACCTGGAGCGGCGGGCAATCCTCGCCCAACCGTCTCAAACTATTGGCACAGTGGGTGCAGGATGGCGGCGGGCTGTTGATGTGCGGCGGTTATCTTTCATTTTCCGGTATTTATGCTTCCGCGAAGTATTACCGGTCGCCGATTGAAGCGGTGTTGCCGGTGGATATTTATACGTTTGATGACCGGGTGGAGTCGCCTGAAGGCGCCAAACCTGAGATCATCGACAGCAAACATGCATTGGTCGCGGGTATGGGAGATAATTGGCCAGTTTTGCTGGGGTTCAATGAACTACAGCTTAAGCCCGACGCGCACCTGGTGGCCAAAGTTGGCGGACATCCACTGCTGGCGGTGCGGGAAGTCGGAAAAGGGCGAACCTTGATCTGGGCTTCGGATATCGGTCCGCATTGGTGCCCAGGATTATTTGCGCAATGGCCGGGATATGCCAGGCTCTGGCAGAACGTCGTCCATTGGCTGGCTGGTGCGTAGTTTAATCAACAGGCATCAGAAAACAGGTGCCTTTTTTATTTTCTTTTGAGCAGCCTGGCGGAATTTGCCATGATCCCAATATCCGGGATGGATTGCATCGCGGCGGCGACAGCTGGCGCGAGTAATCCGGCAGCCGCCAGAGAGATGCCGATCAGGTTATAGAACGCTGTAAAGGCGATATTTAACTTCACAATGCGCATTGTTCGTTGCGCTATTCGGAAGGCTTCCGGAATCAGCTCCCAATCTTCCCGCAGGAGGATGATGTGGGCGGTTTCGATCGCGATATCGGTTCCTGTCGCGCCCATGGCGATGCCAATATCCGCCTGTGCCAGTGCGGGCGCGTCATTGACACCATCACCGATCATCATCACCCGTTTTGCTTTGCTTTGTGCTGCTTTGATGGTAGCGATTTTTTCCTGTGGTTGCATCTCAGCGATGAACGCGATACCTAATTGGTCAGCGATATGGCGGACGGCTTGCGGGTTGTCGCCGCTGATCAGCGTAATATCCTCCAGACCCATACCTTTGATCTGTTTAATGGCTTCCTTCGCGTCCGACCGCAAAATGTCCTCAGCGCCCATAATGGCAGCAGGATGTCCATCAATTGAAATGTACAACAGCGTTTTACCCTCAGCATGCATCCGTTCAATTTGCGGTAGTTGTCTTACCCCTTCGCTTTGTGGCAAATTCACGATCTCCACCATTGTTCCGTTGGTCCGGGCCGAGACGCCCTGCCCGATATGGCTCACAAAATTCTCAGCGGTCAATAGCGATAAGCCCTTTTCATCTGCCATCCGCAGCACAGCGGCGGCCAACGGGTGTTCGGAAAATTGCTCAACAGCGGCGGCCATCTGAATGACTTCCTTTTCAGTGAAACCATCCATGATATGTAAGTCTGTGATTGTCGGCTGCCCGAGGGTCAGGGTGCCGGTTTTATCAATAAATAGCGTATCGATTTTTTCGATATTCTCAATGTATTTTCCGCCTTTAAACAGCAGCCCTCTTCGTGCCGCGTTACCGATGGAGGCAAGCATGGCGACCGGCGTAGCGAGTGAAAAAGAGCAGGAACAGGATACAGCCATCACGGCGGCGGCGGCGATGGCATTCCCGCTGATGATAAAGGTGATCGCAGCTATCGCCGCCACAATCGGCAGGTAATAAGACGAGAATCGATCCGCCACGCTCTGGACCTCTCCCCGGTTTGATTCCGCTTCTTCCACCATCGTGATGATACGCCCGAATAAGCTCTCTTTTCCCGCGCCCATTGTTTCG
>CAZDIS010000003.1:0-31700 GCA_964505585.1 uncultured Pelolinea sp. | reverse complement strand
ACCTGTGGTCAGGGTGGTTGCCGCATACACGCTGTCCCCCGCGAATTTTTCCACTGGCATACTTTCTCCAGTGATAGCGGATGGGTCAACCACAGCAGCGCCAGCAATGATCGTGCCATCAACTGGTATCGATTCTCCCGGTTTAACCTGGACGACATCACCAATATGAAGCGCTGATATGGGCACCTCTTTTTCTTGTCCATCAATGATCTGATGTGCTGTTTGTGGGGCGGTCTGACGCAGCAACCGTACGGCTTGGCGTGCTTTTTCGGTGGTGTTTTTTTCGATGAAATCACCCAGGCGCATAAAGAGAACGATCAGTAGCGCAGTTGCCCACTCACCCACGATCATAGCTGTCAGCATACTGGCGGTCATCAATGTATGCGAGATGATGCGCCCCCTTGCGATCGCGTTCACTACTTGTCTGAAAACTGGCCATCCGCCTGCCAGGATGGCGGTCAGCCATACATACCAGGGAATGGCGCGCTGCAATAGCGCGATATATCCCAGCTGCTCGCCGAGAATTGAGACTACGAGAACGAAAAGCACGATGCCGATAAAAAGAATGATGGATGTTTTACCAAACGATTGGAGATTTGAACCTGCCTTTTCTTTAGTGTCCAAATCGCTGTCGATCACTGCTTCATACCCCGCATTTTTTACGGATTTTTGGATAGCTTCCAGTGAGGGCGGATCATTTTCGAAATAGACAATCGCTTTCTCCGCGCCAAGAAATACTTCAGCGTTTTTTACTTTTGGCACAGCGCGAATTGCGTGGTGAACATGGTTTGCGCAGTCGGCGCAATCCATCCCTCTGATATCAAATTCAAGTGATTTTGTTTTCATACAATCATTTTAATGAAATTGTATGGAATATATCTATACAAGTTGTTAAAATGGTTGCTGCCGGTCCTATGGACCGGCAGCATAATGGAAGGGGGAAATCAATTTAATGATGATTCTTCACTGAAAGACGCGACCCAATCTTTGACTTTTGCTTCAATTTGGTCTCGGATCTCCCGGAACTTCTCGGTTTTTTCTTCGTCTGATCCTTCAAACGCTGCGGGGTCTTCAAATGGCCAATGCAGTCTTTTTCCCATACCGGGAAACGTCGGGCAGCGGTCCTCGGCCTTGCTGCACACCGTGATCAAATAACTGAAATGTGTTTTTCCAAAATATGTGTTTAATGATTTGGCGTGCTGGCTGCTGGTGTCGATTCCAATTTCTTCTAATACTTTGACAGTGTAAGGATTGATAACGGTTGGCTCCAGCCCAGCGCTGTGCACCTCAAACCGCTCGTCTCCATACTTCCGTAAAAACGCCTCAGACATTTGACTGCGGGCAGAATTACCTGTACATAAGAATAACACGCGAGGTTTTTTCATACGTTGATAATAATCGATTTTTATTAAAGATAATTTGAGGTAAGTTTATCGGATTGTTAACGATTTTACGAATTAGTTAATTCACAAAAAAAAGAGCCGGAGATCCTCCGGCTCAAAATGTATTTTTACCTTATTTCGCTAAACGCCCAGATAGGCTTCGATCACCATCTTATTGTTCATCACTTCGTTGGCTTTACCGTCCAAAACGACCCGGCCGGTTTCCAGAACATAAGCCCTGTCCGCGATCGAAAGTGCCATTTGTGCGTTCTGCTCAACCAGAAGAATGCTGGTTCCGGAGTTGTTGATCTCTTCGATGATATCAAATGTCTGTTCAACCAGAACCGGGGCCAGGCCCATCGACGGTTCATCAAGCAGGATCAATTCTGGGCCAGCCATCAACCCGCGGGCGATTGCCAGCATTTGCTGTTCACCGCCAGACAGGGTCCCGCCAAGCTGTTTTTTGCGCTCCTTTAATAGGGGGAAGCGTTCAAACATCTCTTCAATGCGCTGGGTGATCACTGACTTTGATTCGACGCTGAAAGCGCCCATTTCCAGGTTTTCTAAAACAGTCATTGACGCGAAGATCTTGCGTCCCTCAGGAACGTGGATGATGCCTTTGCGGACGATATCCTGTGGGGGCACGCCCGTGATGGTCTCATCTAAATAGCTGACCGATCCTTCGGTCACATCCAGGATACCGGAAATGGTATTTAATAATGTCGATTTTCCGGCCCCATTTGAACCGATCAGCGCGACGATCTCGCCTTTGTTCAGATGAAAGCTGACACCCTGCAGGGCATGAATAGCGCCATAGTGGACATGTAAATTTTTGACTTTAAGCATTTTTACTCTTCCGTTTACGATTTTGATATTTCTTGGCAAGCGCCGCACCGCCAGGTCCCAGGTACGCTTCGATCACGCGTTCATTGGCCTGAATTTCTTTGGGCGGGCCCTCTGCGATCTTTGTGCCGTAGTCAAGCACGCTGATCTTGTCAGAAATACCCATCACAACGCGCATATCATGTTCGATCAGAATGATCGATTTCTCCAGTTTTTCCCGGATGGAACGGATAAATGCCATCATCTCTTCCGTTTCCTGCGGGTTCATGCCGGCAGTCGGTTCATCAAGCAGGATCAGCGCGGGATCGCTGGCCAACGCCCGGGCAAGTTCCAGTCGGCGCTGCATACCATAAGGCAGGTTGCAAGCCAGGTAATCGCCAAATCCTTTCAGGCCGACAAAATCAAGCCAGTAAAGCGCGTCCTCGCGTGAACGAGTGTTTTCTCTGCGGAACCGTGGGGTTGTGATGATCGCGTCCCACCATGCGGTTTCCAGTTTTGTGTGCTGGCCGACCATGATATTCTCGATCGCGGTCAAATTGCTGAACAAGCGGATGTTCTGGTAAGTGCGGGATATGCCCTGTCCGGCGATAAAGTCAGTCGTAAAACCCTGGATCGGATTCCCCGAAAAGAGGATCTCACCAAATTCGGGCGTGTAAAAACCGGAAATGCAGTTGAAAAGCGTGGTCTTGCCCGCTCCGTTAGGGCCAATGATCGCGTAAATAGAGCCGCGTTTGATTTGCAGGTCAACTTTGTTGACCGCGGTCAAGCCGCCAAAGACCTTGGAAACTTCATTCGTCTCGATGATCAGATCAGTCATTTTTCCGCTCCTTTCCAACATTCTTACCCCCATCGTCCGGGCAGTCCTGTTTTTCATAGTGTGGGCGTGATGCGGGCCACAAACCATTTGGCCGCTTGATCATCATCACGATCAGCAGCACACCAAATGCTAATTGGCGGTAATTTTCCACTTCTCGCAGGATCTCAGGCAACCCTTTTAGCGTGAAAGCGCCCAGGATGATGCCGGGAACGCTGTTGATACCACCGACGATCACGATGCTGAGTACGTTCATTGAAACGAGGAGTGAATGATCGTTTGGCCCTGTAAACTGGTTGCGGGCGGCAGCGATACCACCTGCCAGGCCAGCGAATGCCGCGCCAATGCATAAAGCAAGTAATTTGTATTTTTTCAGATTAACGCCGGTTGCCTGGGCGGCGATGGCGTCTTCTTTGATCGAAAGCCATGCGCGCCCGGTGCGTGAATCTTGTAAACGTAAATAGATAAAAATGGTCAGGGCGACAGCCACGAAGATGATATACATAAACTGGATATCATTTGAAAAAGGCTGGCCAAACAGTGTCGGGCCTTTGATATCGTTGATTCCACGCGGGCCTCCCGTAATGTCCTCGAGCAGGTCGCTTTTGAGCAAAATACGAATGATTTCGCCGAACCCGAGTGTGACAATGGCCAGATAGTCACCCCGCAGCCCCATCAGGGGGAGTCCGAGCAGCATCCCTGCCAGCACAGCGATGGCCACTGCGATCAGGATAGATGGCCAAAAACCGAGCAGGATATTATGCGGTACCGGTGCATTCAGCAGCGCGACACTATACGCGCCCATAGCAAAGAATGCAGCGTACCCAAGCATCAACTGGCCGGACAGGCCGACGATAATATTCAACCCTATCCCCGCGATAACATACAAACCAACCAGACCGACTACGAAGTTTATATAAGATCCCCACAACCGCGGCAAAATGTACAGAACGATGGCGGTAGCTGCCAGTAGGAAATACATACCGTATTTTCGTAAAAAGGGCGGCATTGCATTATTTGCTTTGGAAAAAAATGCTTGGATAGAATTTCTGATTTTTTCAAATACTTGCTGTGCCGTATCAGATATCCAAAGTGTATGCAGCACAGCACCGATTCCGCCAAAAACAATGAAATACCCCAGATGATAAAGTGGACCAGCTGTCCCTTTTTCAAAGAGAAAATAGGACATACTCGGGATGGAAAAAGCTGTTAGATATTGACGGATATCAATGCTGTTATTGACCAGGAAAACCAGTAATATGTCAAATAGTGCAACAACAAAGCCGGCAAATACACTTGTGAGCAGTCCCTGTAGAAATTTCTGCGGCCACGCGCCTTCTTTGCGGATATTGGCCCATCCGGTAATAAAAGCATACAAGCCAAAGAAATACAGCATGTATCGCAGCTCGGCAACGCTGCCGCGTTTCACGCTGACCCCGAAAATCCGGCTGACGAGTGCGGCTGCAATTTCATGAAAACCGATGGTCATCACGAAAATGATGAGAATTGCGAAAATAAAACCTTTTTGAATAATGTCTCGCGTTTGTTGGTTTTTCATACTTTCTCCTCCGCAAGCACCTCACCCAGGATCCCGGATGGCTTGAAAATAAGAATGGAGATCAGGATTGCGAATGCGATCACGTCTTTGAGTTGATAGCTGATTCCTAACGCGGTGGGTCCGACTGATTCAACCAGGCCCAGGATCATTCCGCCTAACATCGCCCCGGGGATGTTGCCAATGCCGCCCAGGACAGCTGCAGTAAAGGCTTTGATACCGGGTATGAATCCGACGGTGTTATACACCTGTCCGTTATGCAAACCCCACATTACGCCTGCCGCGCCGGCCAGTGCGCCGCTGATCAGGAAGGTGCTGCTGATTGTTTGATTGACGTTGATACCCATCAGGGCAGCCGTGTCTTTATCCATCGCGACAGCACGCATCGATTTACCCAGGCGCGTGTTCTTCACCAGATAAAGCAATCCAAGCATTAAGACTACGGATAAGATCAGTGTGAATACACCAGTGTAGGGTACGTTTACGGGAAGTTCATTGATGATGACTTTCCACCCGTTACCGCGCGCCATAGCGTTAGGGTTGTTATAGTTGCGCAGCTGCGGGCTGAACAGAAGCAATGAGACGTTCTGCAAAACCAGGGATGCGCCGATCGCGCTGATCAAGGGGATCAAGCGCGGGGCTTTCCGCAGGGGGCGGTAAGCGATCTTCTCCAGAAAATAACCGACTGTGGCCGATATACCCATGCCACCAATAAATGCAAGAAGAATGGAAAATGCCGGATATGCGTCCGCAAAAACCAGATCCGGATTTGCGGCAGTTGGAACTTTAATGGCTTTTGCTGCCTCAAGCACAAAATAGCCCGCGTAAACACCAAACATCATCACTTCACCGTGGGCGAAATTGATCATTAATAATATACCGTACACCAGCGTATACCCGATGGCGATCAGGGAATACACAGCGCCAATGATGAGCCCGGATATCAAGAGCGAGGTCCATACCTGGGGGCCATATTTGGCCTCAACGATGAATACAGTATAAAGCCGCCATAGGACATAGGCGGCCACAAGTGCTCCGAAGATAGGGCGGGTAATTTTGCTAAGGTCTCGCTGTTTTACCTGGGCAGATTTTTGTTTTGCGGTCATAAAAAACTCCAAACTTTAATAATGCCTTACATTAATCACGCAGGGAGATCACTCTCCCTGCGTGAAATTGTACTAAATAAATATGCTTACTCTAAAACGGCCCATTCTCCATTTACGACTTGCTCAAATGCGGGGCCTTCACTGTTGCATTCACCGATATCGCTGCATGTGTACGTGCCGCCGATGCCGACGTAGTCGGTTGTATTGCGGACGGTATCAACTAATTCTGCGCGCGGGATGTAGAGCGAGCCGTCGTCGCCAACGAACGCGACAGAGGCAACTGCTTCCATCAGGATGGTCGTGCTGTCATAGCTGTTGTATGAGTATGGTGAGAGGACAACAGGTGCGACACCATATGCCGATTCATAGGCTGCATCAAAAGCTTCTTTTGCTTCGGATGCTGGTGGCTTGCGGGTATTCGCGTGGATAGATCCTTCTGCGTTTTCGCCAGCGTTTGCCAGGAAGTCTGCGCCCCAGGTGCCGTCACAGCCGAAGAAGAGTGCGTCTTCAAGGCCGGTGGATTTCATCTGGTTTGCGAGCACGGCGCCTTCTGCGGAGTAACCGCCGAAGTAGATCGCCTCAGGTGCGTCTGCTGCAATAGTGGTCAGGATGGGGGAGTAGTCAGCTTCACCGGCGGTGATGCCTTCGAAGGTGGTGACGGTGCCGCCCAGTGCTTCAAACTCGTCTTTGACGGTTTGGGCAAGACCTTTACCATAGTCTTCACCATCATGCAGAACAGCGATCTTGGTTAAACCAAGTTCGTTGAACATGTAATCTGCTGCGCCTGCGCCCTGGATCGGGTCGGTGAATGGAACACGGTTGAATACTGCGGAACCTTCCTGGGTCAGGAAAGCGGCTGTTGCGGAGGGAGACATCATTGCAATGCCAGCTTCGCCATAGATCGGCATCGCTGCTGCGGTGGCACCGGAGAACAATGGGCCTGCCATAGCAACGAATGTGGGATCGGCAACGAGCTTGTTAGCGACTGCTGCGCCGCCTTCTGCGCCGCCCTCATCATCTTCCGCTACCAATTCAAATTCCCAACCTTCGACATCGCCGAAATCTGCGACAGCGATCAAACCACTGTTTTCGGCATCGATACCGAAGTCAGCGTATGGGCCAGTCATCGGGGAGCTCATACCAATTTTGATGGTTTCGCCTTCCGGGACAACCGCGCAACCCCATTCGCCTGCGCATGGATCATCGCCAGCTTCTTCAGCGGGTGCTGCTTCTTCAGCAGGTGCTGCTTCTTCTTCAGCGGGTGCTGCTGCCGGTGCACAGGAAGCGAGTACCAACGCAAACAATACTACGAGTGAAAATAAAACTTTTTTCTTCATCTTCTACAACTCCTTTGACGTTGTTTTTTCTTTTACTACTTGACGTTATTTTTTTTCCTTTTTCTGCATCAGATCGTATTCCCGGTATACCTCCTTCTCAGTATGATCGCCATTATCAATTTTTATGAGGCGGCTCTGTGCTGTTCCAAACCGGCCTCCTGGATGTTAACCTTGTTATCTGTTCAGCGGCGGGCTGTTCGCTGCCCTGTATCTCGGCGTTCCGCTGCTACGTTATTATTAAAATAGTATTAACGCTTAATTGGGCGGATTATGCCATAGTTCCGTTACTTTGTCAATAAATGTCATATCTATTGCTGACAATTGTCATAAAGTTCCTGCTGAAACAACGATTGCTTCTACGCAATTTAGATGGGATTGAAGAATGTGGATGATATAATTTTTGCTTCAAAATTTATGTTGTGAGGGTTTTCTATGCTTGAAGGGTTTTACCTGCGCCGGCCATCCCCAAAAGATATTAATGCGGTCTTCGACTTAATGGTTGCCTGTGATATTCGTGATGTCGGTTTCCCTGATTCGGATTTAAATGATCTTCAGGCCGATTGGGAGCGCATCAACCTGCAAATGGATGCCTGGTTGGCATTTGATAAGGAACGTGTTTTGAAAGGGTATGGCGCGGTATTGCCCTGGACAAAAGGTAAGTTCACTTCGGTGTATGATGCCCCCGGGGCTGAAGAAACCGACCTATTCCTCGCGCTCACGATTTTATGCGAAGGACGCGCGCGGGCAATGATTCAAGAAATATCCGATACGCGTAAAACGACCATCGCCCAATATATTTCCGATACTGCCCAATACCAGAAAGAGATTCTTGCGCAGGCAGGCTATGCGCTCACAAAATTCCTTTTTAATATGCACCGCGATTTGGATCCTCAAGATCCACCACCGGATTGGCCCCGGGGATACCAGGTGCGCCAGGTGAAGCTGGGCGTGGATGATACGGTATTGTATGCGTTGATTCAGGATGCTTTTGCGAAACCGGGGCATCTGCCGCAGCCATTTGAAGAGTGGAAATCATGGATGATGAATCCTCTGATTTTTATTCCGGAATTATGGATCATCCTCGAATTTGAAAATGAGATCATCGGCTGCGCGCTGTGTTTTGAATATGATGGCCTCGGTTGGGTGCGCCAGCTGGCCGTGCGGGAAGACCACCGCGGAAAAAAACTCGGCCGGAAATTGCTTAAGCAGGCATTCCATGTTTTTGGGCGGCGCGGTTTCCAAAAAGTTGGGCTTGCGGTGGAGGCAGAAAATGTGAACGCGTTAAACTTATACAACAGTGTGGGAATGGTCAAAGCAGTCCACCTGGACGAGTTTTCAAAAAATATCGAAATATAAACCGGATTGTTTTTCGGGGTTTCTAGCTTGGACCGGTTTTTTAATATCGTCATTTTTCTATTGATGAATTTTTTCAATGTGGTAGGATAAATTAGTTATCAATATTTGTTTAAAACACAGAAAAAAATATGACGATTTCTCAATGGTATATCATAGCTGTAATTTCCGCGCCGCTCTTTTTGGTTATCATCGGGCGTTTGCGCATGGATATCGCGGCGCTCTCTATCTGCCTGTTGCTTGGGATCGGCCAGTTGGTGGGTCTCGGTGTGTTTGGCCCCGCGGGCGAAGTTGAATGGGCGGCGTCTGCTTTTTCTGGATTCAGCCAGGAGGCAGTGATTACCCTGGTCAGCATTTTTATCCTCACCACGGCGCTTGAGAAAAGTGGATTTGCGCGTTGGATCAGCCGCCAATTGATTAACATCGGTGGTTCATCGCTGCGAAAATTGATTTTCTTATTTTCCTCTACCGCTGCCTTGCTGTCTTTATTTATGAATGATGTTGCGGCGGCTGCGTTGCTGATCCCCAGTGCGCTCGAGGTCAGCAAACGTACCCATATCAATCCGGGAAAATTACTTATTCCTGTTTCCTATGGAAGCCTTCTGGGGGGCATGGCGACGTATTTTGCGACCGCCAATATCCTTGCCAACTCTTTGCTGATCAGCGCTACCCCATCCCAGCGGCCGCTATCAGTGCTGGCTTTTTTTCCAACGGGCGGTTTGATCGCCATCAGCGGTGTTCTCTTTCTCACTTTTTTTGGGGACAAACTCCTGCCTGCCCGCGAACCGAAAAAAAATCGTCGCTCTAATAAATTGACAGGCAGCCAGCTTGAAAAAACCTATGACCTTCAGGAACACACCTGGAAATTGACGATTGAAAAAAAGGGCCCCTTATGCGGCCGGACATTGCGCGATATTGGCCTGGGTGAGAATTTCGGTCTGGTATTGGCGGCTGTCCGCAATGGAAAGCGCAGTCTCCTGCTGCCCGATCCTGATATGAGACTTAAACCGGGTAATCAGTTGTTAGTGATCGGCAGAAAAGAACGTGTGGAAGAATTGGCCTGTGAGGGGGTTCGTATCGAGTTGGATGATAAGAAGAGTTCATTAGCTAAACGTGGGCTGGAGATCTTTGAATTATTGGTGATGCCGCGTTCCAGTGCGGTTGGCAAAAACCTCAAAGATCTGAATTTCCGCCGCCAGTATGGGTGGTCGGTGATTGCGCTGCAAAGAGGTAACAGCAATTACCGTACGGATGTCGGCAGCATGAAATTAGCGGTTGGTGATGCCCTGCTGGTGGTGGGTGAGACCGTTCGCAAACAATCCGCGAGTGTTGAACAGGATTTTGTTCTATTGGAATCCAGTTCTTCAGACCAACCCGTGCGCTTGAAAGATGCGATCATCAGTTTGGGTTTGCTAATTGCTGCGGTTTTCGCCGCGGTGCTTGGCGTCCCGATCTATATAGCGGTATTGGCTGCCGCGATGGTCGCGGTCCTCTCTGGCACCGTTAAAATGCAGGAGGCCTATCGCGCTATTGAGTGGCAGGTTATTTTCGTAGTTGGCGGTATGTACAGTGTCAGTCTGGCCTTAGTCCACAGCGGTCTCGCTGCCAGCGCGGGCTCGATCCTGGCACGTTCCGCGGATATGCTGGGCCCGATTGGCCTGGCGGGCAGCGGTTTTCTGATCGCTTCACTGCTTTCTCAGATTATGGGTGGTCAATTTGAAATGTTAATGACGGGGCCGATCGCTATCAGCGCTGCTATCCAGTATGGCATCAGTCCGCAGGCAATTGCCCTGGCTGTGGCGATTGGTTGTTCGAATTCATTCCTGACTCCCATGGCCCATCCCGCCAATCTTTTGATGATGGCGCCCGGCAATTATAAATTCAGCGACTTTCTCCGCATTGGCTGGCGCATGTTCATTCTCGCGTTGGTCATGCTGCTGGTGGGTATGGTGCTGTTTTGGGGGATGTAAAAACCGAATTTTCCTTGACTTTTTCCTGAATACACTATATAATAATAGTGCGCATAGATATACGGCACCGGGGGTTGACCGTAAGCATCAAAATTCATCTTCTACCAGGCACGCGTGGCTATCGGTGTGCTAAATAGATTTATCAAAACATGAAAAGGAGAATTACTTGAATACTATCAATCTGGAAAAACTGGAAACCAAACAAGAATCTTTACTCACCAAGACTGAAATTAAAACCTTGATGAAGGTCGGCAGGAAAAAAAGATACCTGACCGATGATGATATTCTTGCTGTAATTCCAGAAGCCGAGCATGATATTGATATGCTTGACCAGATTTTTGCGCGCATGCTTGCGGCTGGTATTCGCTACGTCTCCGATGAATCCGAAATTGAAGAAGAAAAACCAGGGCAGGAAAAGGAAGAACAAGGTACTTCTGAAAATACTGATCCTTTAGCAGGGATAAAAGCGGATGATACGGTAAGCATCTACTTTAGAGAAGTGGGTACCATTCCTTTGTTAACGGCTGACCAGGAAGTGGATTTGGCGCAGCGCATCGAAATGGGGCGTGCCGCCCGTGAGGAATTAGCGTCACGCGATATCACGTCGGAAAGAAGAGCGCAGCTGCTTGAGATGATTGAGGATGGTAGGGTCGCGCGAGATCACCTCATCACCGCAAATTCCCGGCTCGTGATCAGTGTTGCCAAAAAATATATGAAAGCCAGCGTGACTTTCCTCGATCTGATTCAGGAAGGGAACATCGGGCTGATGCGGGCAATTAAGAAGTTTGATTACCGTCGCGGCTTCAAGTTTTCGACCTATGCCACCTGGTGGATCCGCCAGGCGATCACTCGCGCCATCGATGACCAGAGTCGGACGATTCGCATCCCGGTGCACATGAACGATCGTATCCGCCGCATGAATCGCGCGAAGAATAAATTGATCCAGAAAAACGATCGAGAACCCTCACCGGAAGAGCTGGCTGAGGTTCTGAGCGTGCCGCTGGAAAAGGTGCTGTATATGCAGAAGATCGCGCGCAGGCCGCTTTCCATCCATATGAACACCGGTGAAGACGACGACGCGGAAATTGGTGATTTTATTGAGAACAAAGACGCGCCAGCACCTGAAGAACAGGCTTCGATCTCAAATATGAAAGACCAGATCAACGCCGTGTTAGAAGGTCTGCCGGAACGGGAAGTGCGCGTGCTGCGGTTTCGCTTTGGATTGTCTGGTGAAAAACCATACACATTGCATGAGATTGGCGAAAAAATGGGTGTCACCCGTGAACGTGTCCGCCAGATCGCGATGCAGGGTCTGCAGCGCCTTCGCCATCCGTCTATCCGTCATCAATTGAAGGAATTGCTTTAATTCCAACCTATTAAGATAACGCATAATTAGATGCAACATCCACCCGCGGGACAAGAAAGGAATTGCGATTGAATTGGACGGCAGAATTGCAGGCGTATTTCCAAAATCTCGTTGAATTTTTTCCAAAGCTGATCACTGCCATTATCACATTTCTGGTTTTTCTTCTGCTCGCCAATCTGGCGAAACACGCAGTCAAGAAATTCCTTTCAAAACGGATCTCAAATCAGGAGATCCTCAAACTGCTTTCAAGGATTGCGACCTGGACGGTTATAATATTTGGCACCATCCTCGCTCTGGAGCAGGTTGATTTTAATGTCACCAGTTTTGTCGCTGGCTTGGGGATTGCCGGCTTCACAATTGGTTTTGCCCTGCAGGATATCGCTAAAAATTTTATCGCTGGTATCCTCCTCCTTATCCGTCAGCCATTTAAGATTGGTGATGCGGTAGAGATTTCCGACTTCCAGGGTACGGTACAGGATATTTCTATTCGCGATACTTCTATTAAAACTTTTGATGGTGAACTGGTTATTTTGCCCAACGCGGATGTATTGGCAAACCCGATCAAAAATTATTCCGGCCTCAAGCAGCGCCGTCGCGCGGTTAAAATCGGTCTCGGTTATGAAGAGGATATTGATCGGGCGAAAAGAGTTTTCATTGATGCCATTAGTTCTGTCCCAGGAGTTTCCAAAGAACCGGCACCCTCGGTCATTGTGATGGAGCTGGGAGATTCGGCGTTGATGATGACTGCGTTTTTCTGGTTTGACCAGGTTTCCAGTGACCTTTTTACCGTGCATTCCGCGGCGGTTCAGGCAATCTCTGAGGCAGCCAATAGAGAAGGTATCACTCTCCCATATCCTGTGCAAACAATTCGCCTGCAACAGGACTGACCACCGTTTTTCTAAGCTTGCGGTGATACAATCGAGGCAACCTTTATCCTAACCAGCGGGAGATAAATGCAGCATTGCACCCTTTCAAAATCTGAATTCCTAACATATCTGGATGCGCCGCTGCATCTCTGGGCGCAAAAACACGATGCCCTGGAACGCACACTGTCGCCATTGCAAGTGCTGATGATGAATCAGGGTTACGTGGTGGAAGAGTATGCCCTTGATTTCATCAACCAGTTGCTGGAACGTTCTGGGCAAGGTTCCTTACTGGACTGGCAGCACGCGTTTGAAACCGACAGCTTCCGCGTCCGAACTGACGCGCTTGTTCACGATCAATCCGCGTCCACGTTTGACTTATATGAGGTCAAGAGTGGAACATCCCTCAAGAAAGACCACATAATTGATGCAGCTTTTCAATGCGTGGTGGTCTCTGCCCACCGGCAGTTGGGCCGGATATTCATCCTTCATCTTAACAAAGAATATATCCGCCGCGGTGATCTGGATATTTCCCAATTGTTCGATGTGGATGAGATCACGAAGGAAGTACAGGAAATGCTTCCGCAGGTTCGCGATGCGATGCATGCTGCGCTTGCGGTTGCGTGCGCGGATGATCCAGGCGGGATTGCGGGTTGCTTGAAGCCAAAGGATTGCCCGTGTCCGCAATTGTGCCATCCCGCCCTGCCGCACGGTTCGATCTTTGAGGTGCCCGGCCTGCGTGAGAAAAAAAAGAAAGAATTGCTGGAAGCGGGTGCCACCCTGTTGGCGCAAATCCCCCCGGATTTTCCATTATCAGAGAAACAGCGTCAGATAGTCGATGTGGCAGTCAACGGCAGTCCGTATTTGGACCGATCTGCAATCGCGAGTCAGGTGGAGCTATTTGAGTACCCATTGTACTTTCTGGATTATGAATCCTGCATTTCGGCTATCCCGCTTTTTGACGGTTACCATCCCCAGCAGCAGATTGTTTTTCAATATTCCCTTCACCGCCTCGATACACCCGTCTCTGAGCTTGTCCATACTGAGTTTATTGACCTGGAAGATCGCGATCCGGCGGCCTTGCTGCTGCCGAAATTGGAGAGCGATATTGGTTCTGCAGGAACTGTTTTCGTGTGGAATAAGTCATTCGAAATACCGCGTAATAAAGAGATGGCAGCCATCCATCCCGATTATGCGGGGTTTGTCGCGCGTCTGAATGACCGCGTTTATGATCTGGCTAATTTTATTAGAAATGGCTGGTATCTCCATCCTGATTTTAAAGGGCGCTGGTCTCTTAAAAATGTCCTGCCGGTGATGGTCCCGGAGCTTACCTATCAATCCTTGCAGATCAACAATGGTTCCATGGCGTCTGCTGCCTGGTGGGAAGGTACCCAGAAGGATTCTCCCGTATTAGACAGGGAAGTGGTTCGTGAAGATTTATCGCAATACTGCGCGCTGGATACGCTGGCGATGGTTAAGATCCTTGAGAGATTGATGAAAATGGCCATCGTTTAACTGCTTCAGCGGCATATAAAAGAATAATCAGCTGGTGCGCTTTCATTCCCATCCCGGTCGTACAGCTGCACCCGCATTTGGATCTCATCGCCCGCGCTGCCCGCGCATTTCCTGCAAGATTGCAGGAATCTAAACACACCTTCGTGCTGGTTCCCGCTTCCCAGAAAATCCATCGGGTTAAACGCGAAGTATTCAAGATCCATACACCCCTCTGCAACCAATGTGAATTGCGCGGAATAGATATCCCCATCTTGATCACTGAACCACACTTCTCCTGTTTCGTACCTCTCGTTGCTCGCAATCCAGGCGGGAAAAATAATCGCTTCGATCTCAGGAGCATGTGAGTTTCGCGGGTCTTTTTGCGTAGTAGGGGTTTGCGTGGCTAGCATTATGGTCGGCGAAGGTTGGGGAGCGATGGTGTTTTCCCCCTGCAGAGGAGAAGGGGTCGCAGGCATTGCGCAACCACTAATGAAAATAGTGGAAAAGATAACCGCAAGCATGAGGAGATGTTTGATCCCGTTCATAACCGTATTATAAAAAACGGCGGGCTTTTTGCCCGCCGGTACCGCGATTTATTGAACAAAGTTCTTTCATCCGGGCTTTCGATCAGCTCTTTGATGAATTGCAGGAATTTTGCGGCTGGGGCTCCATCCACCAGGCGATGGTCAAACGCGAGCGACAAAACCATCATCTTTCGCGCTTTGATCTCTCCGTCTATCACCACTGCTTTGTCCAGGATGCGTCCGACCCCCAGGATCGCCGCTTCTGGCAGGTTGATAACCGGGGTGAAGCCGTCCACATCATACATGCCCAGATTCGTGATCGTGAATGTGCCCCCGCTCAGCGTTTCCGGCAGGATTTTTCCAGTGTGGATGGCCTCAACACTGCGCCTGAACTCTTTTCCGATTTCTTTGAGCGTTTTATTATCGCTGTTTCGGATGACTGGTACGTATAATCCCCGTTCCGCGTCCACAGCGATGCCGATATTGATTTCTGCGAGATATTCGATCTGGGTGCCATGCATGCGTGCGTTCATATAAGGAAAACGGTTCAGCGCGATAGCGCAAACCCGGGCTAACAGGTCATTGTATCCGGGCTTGAACCCCCATTCTTTTTCTTTTTTCGTTTTCACTCTTTCCCGCAGCGCGCTGAATAGCGTAGCGTCAACTTCGGTGAACAGGGTCACTCTGGCGGTGGCCTGCGTACTTTCTGCCATCCGCTCTGCTATCAATCCGCGGATTCCCTTTAAAGGAACCGTTTTGGATATCTCCGCGGGCATTAATGGCATATCCACTGCTTCGGTGCGCAAAGCGAGAAATGCTTCCACGTCCGCCTCAATGATGCGGATCCCATTCCCGCCTGTTGCGGTGACTTTAGCCAGGTCTACGCCTTTTGCCGCGGCCAGTTTTCTTGCCCGCGGTGACGCGAAGATCTTTTCTGTTGCACCTGCGCCTGCTTTTGAACGCGGGATTGATGAGGTTTCAGGTCGTGTGGATTCAGCAATTGGTGTGCTTGGTTTCCCCTGTTTTTGCGATCTAACCTGGAATTTCGCGTCTTTTTCCCCGATCACCGCGACAACAGTCAGCACGGGGACCGTATCCCCGATCTCGTATGGGCCAAAGTGGATCATCCCGTCTGCTGTGGCTTCGATGTCAAATACCGCTTTGTCAGTCTCGACTTCCAGTACTTCCTGGCCCTGACGGACCTGGTCACCGTCTTTGACCTGCCAGTTGATCAATTTTACTTCTTCTACGGTTTGCCCTAATTGCGGGATGAATAACTCTTCAACTTCCGCGGATTGGGTGTCAGGTTCTGGTTTTTTCACTGGCTTTTCGCTGCCGCCGGCGGTGAAAGTCTCATTCGGATCACCGATCGTCGCAATAACGGTTAGAACAGGTACGACGTCGCCGGTCTTGAACGGCCCGAAATGGATTGTTCCATCCGCGTTGGCTTCGACATCAAACACCGCTTTATCGGTCTCCACTTCCAAAATTTCCTGGCCTTGTTTGACAGCATCACCATCTTTCACGTACCAGCTGACAATGGTGACTTCTTCAACTGTTTGCCCGAGCTGCGGAATATATAAATCTTCAGCCATCAGCTGACCACCTTTCTGCAGGCGCTGACGATGCGCTGAACATTTGGAATGGCTAGATCTTCAAGGACCTCCGCCCGCGGGACGGGTACATTCGCCGCGGCAACGCGCACCATTGGCGCGTCCAGCCAGTCAAATGCTTCGTCATTGACCACGGCTATGATCTCGTTGATGAAACTGGTATTTTCGTATGCTTCGGTCACACCAACGATCCGCCCGGTTTTCTTGACCGAGTTGATGATGGTTTCTTTATCAAGGGGTTTGAGGCTGCGCAGGTCGATCACTTCGACCTCGATCCCGTCTTTTGCGAGAATTTCGGCTGCATCCAGCGCGTTCAATACCTGGCGTGAATAGGTCACGAGGGTGATGTCACTCCCGCTGCGTTTGATATCAGCCACGCCCAGCGGGATCAAATATTCTCCCTCCGGTACGCGTCCTTTCGTTTTATAGAGCATTTTATGTTCAATGAACATGATCGGGTTGTCATCGCGGATCGCGGTTTTCAATAACCCCTTCACATCGTAGGGCGTGGAGGGCATCACAACATATATGCCTGGAAAATGTGTCCACAGTGATTCAAGCGATTGTGAATGGTGGGCTGCGATCGCTCGGCCCGCGCCCCCTTCGGTGCGTATCACCATCGGAACGCTGGTTTTTCCGCCAAACATATATCGGTTTTTGGCGCCCTGGTTGGCGACCTGGTCCATCACCAGTGGGGTGAAGTCCACGTACATGATCTCTGCCACCGGGCGCATACCCGCCATTGCCGCCCCAACGGCGGCACCGCCGATGGTCGCTTCTGAGATGGGGGTGTCAAACACGCGTTTCTCGCCGAATTCATCCAGGAGTCCGCGGCTGGCGCCGTAAGCGCCGCCGTACAAACCCACATCTTCACCCATCAGGAAGACGGTTGGGTCATGATGCATTTCTTCTCGCAGTGCTTCCTGGATCGCTTCCGCGTAAGATATCTCACGCATGCTGTCATCTGTTCTCACTTTTTCGCGCAGAGCAGCTTCCGCTTGAATGTCTGCTTCGCTGGTTTTAAGCGGCGCGTAGACATCTGTTTCCAGCTGCGAAGGATTTGCCTCTGGCGACGATTCGCTGAATTCCATCGCGATTTTTAATTTCGCCTTGGCATCCGCGTTAACGCTATCGAATTCTACTTCTGTCAACATGCCGACATCCGTCAGATTCTCTTTCATCACCGTGATCGGGTCACGGTCCTTCCATTCTTTTTCCTCTTCTTTCGTGCGGTAAGCGCGCGGGTCAGAATGGCTGTGCCCGTAGTAGCGGTACGTCTTGGCCTCGATCAAGCTTGGCCCTTCCCCTTTTCTCGCGCGGGCGCTCGCTTCCGCGACAGCCTGCCGGACTTCAAGCACATCCATCCCATCAACGATTTCACCCGGCATACCATACGCGCAGGCACGGTCAGCGATATTGGGCAGCGCGCTGGATTTTGCCCAGGGTACTGACATGGCGTATTTGTTATTCTCAACCACAAAAATGACCGGCAGTTTCCACAATGAAGCCATATTCAGTGCTTCATGAAAATTTCCCGTGTTGCTGGCGCCATCACCAAAGAAACACAAGACGACTTTGTCGGTGCCCATCAGCTTTTGCGCCAATGCCGCGCCGACTGCGACCGGAATATTTCCGCCGACAATGCCAGTAGCGCCCAGGTTCCCATGGTCAACATCAGCGATGTGCATGGATCCGCCCTTTCCCTTACAGTAACCGCCGGACTTGCCAAGTACCTCCGCCATCATTTTATTGAAGTGGGCTTGTTTTTCCTCAGGGGTACTGGTGGCCTGGTCGCCATGCGCGTGCGCGTGCCCGTGGCCGCGATGCGTGCTTGTGATCAGATCATCATCCCGTAGTGCGCCAACTGCGCCGACGGCGACAGCTTCCTCACCCGCGTAGAGATGTGACGCGCCCTTAAGCACTGCGCGTCCGAGCAGGTTTGAGATATTGTTTTCAAAAACACGGATCTCAACAACCTGCCGCAGATAATCCATTAATTGTTCTTTTGTGAGTGCCTGTTCTTCGATTAGTGCCGAAACCCGCTCAACGTTTGTTACGGTTTTTTCTTTTGCCATGCTTTTATTTCCTCCGGTAAATGATTTAAAATGGTTTGCTGCTGCGCCTGCGGATATAGATCTCATCAACCGCGCAGCGATCAGATAAATTTAATAAGAACATTACGGCGTTCGCCACATCCTCCGGCTGCATTAGCAGGGATGTGTCCAGATCTGGACGTGCGCCAGCCACCAGGTCCGTGGCCGTGCCGCCCGGGTTCACCACGCTGACCCGGATGTTGTGTGCCTGCGCCTCAGCAGCCAGAGATTTGGTCATGCCAACGACAGCATGCTTGCTGGCGGTATACGCGCTTTGCCTGGGATATCCTTTGAAGCCCACAACGCTGGCGATGTTGATAATTGTTCCGCATTTTTGGGGGATCATTATTTTCATCGCTTCCCGGCAGCATATATATGTACCCCGTACATTGGTGTCTAAAACATGTTGAAGATCTTCGCTGGAGAATGTGTGGATCAAACCGAATTTCCCGGTACCAGCATTATTGATCAGGATGTCCAGTGTGCCTGCTCTCTCAATGGTCCGCGAAAATAAATTTTGGATAGATTCCTCTTCCGCCAGATCAAATAGAATGGGGAATCCAATTCCGCCGTCCGCTTCGATTTCTTTCGTGGTGGCATCGATCTCCGCTTGTGTCCTTGCCGCGGCAATAACGCGCGCGCCTCGTTTAGCGAGCATGATGGCGATCGCTTTCCCGATCCCGCGGCCTGCGCCGGTGACGATTGCTGTTTTTCCGGATATTTGATTTGTGTTCATTTTGGGTACCCTGTATAGACAGGTGCACAGGTATTTATAGCATAGATTTTACTTCGCGTCAATTAATCAACCACCTCGAAATCGTTTATACTTGTATAAACAAGTGAGCAGGTGAAGGGTATGCCCGGGATTAAATTAGAACCGACACAGATAAAAAAAGACCATCCGCTGCCCTATTATTATCAGATTGTGCAGGTGCTGCGTGAAGCGATTGCTGAAATTGATGAACCTGAGGTCAATGAGCGCATCGCGTTGCCTTCAGAGCCTGAGTTAAGTGAACTATTCTCTGTTAACCGCGGGACGATCCGCCACGCGCTGCAGGTTTTGGAGCGTGAAGGCTTGATTTTCAGGGAAAAAGGTAAGGGGACATTTGTCCGCCGCCGCCGCGTTGAAATGGATCTGTCGTATCTTTGTTCGACCACAGAAGACATGCGTAATCGGGGCTGGGAACCGGGAACGCAGGTGCTTGGTGCTTCCCTCATCTCCCCCCGTGAACATATTCGAGAGGCCTTGAATCTGAATGAGGATGATAAAGTTTGGGAGATTTACCGCAGCCGTACAGCAAATGGTGAACCGATCAGTTTGCAGCGCGTATTTTTTCCGCAAAAACTAATGCCGAATATTGATAAAAAAGATATGAATCAGTCCTTCTACGATTTGTGGTTAAAGGAATATGATATTCACCCTTTTGACGGCGAGCAGACTATCCGCACGCGGATTGCGACCAATGCTGAGGCAAAATTACTGCAGCTGGGTGATTGTGTGCCGATTTTTGAGATCACCCGTATTACGTACGATATTGATGGTGTGCCGTTTGAATACCTTATATCTGTCTGGCGTGGGGACCGCTATGATTTTTATGTTCGGTTGTCAGCCCGATAATTTCTGCGCGAATGATATTCGCGATGTTAACTGATCAATTCCTCATACAGCACAACTGTTTGTTCCGATGGGAGAGCGCCGATCTCGTCCAATAATAAATCCCTGCATTTCTCATATTGCCGGGATACCGATGCGCGGTCACCGCGTGCGGCATATGCCTGCATACTGATGCGATGCAGGGGTTCAAAATAAGGGTTGTGTTCCAGAGCGGTTTTTGCGATTCGCAGGGCTTCTTCCAGTTTTCCCTCCTTTAAATATATGCCAGCTAATTCCTGAGCGGCATGCGTGTACATTTCCTGGTACTTTTCGCGGTCAGAGATCACCCAGTCCGCATCGAACGATGGAAGGTATTCGCCCTGGTATGTTTTCATCGCGCGCGAGAGAAATTCACGTTTTTTCTCAATGTGCTTGGTTTCTCTTGCGTTCTTGATCGCTGTGATGAAGTTTTTCACGTCATATTCATAATCGATCAATTGGTTAAACAGGTATATATCGTCCTGGTAAAGCACAACATCCGACCCGATTGCGTGGCGCATGCGATAAATGGCGTTTTTGAATCGCAGCTTGAGCTGGCTGCTTGATGAATCTGGCCAAAAGATCAATCCAACTTCTCCTTTTGTCAGGCCCATCGGGTTGGCAACAAAAAGCAGGAATAAGTCGCGGGCGGTTTGGGACATCCAGTCCGCGGTGGTTAACACACGGTTTTGTGATCGGATTTCAATGCTGCCAAACGACCGGATGGAAATCGCCGCGGGTGTGAATGGCACAACTGTGGCGTGTTTTCTGATGGTCAATCGGATTTTCTGCGCCATATCTTGAAATTCTGACAGCGACTTAAGCAGTTTCGCGAGTGGTTTCGAGAACTCTTTTTTCTTTGAAAGCTTGCGAAGGAAGGGCTGTAATTCATTTGAGGCGGATATGCTCAGAATGTGGTATTTCGGTTCATCAATTTTCCCTAAAATATCAGATAATAATTCCTTGGATCGGTCCATCTCACCAATTTTTTCCAAGGTGAGGAAAAGGTAAAATTGCGTGCGGATCGCATCCTCAAGGTGGCCCTCCTCGTTGAAAAATTCGGTCGACAGGCGCAGATCTTCATGCGCGTTTTGATATTCTCCTTGCCAGAAAGCCAGCACTCCCTTTTCCAGCCGGAATTTGTTTACCTCGTAAAGTGAGCCGGATTTTTTCGCGATCGAATGCGCGGCGCGAATTTGAAGCCGGGCATTTTTTAGCTGGTCTTCCATCACGCTGACGCGTGCCTGGACAGTCTTTATGTAAAATGTTAAAAATTGGTCTTCTATGATCAGGGCGATCTCCAACGCTTTTTGGTATGCGTCTATTGCTTCTTCCAGCGCGTTCAGATCACGGTACAGGTCACCAATACTGGCAAGCGCGTATCCCTCCATGCGCTGGTTGCCGGTTTCCTGTGAATAATGCATTGATTTTTCGAGGTTGTAAAAGCTGTTCTCAAAATCACCCTTGGAATGTTGCAAAACACCCAGGTTATTGAGCAATATCGGCTGCCACGTGGAATCGCCTACCGATTGCCAATAAGCTAGGGAATCAGAGTAAGCTTTTTCTGCGCGCGCGTACTGCCCCAGTGTTTCATATATCGCGCCGGTTTCAACAAGGATCCTGGCTCTGTCTTCATCTCTGCCATTCGCCTCACATATTTGCATGGCTTTTTCAAGAAATATCAACCCGTCCTGTAGTTTGCCCTGCTGGTATAGCGTGATGCCTTTCGCCCGCAGCGCTTCTGAATATAGGCTTCTGAGTGCGTGGTTCTTATTTGTGATATCTATCGCTCTTTGTGCGTCTGTTGTCGCTGCCTCATACTGGCCAAGCACACGTAACGCAGCTGACCGACGGATCAGGTTGTCAGCCAGAAGGCGGTCATTGTTTTCTTTTTCACACAGCTCCACGACATCACTGAGCAGATCGCAGCCCTGCTGAAGTTGGCCGCGGTTGACCTCCACGCTTGCCCGCAGGGAAAGCAGTACTGCATCATTTCTGAAAAGTCCATCAGGAATTTCACCCAGCCATTCAGATAATTTTTGCACTTTTCCTTTCGCGAGGTAATCAGAACCTTTCTCCCGAATAAGGTCAGCAATTCCATCCTTATCATCGAGTTTTTGATAGATTGCAAAAACGCGTTCAAAGTCGCCTTGTTTTTTATAATGATCAGCCAGGGCGGTTTGGAGTTTGCGGGCATCGTCAGGGCGCTGCGTGCGGATTGCATTCTGGAGAAAATCTCGAAATAAATGATGGTATCGCAGCCATAGTGACTCTTCCCCAACAGGAATATAGAAAAGATTATTTTGGACAATATGATTCATCAGCTTCGCCCAATCCGCATCTTGTCCAAGCGCTTCACCAATCACAGCGGCGCACATCGCGGCATTGAATTCTTCTAAAATGGAACTATTCAAAAGAAATTCCTGAACAGTTTGTGGCTGCTGCTCTAAAACTTGTTGCGCCAGATATTCATATAACCCGATGCCGGAAGTTCTGGCGACGCGTTCTTTGCCTCCCATTCCGCCTCGCAGGGTTTTTGACGTCAGTAGTAATCCGGTTATCCATCCTTCAGTTGACCGGGCCAATTCTTTTGCCTGCGCGGAGGTGATCGATCGTCTGAATGTCTGGTTATAGAGTTTTAGGATCTCATCATGCTGAAAGGCAAGCTCATCTGCGGATAAACCACCTACCTGGGAACGCGCGACCATCAACGGCAGGTCTGGAAGTGTCAGCAATTTACGGGAGGTGATTGCAATGTGGCAGTTTTCATCCGCCCGCTGAATGAAATCGCTCAGGAACTGGTCGATTTTTGGGCTGGATTGCAATAAGTGGTAGTCATCAAGCACGACGATAAAATGTTCGGTGATATGGGTGAAGATCTCGTTTGTGATCGTTGTGATCAGAAAATCGGTATTGATCTGGTCGCTGCCCGTGCTTTCCAGGATTTTGATCGATTCATCTCCAAAGGAAGGGAATTGCTGGCGGATTGAATAGACAAAATGGGATAGGAATCTTGTAAAATCTTTATCGATCGGCTCCAGGGCAAACCAGCAGACCGGCCATTCAAATTGGTGGGCAAAGTCGATCAGCAGGGATGTTTTTCCATATCCAGCCGGCGCGGCAATGATGATCAAGCGATAATCAAGCAGGTCGCTTAAATTTTCCAGCAGCCGTTTTCGCGAGAGATAATCCTTTCTTCGCTGGGGTGTGATTATCTTGGTTTGCGAGATCAGAAGCTTTTCAGCCATAAATTGAATTGTATCAGCACACAGAATATCTTAAAAAATTAATGAAGACGTAATGGGCAAGGCCCCATGATCCTTCTTATTTGAATTATGATAGAATTCTGGCGGTTTATGAAGATTCTCCATATTGTTGGCGCAAGGCCCCAATTTGTAAAAGCAGCGATGGTTTCACGTGCCTGGAATGATCCGGAATGTGAATTTTTGTTGCATACCGGCCAGCATTATAGCAAGGATATGTCCCGTTTGTTTTTTGATGAGCTTGCATTAAGGAAACCGGATATTAATCTTGCGGTCGGGAGCGGGAGCCACGCGGCACAGACCAGCAGCATGCTGGCGGGTATTGATCAATATCTTGATCAGGTACAGCCTGATCATGTTGTTTTATATGGAGATACCAATTCGACGCTCGCCGGTGCGCTGGCCGCCAGCAAACGTTTGATTCCCCTTTCACATGTTGAAGCCGGATTGCGTTCTTATAACCGCAGCATGCCGGAAGAAACCAATCGGGTTATCGCGGACCATGTCTCGGATTTTCTTTTCTGCCCGACGGAAGCAGCAGTCATGAATCTGAAAGCTGAGGGGATCAGGGATAATGTGCATCAGGTCGGCGATGTGATGGCAGACGCGCTTTTTGTTTTTTTGGAAATTGCGCAAAAAAAGTCGTCAATACTGACAGATCTTGAAATTGAACCTAAAGAATATTCCCTGGCAACAGCCCACCGCGGCGGAAACGTTGACGTTCGCGAAAAATTGTCACACATCATTCAGGGTTTAAAGGATACAGGCCAGCAAATCATTTTACCGTTACATCCGCGCACGGGAAAAATGCTGAAAAAATTTGGCTTGGCCTTTTCTGATAATGTGCGCGTGATTGAACCAGTTGGCTACCTGGATATGCTCATGCTTGAACACAATGCGGAGAGTATTCTGACGGATTCCGGTGGCATTCAGAAAGAAGCGTATCTGCTGGGCGTCCGCTGTCTCACTATGCGTGAAGAAACCGAATGGATTGAAACGGTGGAAGCGGGTTGGAATATACTCGTAGGCGCGGATGCGCAAAAGATCTCAAAAGCATTTAGTGACTTTAATCCTGCGGAAAAAAGGCCGCCAGTCTATGGATGCGGTGACGCTGCTGATAAAATAGTGCAGATAATTAGATCATCCTGATCAGGAGGTAAATTTGGCACCACGAATACATGAAACCGCCGATGTGGCAGATAGCGCTGTGATCGGTGAGGGGACCAGCGTCTGGCATCATTGCCAGATCCGCCCAAACGCGAAAATTGGCGGGAACTGTAATATTGGCAAAGGTGTTTATGTGGATGCCGATGTGGTCATCGGCGACAACGTCAAGATCCAAAATTACGTATCTGTCTACCATGGCGTAACCATTGAAGATGGTGTGTTCATTGGCCCGCATGCTTGTTTTACCAACGATATGCGTCCGCGCGCAATTAATGTGGACGGTTCTCCAAAATCCGCCGATGATTGGCAGTTGAGCGAAACACGCGTAAAAAAAGGCGCGGCGATCGGGGCGAATTCAACCATCCGCTGCGGCATCACCCTGGGTGAATGGGCGATGGTTGGCTCGGGAAGCGTTGTTACGCGGGATGTACCGGATCACGGCCTTGTTTTTGGGAATCCGGCCAGGCTGCATGCTTTCGTGTGTCCCTGCGGGGCGAAACTAGAAAAAATAAATGAATCCAAAGATATGGTTCAGGCACATTGTCCTGAGTGTGATTTTAGTGTTGAAATAAATAAAGAAACATGGAGTAAAGCGAAATGATTTCAATAGCCAAGCCTGTGATGGGGGAAGAAGAAAAGAAAGCCGTTTTAGAGGTTCTGGATTCCGGTATTATCGCCCAGGGACCAAAAGTTAAAAAATTTGAACAGGGTTTCGCGGAAATGTGCGGGGTTAAGCACGCGATCGCGACGACATCAGGAACGACAGCGTTGCATTTAGCGCTTCTCGCGCATGATATCGGGCCAGGTGATGAGGTTATTACCTCACCATTTACGTTTATTGCTTCAGCCAATTCGGTTCTCTTTGTCGGCGCGAAGCCGGTTTTTGTCGATATTGATCCCAACACGTTCAATATGGATGTGTCCCAGATCGAAGCGGCAATAACGCCGAAAACCAGGGCTATTCTGCCTGTGCATTTATACGGCATGGTTTGTGATATGGATGCGATCATGGAGATCGCAAAAGAACATCATCTGGTGGTCATTGAAGATGCCTGCCAGTCGCACAGCGCGGGAATGGACGGGAAGAAAGCCGGTTCCTTTGGGACAGGCACATTTTCGCTGTATCCCACCAAAAATATGACCAGCGCTGAAGGCGGTATGATCACAACGGATAATGATGAGATCGACGAATTATGCCGCGTGATTCGCAACCATGGCATGCGTCGCCGCTATTTTCATGACCAGTTGGGTTATAACTTCCGTATGACCGATGTGCATGCTGCAATTGGAAACGCGCAGCTTAAAAAACTACCTGCTAACAACGCGCGGAGGCGCGCTAATGCGGAATATTACAATGGAAAGCTGGAAGGTGTGACGGTGCCGTTTGTGCCGCAGGGTATGCATCACGTCTACCACCAGTACACAATCCGCGTACCAAACGGAAAGCGAGATGGCCTGAGGGAATATTTAAAGGAAAATGAGATTGGATCAGAGATCTATTATCCTTTACCCATTCACCAGCAGGTTTTTTATATGGAAATGCTGGGTGAACAATCATTCCCACAGGCAGAGAAAGCTGCTGATGAAGTGCTTTCCTTACCGGTGCACCCCGAATTATGTCAATCGGATCTCGAGAAAGTTGTTGAAACGATCAATGCCTTTATGGCAAAAGGATAGGTCATGAAAGTTGCAGTTATTGGTGTCGGTTCGATGGGTACTAACCACCTCCGTGTTTATACGGAGCTTGAAGGGGTCGAAGTGGTAGGTGTTTCGGATATCAGCGAAGAGCGCTTGCAGTTGGTATCGAACCGATTTGGAGTTAAGACCTACACCAGTTATCAGGAGTTGGTTGAAACAGAAAAACCGGATGCGGTATCGGTCACCGTTCCAACCTCTGACCACGAGAAAGTTGCTTCTTTCTGCCTCAAAAATGGAGCCCATCTGCTGGTGGAAAAACCGATCGCGGCAACAGTTGAAGAAGGGCGCCGTATGATAGCCATGGCTGACAGGCTTGGGAAACAATTAATGGTTGGCCATATCATTCGCTTTAATCCGGCTATGCAGTCCTTGAAGAAACGTCTCGAAAATGGAGATGTCGGCAAGATCTTTCAGGTGTTTTGCCGCCGGGCTGGTCCTTTCCCCGCGCGCATCAGAGATGTAGGCGTGGTTGTGGATCTGGCTCCGCACGATGTCGATATCATGCGATTTCTGACGGGTAAAGACCCAAAGCGTGTTTATGCGGAAACAGAACAGCGTATCCATACGGATCATGAGGACATGCTTTTCGGGTTGCTGCGTTTTCCAGGGGGCATCACGGGCGCGCTGGAGATTAACTGGTTGACACCAACAAAGATGCGGGAAACCCTTGTTCTTGGGGAAAAAGGATTGTTCCGCGTGGATGACCTCATGCAGGACCTCTATTATTTTGAAAACCCGCAGGCGGTTGGCGAGTTATGGTCTCCCTTCCGTGCGATTCGCGGGGTCAGCGAAGGCAGCATGACCCGGTTTTCTATTAAACGCCAGGAACCGTTAAAAGCTGAGTTAAAAGCGTTTATTGACGCGGTGCGCGCAGAAAAACCAGTACCGGTAACCGGCCAGGATGGACTGGAAGCGCTGCGCCTTTCCCTTGCATTGGTTGAATCCGGAAAATATCACAAGGTCATTGAGGTCTAGACTTGTCATTATCTGATCTGCGAGCCGGGATTCAAGACCACACAACGAAATTGGCTGTAATCGGCTTGGGTTATGTTGGACTTCCAGTCGCCGCGCTTTTCGCGCATAAAGGTTTTGAAGTTATTGGGGTGGATATCAAGCAGGCGCGTGTTGACCTGATCAATGAAGGCAGATCGCCGATCGAAGGCAAAGAACCAGGCCTCGCTGATCTGCTTGCCGCCGCCGTAAAAAGCGGAAAACTTATCGCAACAACGGATTATCAGCAGTTGGCCGATGCCGATATCATCATGATCGATGTGGAAACTCCGGTCAATGAACGCCATATCCCAGAATATCATGCGCTGCGTTCTGCTGTGCGCTCACTATCGGCAGTAATGAAAAAAGGTGCGCTGGTGATTGTTGAGTCAACGGTCATGCCTGGGACGCTTGAAACCATTGTTTTGCCGATTATCGAAGCGCAAACAGGATACATCTGTGGAAAAGACTTCTTTCTTGGAAACTGCCCGGAACGTGTTATGCCGGGTAAGTTAATTCGTAATTTGACCCGCATGAGCCGCGTTGCGGGTGGTGATTCTCCTGAAACCGCGCATGTGATGGTGGATCTATACCGCATGATCGTGGAAGCGGATGTTGACGCGGCCGATTGGATTACGGCGGAAATTGTCAAAACTGCGGAAAACACATATCGCGATGTGCAAATCGCGTTTGCCAATGAGGTCGCTTTGATATGCGAAGCATTGGGCGCGGATGTGTGGCGTGTGCGTGAATTGGTGCGCAAATCCCCGGGCAGAGAGATGCTTTTCCCAGGCGCGGGTGTGGGCGGCCATTGTATTCCCAAAGACCCATGGCTTTTAGCCAGCTCCGTGCGTGATAAGAATATTCCAGTTCGTTTGATCCCGGCGGCTAGGGCGATCAATACCGCCATGCCCTCCCATATGCTGGAACTTATTAAAGGGCAATTGGGCGCCTTGTCAGGTAAAAAAGTACTCATCCTGGGTTATGCCTACCTGCATGATTCGGACGATGACCGCAATTCGCCCAGCCAAACTCTCGCGGAATTCCTTGAACAATCCGGCGCCGAAACTGTTATCCATGATCCCTATATAAAGGAATATAAAGGCAGTGTAGAGGAAAAAGCGCAGGGCTGTCACCTTGCGGTCTTAATGACTGCGCATAGTGAGTACCAGCAGCTGAACCTGGATGGCCTTGTTTCCGCCTTACAGAGCCCATTGCTGATTGATGGTCGTAATGTGATCGACCCGGAGGATGCATCAAAGTCTGGTCTTGACCTGGTCCGTCTTGGTGATACCAGCCGGAGAAATAATTAATGTTGTGGATCTTGCTGCCGGCTTATAACGAACAGAATGATCTGCCGCGATTACTTGAAAAGTTACCGGATTTACTGGCCGGCAAAGAATACCGACTGGTTGTAATTAACGACGGCAGTACCGATCAGACCGCTGAAATTCTTTCTCATTATCAGAATGAACTGAATTTAGACATTGTTGAGCATCCCATCAATCGTGGGCTGGGAGAGACAGAACGGGATGGCTTTGAATATATCGCCTGGAAAGCGGATAGGGATGACCTGGTCGTGCGCATTGAAGGGGATGATACGCACGAACCGAAATACATGTTTGACCTGATTGACAAACTCAATCAGGGATACGATGTCGTAAACACCTCCCGTTTTCAGCCCGGTGGAGGGCAGCTCGGTGTCAGTCCCTACCATGCATTCATCAGCCGCTCGGCCAATATTTTTATGCGGGTTGTTCTGGGTATTCGCGGCGTTAGTGATTATTCCTGCGGATACAGGGCGTATCGGGCTTCGGTTCTCCAGGACGCGTTGGAAATATTTGGCAACCAGCTGATCCAGCTGCGAGGACTTGGTTTTACATCCACGCTCGAGATCATTGTCAAGCTGAATGTGATGGGCTGCCGGTTCGCTGAGGTGCCTTTTGTTTTGCGTTATGATCAGAAAGAGGGCGGCAGCAAAATGGTCGGCAGCATCACTATGCTGGGATATTTCATCATGGCTCTGCTCTACTGGTGGCCATTTGGTGGATGGCGCCGGCGTTTCAAAGGTTTGGATAAGCTTTACCGGAAAGATCCGCGCGCAGCAGTGGAGAAATACCGACTGAACGGCGGAAAACGCGATGGTATCACTTCAAATATGAATTTATAATTCTTCCATTTCCGCCGGGAATGTTTGGTCAGCATGGTTGGCGGAGATCTTCATAGTTATGCAAAAAACCGCGTATCACGCGGTTTTTTGTACTTAATGCTTGAATGGGTTATTTTCACTTGAAAATTCCATTAAAAAAGGGTCAACTTGACATTCGATTTCGCGCGTGGTATCATTCTTTTTCACACATTGCGGGGTAGAGCAGCGGTAGCTCGTCAGGCTCATAACCTGGAGGTCGTTGGTTCGAATCCAACCCCCGCTACCTTTTAGACACCTAACAAACCTTAGGTGTTCTTTTTTTAATAATTTCCGCTTTTCAGAATCGCCCGCTGGCTTGATGGTATAATTCTCTTTAGATGTATTGATGTCTGAACATCTAAAGTGAAGGATGAAGAAGAATACAGGAATTCCGCTTTATATACAGATCAAAGACTGGATAACCGGTGAAATCAATTCGGGCCGTATTTCCGAAGGCGAACGCATACCCGGAGAATATGATCTGAGTAAAAAGCTCAATGTCAGCCGTGGAACCGTGCGGGAAGCTATCCGTGAATTGATTGATGAGGGTGTCCTCTATACCATCCACGGACGTGGGACATTTGTGCGTGAACCAGAATCAGCGGCATGGTCGATGAATACGATTGTCAGCGTTGCCGATAGTTTTGACCAGGTTAATATTGAATATACGACGGCATTGTTGGATATCCAGAAAGTAATTCCCGATCCTGCGATTGCTGCACGCTTGCATATCGACCCGCGGGCCGAGGTCATCCGGCTCGAACGTCTGCGTTCTATTAAAAACGAACCAGTTCATCTTTCGCGCTCTTATCTCCCGGCTTCCATCGCTGAAGCGTTATTGGATATCGATCTGACCGATAAATCCCTGTACCGTGTGATGGATGAGGAGTTGGGCGTAAAAGTGGCGCGCGTGGATCGCAGGATCATGGCGCGCATTGCCAACCCGCATGAGGTAAACCTGCTGGAAATTCCTCCGGTATCAGCAGTCCTTGTTCTCGATGGTATTGCCTATAACAACTTTGAAAAACCGGTTGAGTGTTCAACCGCGCGCTTTCCCACGGATCGCAGTCGTTTTGTGATCCAGAGCAAACAAGTCTATTAGATTGAAATATTCAATAAGAAAGGAAGAGGTATGAAAGTACAGAAGATGTATGAATTATCGCATCGTGTCGATGCGGATCGTGAGGAATACCGGCTTGAAGTGGACAGCCGCCAGGTGGAGGGGTGGGAGCAGTTTGAGAAATATCCGCGTTTGCCTGAGGCGCAATATCTGATCTCGGAAGTAACCCTCTGCACCCATATTGGAACACATATTGAACTGCCGTTTCACCATGACGCGCATGGTTTGGATGCGGCCGATTTCCCGGTTGAGAAGCTGGTGGGTGAAACTGTAGTACTGGACGTATCGAAATATGGCAATAATGAAGAGATCCCGCTGGATGAATTAAAGCGGATCGCGGGTGATCAGATTCAGCCGGATGATATTGTTTTTTTCTACACCGGTCTTGATAAAAATTACTACAGCGAAAGGCAGCATGACCGCCCTTATTTCGCTACCGATGCCATCAGCTGGCTGATTGAAGATGCCAGGATCAAGCTGATGGGTGTCGATACGTCTGGGCATGAGATCCGCCATCAGGATAGCACGCCCGTTATCGGACAGCCAAATCACGAGCTGCTGCTGGGGGCGGGTATCCCTTTGATAGAATACTTGACTAATCTAAAACCACTGCTCGGAAAGCGAACGTGGACCTTCACATTGCCGGTACGCATCATTGGCCTTGAAGCTTTTCCGGCAAGGGTGATTGCCATAGAATGGGAGGACGCATGAACGCCAGAAGACCCGAACAGACCGCAATGCCCTTTGATTTCAAAGGGATCAATAAAACATTATTGAAGAAGATGTATTTGCGCATGGTTCGCGCGCGGGAATTTGAGGAACAGCTTTATTATCTCTTCCTCTCAACCCCGATGCCGGGCACGATGCATCAGGCGACCGGACAGGAAGCAGTAGCAGTCGGTGTAGCCAGCGCGCTCGAGCCGGATGATTACGTTACCAGCACCCATCGCGGGCATGGGCATTGTATTGCGAAAGATGTGCCGCTGGACTTGATGATGGCGGAGATGTTTGCGCGTCGTAATGGTGTTTGCAAAGGCATGGGCGGATCGATGCACTTGTGTGATTTCAGCCGCGGTATGCTTGGCGCTTTCGGAATTGTAGGCGCAGGCATCCCCATTGCGACGGGTGCGGCGCTCTCTTCAAAAGTGCGCGGAACAAAGCAGGTGGCGGTCAGTTTTTTTGGGGATGGCGCCATCAATGAGGGTGTGTTTCATGAAGCGTTAAACATGGCGTCGCTCTGGAAATTGCCGGTTGTCTATGTCATCGAAAATAATCAGTACGCGCTTTCCATGCCGAATGATCTCGTGTCAGCGGTGACCGACCTATCC
>CAZDIS010000002.1:42552-44892 GCA_964505585.1 uncultured Pelolinea sp. | reverse complement strand
GCTTATGCTGGTTCTCTCAAAGATACAAGGTTGGGTTGAGGTACGAAACCCAACATTCTCCTTTTATCATTGCGATATTTTCGTAGAAAATCGAAGCAATCTCCTTCATCGCACACAAACATAATCCCGCCTTCGCTTGCGCCTTTCAACCCAATTCCTTCCTGTCATTCTCCAACGCGCGCTTTATACCCTCCCCTCGCTTGAGGGATTGAAATTCTCCAGTGGAGAATTCAATGGGATCGGGAGGGGGGTTGATCTTGGTGAGCTGGCTTGCGCCTTTCAACCAGACATTCTCTTCCTATCATCGTCAACCAGCCCCGCTAAGCCGTCAGTGTGCCATCATCCTATGGGGCGTTTTTCTTCAGCCAATCCAGCGCCCCCCGAAATGCTTTCCAGCTGTCAAGATATCGAAGCGCGTAATGAGCCGCCTCGTCTTTTCCGCCCACCACCATTGCGTAAAGATCAATATAGGGAATCGGGTTTTTTCCGGTCAGAAAATCGGGCACAAATGCGTTTGCGTCGATCGCCTCTCTCAACAACTCCCGCAACTCCTTCTCGGTCGCGCCCGCCTCAAATGCCAGCAGCAGTGCGCTATAAGCGAAATCAACATCTCCGCCATAGCCATATTCTTCCAACAATTCCCTGGCCTCGGTAGTGCGCATCCGGGTAATCATAAATTCCAGCAAAGAATAACGAACACCCTGGTTATCATTGGGATTCAGCCTTAACAATTCATGGAAACAATCCAGCGCCAGATCATCTTCTCCATTCTCCGCCAGGCATATCCCGTAACCGTGTAAAGCCCGCATAAAAGGCCGCGTACTCAGTATGCCCCAGAAATATCCAATATTTTCTGGATCATTAAAAAACGCTTCTCCCAGCGCGCGTTTACCCGCCTCCACGCCTTTCTGATAAAGACGCCTTGACTCTTCTAGCGTATCCGCATCTTCCTCCGCCAGAAGCACATAAGCGTCCGCGCAATCCGGCGAAATCTTAAGCGCTTTCTTCGCCAGCTTTATCCTTTTTTCTCGTTGTGGGGTATCCCAGGCATCATACATCAAATCCTGTGCTTTCCGCGCGGGCGTCCAGTCTTCCTTTTCATCAAAATAATCAAGCGATATTTTGCGCAGATCTCCTTCCATACCGCGCCGGTCAAAAAACGGGAGAGGTTCATCTTCATCAAACGCGGATTCCAATGCCGAAGTTAGAATTTCAGGCATCTCACGCGTGCAAAAATTAATGCGCACATCTTGCGTGCCTGCACTCGTTTCAACCGTGAATGTATTCATTTCCTCGCCGCGCAATTGCACCTTTCCGGATACATTCACGAATTGGTCCAGATATAGTGGAATTGCGCGGAAAGCTGCCTGATACCAAAGGATCATTTCAAAATTAGGCCGCTTCATCTCGGATTTTGTAAAAACCAGAGGGGATGGGTAGATGCCTGGTTCCGGCAATGGCCAATTGAATTGCTCCGCGTTATCCATATCCTCAAAACTGATCGCGGGACCGTAATCAAAATTAAACATATGGTAACCTTCCGGATCCCAGTCCGCGTCTTCCGAGTGCAGGTAAAAATCCACGTACTTCTCCCAGCTTGTAAAAACTGCCAGGCCTGTTTCGATCTCTCCCGCACCTAAAACATAAACATAATAAGGTTCAGTTTGTTGCGGCAGCAATACCTCCAGCAAATAAGAATCGTCGATGATCTCCCATGGTTTCGATTGGTAAAAAAACTGAGCCTGTTCGAAAAAACATGCTGCCATCTTGCGGGTAACCTTCGGTATGGATAATAAACCAGGGATATGCACAAAATCAGCATTGAGACCTTTCGTACATTCCTCGATCATCGGATCAATCGAAGCGTCATAAATCCGATAGATCGCATCAATGCCATACGCCTTGAGCATACCCTTTATGTCTTTTAATAATTCCTGGTCTCCAAAAGAAATCACATCGGGCTTATCAAAAACCATATTGTTATATGTCGGTTTTTTACTCGATGCAACAATTTGATTAAAAACCTCGTGCGGGAATGGTTTCTCGTCAAATATCTGTACATCGATCACCAGGCCGCTCGCGATCTGGAGGAGAAACATTATCCAGGGGCGATAATGACGATTCTCTTTATCATCAAAAATCCATGTGTTAACCAGACGGATTGCGCAGATCCATTCATTCATTCCATAATTTTCCATGCGGATCACTCCTGTTGAAATTATTGGTATTTTCAAAAACTTCAAAGGTAATCATATGCGATAATTCGCAATTTCTCAATAATCAAACAAATCACGGCAATACCAAACTGTCTTCTTCTTGCGTGACGGGACTTGTGGCGCT
>CAZDIS010000002.1:0-42452 GCA_964505585.1 uncultured Pelolinea sp. | reverse complement strand
GGCTGGCTTGCGCCTTTCAACCCAGCTCCTTCCTGTCTTTCTCCAACCGCGTGTAGGGTGCGTTGAGAAAAGCGTTCAACGCACCATCACCAAATTTGTCGTCGTAAGGCATAAAGTGCCGTGGCGATCTCCCGCATTATCCGCACACCTACGCCCTGTCTGTGACAAACGCACCATAGTACTGGCAGCGCGTCTCTAACCTCCCATCAATTCCCGTTTAATTTGGCCACAAAGTACCCGATTCCACCCGCGTTCCGCCATCGTAGACCGATTCATAATACAGCGTCCCGTTCTTGTTGCACTGCAAATATTCTTCAGGGATCTCCGCTTCCGGTTTTACCGCGTTCGGCTCAGCAAAGAAATAGAATTTCCTTCCTTTTTCCTCCAGGACCTTGATCCGGCCGACATAACCGAATTCAGGGATGGAGAATGTACCGCAGTACGCCTGTAATATGCATGTCTTATCAATATCAAAATGCATATTGAATATCTTCTCACCATCAAGATACACGTCACCTGCCCAATTGCCATTCAAACACTCTACAGATGGGCGATATTGGAAAAACAGGAAATACGCGCCGGCCGCCAGCACAAGAGCGGCCACACCAAAAATCCAGATCGGGATTTTCTTCTTGGCCCTCTCTTTCGCTTTCGCTTTAGGAAGCGGCTTGTCGGCTTCCACCACCTTTTTCCCAACCGTCTTTTTTTCTTTTTTCTTATCCGAACTGGCTTGTACTGTTTCCTTTTTCTCCGCTTCTTTCTTGTCCGCGGCTTTTTTTGGTTTCGGTTGTTCTGCCTCAGGTTGATCCGCGGCTGGCTGGTTAAGTTTTTCTTCCAGTCGTGTCCCGCACAACCCGCACACCTTCGCCGTCACCGGCACCTCTTCCCCGCACGACGGGCATGGGAACATCGCCTCGCGGTCCAGCTTCGTCCCGCAATGTCCACAAACTTTTGCTTCATCAGGTACAAATGCGTGACAGTTTTGACAATACATTCTTTTCTCCTTTTCTCCTTATCTCCTAATCACATCCGCTGCAGCTCTGCCAGCAGCCCAGCTTTCCATTGCACGTACAGCAGTGTCCCTCGCTGCAGCACGTCCCCGCGCACAGCGACTGGCCTGCCGGGCAAAAAGAATATTCTGGTAGCGGGAATGAAACCTCAACGGTACTGTTGCATCCGTCTCCAAGCGTACCTGGACTAAAAGCAATAGAAGCTTTTCCGGTCTTAACAGTTCCTGCCCCTCTGCAGGAAATCATGTTTTTATTTTCTGGCTCCTGTTCGCAGCTTACATCAGACCATGCACGATCGAGACCGTCTATCAGCTGACCCTCGACGGTATCGACCTGCCATCCTGGATCATTTATCACATCGAAAAGAATCACCCCTTTTTCATACCGGAAATTTTCTATACGAAGATCTGATGCTGTTGGGCATTGAGCTGTCAGGAATCGCGCGGGTGCAAGATCGGTGCGATCCTCTTCGCCCGCGAACACACAACAATATCCGCGGCACAGGTAAACCTTGCCGCTCCCTGCCCCTTCATTATCTCTATCGAAATCAAATCCTGCACATTCGATTTCTGTACTGAAGGAATTTCGTTGGCAATCATGCAGATCAATTGTCTTTCCATTGTCAAATTTAATGATGCCGGACCATTGCGCGTCATCGCCAACTTGCACGGGCTTTTGAGACCCTTCAAGCCTGATCTCATCGGACGGAAAACCACGCTGCTGGGAAAATGAAACTGTACAGGTTACATCGCCTTCCACACAATTGATATTGCTGATTGTATGAATTGTTTCATTTATTTCGCCGCAGGAATCAGGCAGTTTATCAAGATTTGGACAGCTGCAATATTGGATCAGGTCTCCATTTTTATTCTCAGCAAAGTTATTGCAATGGCCGCCAAACCATCCACGAGCTTCTGCGATCTCATGCTGGTCACTACGCAGGTCATAGCACGCGTTCACGAAACTGCACATTTCAAACGCGTCATTCCACCAGCCGCCTTCCCCCTCACACCATTTTTGATCAAATTCCATACCCTCACAAACACAAAACTCTTCAAATTCAAAATTGAACGGATTCTGTTTTACTGTTCCGCCCATTGCCCAGCACGTTTCCACTTGTTGAATATCACATCCCGCAAGCCCACCACCAGCGATTTTTTCCTCTTCTTTATCATTCGCCCCTTTTCCGCCTGGCGCCTGGTTTGCTGCCCCAGCATTTCCCACCCGTGCGGTATTGATGGCTTCCGCGATGCCGTGAATAACCTGATCAATTTCAGGCGGGATGCGCCCCCGTACCGTATCCATGATCGGATCGACCGCAGCCGCAACCGACGCCGGCGGCACCACCACGTCATACATCATCAGGCATCCGCAGGAAATCACCAGCAGTAATAGCAACACTGCCAGCCACAGCGGGTTGAATCGGCGCTTCTCTTCTTGCTGCACTTGCACAACCACCGTCTGCGGTGGAGCTTGCGCATTTTCTTTTTGTGGTTGTGGGTCTGGTGTGGGTTGTACTTCTGGTTGTGGGTCGGGTTTGGGTTTGGTGCGCGGCTTGCGTTTTGTTTTTGCTTCTGGTTCCAGCGCGGGTTTCGCCTTCTTAGCCGCTGGTTTCTTTCTCGCCGGCACTGGTGCTTCCATCCCCAGTTTGGTGCCGCATTCTTCACAGAAATTCACCCCATCCCTGTTTTCGAACCCGCAGCTTGGGCATAAGCCGGGGGGTGCAATGATCAATTTTTCCCCGCACTCCTCGCAAAAATTCACCCCTTCACGATTCTCAAAATCACAATTTTGGCATCGCATCATCCCTCCAAACTACAAACGACCTGGATCTTTAGATCTTTTGCTTTCTAATTATTATATATACAAACATCGCAAAATTGGAACGATATGGATGGAAATTAACCGCATTGTGTGATTCGTTCTCCGGGATCGAATAGGTCACCATTGTAAAATTGTCCCATTTTGTCCGATTCTGTCCCATTTAGCCAGACAATTTCAGATATCAATGAAGATAGCCGCCGTCCGCCACAGCATCAGCGCCGCCGCTATCGAAAGCCCTGGCACAGCCCCTTGCGGGAATATACCCGGTACGCTGCTCATCCTTAAACCCAGGTCATCTTCTTTTCTAACACCAGCCCATCTTCTCCATTACGATAATACTTTGACCAGATATCGACCTGGGCATATCCCATTTTTTCATACAGCTTGATCGCGGGAATGTTGTTTCGCCTTACCGTGAGCTTGATGACCGGCATATTCATATCGGCTTCACATCGCGTCAGCAAAGCTTCCGCGATGCCCAGTCTGCGCCACTTCGGGTCTACAGCCAGTGTCAAAATCCACCCGGTATGATCCTTTTTACGTGGGTCACCAGCGATAAACCCGGCAAATTTACCGCCCACAACTGCCCGCAGGCGGATGACATTGGGGAATGTCAGCACACCCATCAATTCCAGCATCGGCCATGCGTCCTGTTTAAAACAGGTGCGTTCCAGTGCGGACAGGATAAAAAGATCGCGCCAGTTCGCCTCCTCAATATCAAATTTCCTGATCCCATTCTCAGTCATTCCGCCAATTATAATAGCTGTGGATTAAGAAAACTTTAACTTGACGCCCTGCTCAAATGCCTTAAAATCTATATGATATCCTTCGGGGCAGGGTGACGGAGCACAAGGCTCCTGATTCCCGATCGGTGGTGATAACCCACGAGCGCTGAAACGCGCTGATCTGGTGTAAATCCAGAGTCGACGGTATAGTCCGGATGAAAGAAGGTTAACCAACCATCTGCCTGCCCCTGATGTTATCAGGAGCAGTTTTTTTATGGATAATGGAACAAAGAAAAGCCAAAAGAGGACCCGGCTTGCCAGCATATTTTTGACGATTGTGCTGTTCCTACTAATGTGGCAAATGCTGGTTGTGCTTCTCGATATGCCCGCTTTCATCCTTCCGTCTCCCGCGCAGGTGGGCCAGCGCTTCATGCGCGCGATATCGGATGGTTCATTACTTTTCCATACCTCTGCTACACTGGTCGAGATCCTGCTCGGGTTATTCAGCGGGATCATGTCTGCGCTGTTGCTGGGCTACCTGCTCAGCCGATCGCGCTTCCTGCAGGATGTGCTGCAGCCCTTTCTCGTTGCCAGCCAGGCCATCCCCACTGTCGCGATCGCTCCCCTGCTGGTGATCTGGTTCGGTCCGGGTATCGCTTCCAAGGTGCTAATCTGCGCCTTGATCGTATTTTTCCCGGTGCTGGTCAATACCGTCGTTGGTTTTCGGTCCGTCCCGGAAAACCTGCGTGATCTGATGCGCTCCATGCGCGCCACCCGCTGGCAGACCTTGCGTCTGCTGGAAACACCCGCATCCCTGCCGGTTATTATGGGCGGGCTGCGTGTCGGCGCCACTCTCTCGGTCATTGGCGCGGTCGTTGGCGAGCTGGTCGGCGCGGATCGCGGGCTTGGGTTTCTCATCAATGTCGGGCGTGGCCAATATGATACCGCCCTTGTTTTTGTCGGCGTAATAACCCTTGTGATTGTCGCACTGGCTTTATATGGCAGTGTGGTCAGTATGGAAAAATATCTACTGCGTTGGAAAGGAGAATAGAAATCATGAAATTTGCAAAAGATATGATGTTATTGCTCACGCTTGCTGTTTTCACCGTTGCGTGCGTGGCAGGCACTGGCGGGCAGGAAACCGTCATCCGCCTTCCGGTCGGTTATATCCCAAACGTACAATTCGCTCCGCTTTACGTAGCGATTGAAAACGGGTATTACGCCGAGGAGGGCTTGCAGGTCGAATTAGACTACAACATGGAAACGGATTCTGTTGCCCTGCTCGGAGCTGGGGAATTGGAGTTCGCGATCGTGTCCGGTGAGCAGGTGCTCCTGGGCCGCGCGCAGGGGTTGCCCGTTGTTTATGTGATGGCCTGGTATCAGGATTATCCGGTTGGGGTCACATCTCTGCAATCCGCGAACATCCGTACACCACAGGATCTTGCCGGCAAGCGCGTTGGCATTCCTGGTTTGTACGGTGCCAGTTATATCGGCTTTAAAGCGCTCCTGAATGCCGGGGGCTTGGAAGAAAGTGATGTCACGCTGGATGTGATTGGATATACTCAGGTTGAATCCCTCGCTACAGGGATCGATGATGCGGTTGTGATCTATACCAGCAACGAACCGGTCAAGTTGGCAAGTGAAGGGTACGCCATTTCCACATTGTCAGTCGCCGACTTTACACCGCTGGTCGCCAACGGATTGCTGACAAACGAGGAGGTCATTGAAACCCACCCGGATCGCGTGCGCGCGATGGTTCGTGCCACTCTCAAAGGCATCCAATTCACCATTGATAACCCTGAACAGGCGTTTTCGATCAGTGAAAAATATGTCGAAAATCTGGCATCGTTAACCGAGGAAGAAAAAGAGGTGCAGCGCCAGGTACTCGCCGCATCCATCCCGCTCTGGCAGGCATCTGTATTAGGATTTTCTGAACCCGAATCTTGGGAAAACATGCAGGATATTCTGCTGCAAATGGAATTGCTCACGCAACCTTTGGATATCCAAAAAGCCTATTCAAACGCATTTCTACCATAACTTTTTGGTGATATGAAAAAAAACACGCAGATACACCTCAATCACATCGGCATGACCTACGATGACCATCATGGATATCTGCATGTATTGGAAGATATTCACACGCACATCAATCCACAGGAATTTCTATGTGTGCTTGGCCCTTCGGGAAGTGGAAAAACCACATTATTGCGGGTCCTCGCCGGGTTGGATAATGAGTCAAAAGGAGAGATCACCTTCCCCACCGGGGAAAGACCGCCGGTGAGCATCGTTTTTCAGGAAAGCAATCTGATGCCCTGGCGGACAGTTCTCGATAACATCCTTCTGCCTTTGGAATTACGTGGTGCAGACGCTCATCATGCGCGGGAAAAAGCATTGCGGATGGCAAAACTGGTGGGCCTGGAAGATTTTTTGAATGTGTGGCCAGAATCGCTCTCCGGCGGTATGGCTCAGCGTGTTGCCATAGCGCGCACATTCATTCAGGATACGGATATTCTTTTGTTGGACGAACCCTTTGGATCCCTGGATGCGCTGACTCGCGAACAGATGGGGGTTGAACTTCTTCGGATCTGGCAGGCCATGAAAAAAACTGTCATTATGGTCACTCACTCTATCTCTGAAGCGTTGCTGCTTGCCGACCGTGTACTCGTCCTCTCGAATCGCCCAGCACGGATTGTTCTCGATAAAAAAGTGGATCTTCCCCGTCCGCGCGCAGACCAGGCCCGCTACACCAGCCAATTCCAGTCATACGCCCGTGAACTACGGGATGCCATAAGCAATAGCTGAATAATTGAAAACCTACATCCGGCTTTTATCATCAGGCCGTATCCCTTTCTCTGCCAGAAAGGTCAAAACTGCTTGTAAGGTTTCCTCATTTCCAAGCACAACGGTTAAGAAAGCCGGTCGATCTCTGAACGTGAACCGTAGTTTATTGTAATAGCGGCTACGGAAACTGCGGAGAGAAGAGATTTCGCTGTAAAGCGCGCTTTTACGGAATAAGACCTTGTATGCAAGTTGGTCGCCGAAAAGGGTAAGAAATGGATTTAAGCTATTCTGTCCAAAGGTAAGCGGTGCCAGACCTTTTAACCCGGAATATGAAACAAGGATTGGAATATCCAGACCAGACGCTGGGAAAACTTGTGCATGATCTATAGAGATGATCTTATTAACTGCTTTTTTCTTCCTTGCAAAAACAAAGATTGAAAAAGCTGAACTGATGATGATTAACGCGATGATGGTAATGATAATTGCTTCAAATGTCATCTGATGGTCTCGTTTGATCCTTTGATCTATTCAGTATAAAGAATCGGTTGGTTTTTTTCCGTTATAGATGGTTTAACCCTCTACATCCACAATTGGCCATTCCATCAGCAAATTATCGAGCATTAATTGCAAATTTGCATGTTGCAATCGTGCTATTGCCCGCTCCAGTCCGCGTACTGCCATTTCTGCCTCAGCAGGCTGGATCGCGTTAGCAACTTCAGTCATCGTACTGACCATATCAATATTCGTGATATCCGTTTTTGATCCCGTTGAAGTAAGCAAAACGTCACGCCAAAAAGACAACCAGTAAGGTATTGCCTCACTCAATTGCAGTTTCGCGGTATTGCGGTCGTGGATATAGCGATTATGGGTGTGTTTTCGAGAGTAAGAGATCCGCTCACTCCTATCAAAGCGGATCAAATGGCGCAAGTCTGCCATCCAATCGTCTCTTTTCTCCAGTATACCCGTGTCCTCAACAAAACGATAAGCGTACCCTACCCGCCCACCTGCCAGCCGAGCATACAAAGCGGCATTTTCTTGTGATAGGTTTGATTGATCCATTAATAGAGACGTCAGCGCAGTGATTCGCATCGGGCGCAGGCGCAGTAATTCACAACGGGAAATAATAGTTGGCAGCAAATTCTCTGCGTCATCAACAGTTAACAGGATCAGAACTTTGGGGTTTGGTTCCTCCAGTGTTTTCAACAGGGCGTTCTGTCCATTTGCGTTCGCTTTCTCAAAATCCTGCAGTAAAGCAATACGGTAATGGCTTGAGTATGGCATTAATGAAACATAATGTTGGAGGTCCCGCACCTGCTCCACTTTCAGCATACCGGCTGAATCTTCTGGTTGCACCACAGCCAGATCATGGTGTTGCATCCGATAAATCTGGATACAGCTGCGGCACTTTCCGCATGCAGTACCTGGTGCGGGAGGATTTTCACAATTCACTGCCTGGGCAAATCGCAGGGCTAACGTCCGCCTTCCGACCCCATCAGGTCCGCTGAAAAGATACGCGTGGCGTAGTTTTCCATTAGAAAGATGCCTCTCCAGCATATCAACCGCCCAGTCGTGTCCGTTTATATCCCAACTCATGTCTGCCATTGTAGCCCACGCTAAGGTTTAACGCAATAAAAACCAGCTTTCTCTTGCGATTTTGTTCATCCGGGATTAATATTGATTGATATTCCATAATTAAGGAGCACATCTATGCAGCCATTATTAGACCGCTTTATCCGCTACACAAAGATCAATACCCGTTCAAACGAAGAGATCGGCGGCCGTACCCCGACCACAGATGGCCAGTGGGATCTGGCGCGTTTGCTGGAAAATGAATTGAATGCGATGGGTATGGAAGATGTCCTCCTAAATGAAAAATGTTTTCTAACCGCCACGCTGCCCGCAAATATCGATAAGGAAATCCCGGTCATCGGATTTCTTGCCCATATTGACACGAGCGGCGATTTCAGCGCAGAAAATGTAAATCCTCAGATCATTGAAAATTATGATGGTTCAGCCATTCCCTTACGGGGCAAAGAGGGAATGGTTCTCAAGCCGGATGAATTTCCAGAACTACTGCTTTATATCGGACAAACGCTAGTCACCACCGATGGTACCACTCTGCTCGGTGCGGACGATAAAGCTGGAATTACGGCCATTATGGAAGCGATGCAATACTTGATCAAGCATCCCGAGATCAAACATGGAAAGCTCCGGATCGCTTTTACGCCCGATGAAGAAACGGGCATGGGCATCACCCATTTTGACGTGGAGGGTTTTGGCGCGGATTTTGCTTACACAATTGACGGCGGGCGCGTCGGTGAGATCGAGTTCGAGAATTTCAATGCCTGCAAAGCAACCGTGACGATCAAAGGAAAATCAGTCCATCCCGGATCAGCAAAAAATGTGATGAAAAACGCGATCCATATCTTTCAGGAATTTAACGCAATGCTCCCTCCCCAGGAACGTCCGGAACATACTGAAGGAAGAGAAGGTTTTTTTCATCTGGGAAAAACCTTTGCTGGCTCAGTGGAAAACTTTGAAGCTAAGTACATCATCCGCGATCATGACGCAGATTTGTTTGAACGCAGAAAATCTCTTATGCTCGCCTGCGCGGATCTGATCAACCAGAAACATGGAGAGGGCACATTAAAGATAGAAATCATTGAACAATACCGCAATATGGTCGAGATTATCAAGCCGGAGATGCATATCGTTGATACAGCCATAGAAGCCATGGAAGCGCTGGGGATCGAGCCGGTCAATAATCCTATCCGCGGTGGAACTGATGGAGCGCAATTATCCTATCGCGGCCTGCCGACACCCAACCTGTTCAATGGTGGACATAATTACCATGGCCCCTACGAATTTGTCGCTGTTGAAAGCATACAGAAGTCAGCGCAGGTAATTCTCAAAATTATCGATCTATACACCAAAAAATAAGCGTTTTATCCCTCTTTTTGAGGGACTTTCTTTTTAAAGGTACAATCATTTCTCGCAGAATATGAAAACACTCGCAACGCTTAACCCGCAGCAGCAGGAAGCTGTAACATCAGATATAAAACAGATCCTGGTCCTCGCAGGTCCTGGTTCCGGTAAAACACGGGTACTAACGCATCGTATCGCTTACCTGGTCTATGAAAAACAAGTCAAACCTTCCGCCATCCTTGCTGTCACTTTCACAAACAAAGCCGCGCGGGAAATGCGTGACCGCCTAGAACGCATGCTCGGCCGTGGCGTCAGCGCGCTCTGGTTGGGAACATTTCATTCGATATGCGCCCGGATTCTGCGCCAGGAGGCGCAAGTGCTTCCTTTTGATCAGAATTATGTCATCATGGACGCGGATGATCAGCGCAGCATTGTAAAACGAATTCTCAAAGACCACAATCTGGATGATAAACTTTATCCCCCAAATGCTATGCACGCGATTATTTCCAACGCGAAGAATCAATTGATCTCCGTTGAGGGATTTACCGCCAGCACGTATCGCGAAGAGATCGCGCGCAGAATTTATGAACGCTATGAGTCTACTTTACGCACAAGCAACGCGGTTGATTTTGATGATCTCCTTCTGTGGACAGTGCGGCTGTTTGAGGAGAATCCGGAAATCCGCGATCGTTACAGCAGGCGATTTGAGCACGTCTTGATCGATGAATTCCAGGATACAAACGAGGCACAGTATGACCTGGTAAAACATTTTGCTTCATTTCATAATAATTTGTTCGCGGTGGGTGATGAAGATCAGTCCATTTATCGTTGGCGGGGAGCAGATTACCGAAATGTGCTTCGTTTTGAATCTGAGTACCCTGATTCAATCAAATTACTGCTTGAACAAAATTACCGCTCAACACAAAATATTCTTGACGCCGCCCAATCGGTGATCAATGAAAACACATTGCGCACGCCTAAAAGCTTATTCTCAAAACGGGGAAGCGGCCCACTGATCACTACCTATGACGCGGTCGACGACCATGCAGAGGCGGCTTTTGTGGTGGAGGATATCGTTAACCGCATCGCCGCGGGAAACGGGAGTGAAGTAGCGATCATGTACCGCACGAATGCCCAATCACGCCTGCTTGAAGAGTCTTTTATTCGTGCTGGCATACCTTACCGCCTGGTTGGCGCACAACGCTTTTACGGCCGTCGGGAAATCAAAGACTTGATCGCGTTCCTGCGGCTCATTCTCAACCCGTACGATACGATCAGTTTGAACCGCACCATCAATTTACCGCCGCGTGGCATCGGAAATAAAACACTCGAACTGTTGCAGGATAAAGCCCACGAAGCATCGGTCTACCCTGCTGATGTCCTGCTTTCACTGGGCGCTGAGGGAACAACCTCTCGTTATTATGCGAGCTTCAGTGCGCGTGCCGCGACAGTGCTTTCAGGTTTTGGAAGGCTCCTACACCAATGGCGAGAGGTCAGTAAGAATGAATTGCTGCCAGATCTCTTTGACAGGATCATTGAAGATATCAATTACAGGTCCTATATAGATGACGGCACTGATGTTGGTGAGGGACGCTGGGAAAATGTGCTGGAATTACGTCAACTCGCGTATGAATTTGAGGACCGCGACCTGACAGAATTTCTGGAACAGGTTGCGCTAGTATCCGATCAGGATACCATACCGGAGGTGCTCACCGCGCCGACATTGCTTACCCTGCATGCCGCAAAAGGTCTGGAGTTTTCAACGGTTTACATTGTCGGTCTGGATGATGGCTTGCTTCCTCACAATCGGTCTTTCGATGACCCGGAAGAAATGGCGGAGGAACGCAGACTGTTTTACGTCGGTATTACCCGCGCAAAAAATGAACTCATCCTGGTGCGCGCCGGCCAGCGCAGCAACTTTGGACGCTATGAATATACCGTTCCATCCCGCTTTCTTGATGATCTGCCAGATGATTTAGTCAGCCAAAAAGGGATTCGGCTGGGTGTGCACCGTGTCAAACCTCTCAGCCAACCCCGCTGGACTCCTTCAAAAACCGGGCTCGAGAAAAAAGAGCATAAGCCAGCACCAAAGAAAATTTTTAAAGCGGGTATGCGGGTCGTTCATCCGATTTTTGGGGATGGCATGGTCATTGAAACCCGTATTCTGGGTAATGACGAGATCATTTCTGTGATGTTTGAAACCAGCGGTTTAAAACGCCTGGCTGCCTCGATCGCAAAATTAGAAATCATCGCTTGATTCGGTTTTTAATTTAGAAACTTAAATGAGTCCCCGATCTGATAATTCGCTTGTGTGTATATCCCTTCTTTTTGATTGTCTTGTGAGAAACAGATCACATACAAGTCAAAATTCTGCAGCCAAAAGAAAGAAAAACCACTGCTTCCATTTTCAGATGAAACCCAGTCCTGCCGGATACGTCCGTCAGGCAGCAATAAAAACGCGGTAAATTCCAAATCTTCGGCGATATTCTCGCGCAGCAATTTGGCCGCGGTCTGCCCCAAATTATCGGGCGTCAGGGGTTCCTGCGGTTTATGGATAATTATTTGCAGGTTTGCCAATCCATCAGGGGATCGCAGTATTTCAATTTCGGTTTCACTATCGATCTTCTCAATATCTGAAACACCCCATCCGATCGGTTTACGGACGCGGAAGACTTTACCGGGATCTGCATGAATGGTGGTAAATTCATACAAAAAATCATCCGTCACGAACTTTGTGATCGTTTCCAGACTTTCGTAAATCTCTACAAATCCAGGCAGATAGTAATCCCAATCCGTGCTAAGCGCGTGGAATGAGAAAAAGTAAACAGCATAATTACGCTGAACGAACACATCTCGCGTTTTCCAAAGCAGGCCGTTATTCAGGAATTGGGCAGTGATGGTCCGGCTTCCATCGTCAGTTGTATCATCAAGGACTTCAAATTGATCACTTTTACCATAAAGCGCAGCGATCGCGTTATCAACATAGAAATCGAACGCTTCCTTGGGTAGATCATAACCAGTTGATTCATAGCCAGCTTCAAAAAATGCGTGCTTATCGCGTGAAATAAATTTACTGTAATTATCGATTTCTGTGTCTATTTCCCATATCACGGGCGGTGTGAAAGACATTGCACCTGAAGGCAGCGAGTAGCGCGTACCAGAGATCAGAAAAGGCGGCCGCGTCGGGGTTGGCTCAGGTTCAGATGGTGCAGGCGTGTACACGGTATCCCGTGTCGGAGCAAAATCATCAATCTCATAATTAGGATCTAATATAACCCGGCCACCGTCCTCACAGCCTGCCGCTGTTACCAGCATTAACGTTAGCATGACAACTAAGTATTTTTTAACCAATTGTTTTTTCCATTACTCCCGATTAAAGGATGCTTGTACTTCCTGTAATAGCGGTAAATATAACTCTTCTGTTTCTGGTTCCCATACAATGGTGAAAAGAAATAATGCGTTCACGTACGTATCAAAATCAGTAACGCCATATATATCCTTACCAGCGGCATACCAGGTCAAACGCTCCCGCCCATCTGGTAGAGCCCGGTCATCCGAGTTTTTCAAGTCATATCCATACAAATCGAACATGATCTCACGCGTATTAAATCCTTTTGCGTCCTGGTCAATAAATGTTCCCTGTCTATAAATTGCGATCTGTACAGACGCGCGTTTATCTGGCGAAATATATCCCTCAACGATTGTCTTATCTACCGAAGTGGTATCAATGAACCGGCTCCATGAAGTAGGCACGTCGATCTCAAAAAACGCGTCACGCGCTGAGACGGTTGAAAGGAATGGGTAAAAAGCTAAGCGTGTCAGATTCTCTGGGAATAATTTCACACTCTCAGTAATTTCTAAAAAAGCATCCGCATATTTGTCAATCGAAATTTGTTTGCTTGCAAGTGTGAGATGAAAAACACCCCGCCCCTTGCGCGTAAATGTGTCCACGCTTTCCCAATATTCACTGTCCTGTCGCCAGGAAGCACGAATGGTAATTTTTCCGGGTATTTGAAGTGCCTCGATCTCATTATATTCTTTGACAGGTCCGTAACGGTGTACTAATTCCGCATGCGCAAAAGCTCCTAAACTATCATCAGTCAATTCGTAACCTGTCGATGTAATCCGCCCTTGTAAGGCAGCAGCCCCATCGTTTGATTCACAATTCACCTGAAACGCACCGCTTTCACTGCAATTCCATCCATCCGGTAAATTGATCTGAAATGTGCTTGAAGGTGGTGTGTAAACTTGAGAGGATAATACGACAACTGGTTCATCTGCTACAGTTGGCGCCGGTTGCGGGGTTGGCGTGATTGCGGTTTGCATTATTTCCTCCATAGTTGCAGGGGGTAAAGTTGGGTCGGTGTTTACACTGCCGCAAGCAGACAGAACGATTGCCACTAAAAAAAAGGAAAATATTTTCATTGCTTTTTTCATATAAAAGAATTATATCCTTACCATTATTAATGTAATACCTTTATTTCAATCTTAGAAAAAGGTGATCATGTGAAAAAAGTGGCATTTTGGCTTCCGGGCAACTCAGATTGCGCCTTCGCGTGATTCAATAGCTCCTTAGCACTGAATGTTTTTCGCGCAGGATATGTTTGGCACAAAAAGCGTCGTTCCTCATCTCTAACAAGTATGAATATGTGAGAGCAAAATCGTTTCTACCAAATGTATCATATACCAACTTATAAACCATTTTTGCAGAGGTAGACAATCCTGCATCCTATCTTAAACCAATAATTTTCATGAGACTTTCCGGGAATTCAAGAAAACATAAATCATTATTTTCAGGAAAAATATTCCGAATTGTTTTTCACTGTTCAGAAAAAAAGAACCATCATTGCGATGGCTCTTCCGTCAGATGTTATCCAAAAAATATGTATTAGCGCGATTCTTTTTCGTAAGGGTTGGTGATATCCGCTGGACCCTTGCTTTGTTTTATGAAGCCTGCCAGGATAAGCAGTGTGATGATGTATGGCAGCGCCATGAATACCTCGCGCGGAAAGAACTGGTCAGGGATCACAGTTTGCAGCACATATTGCAACGCGTCCATAAAGCTGAAGAACATGGCTGCCGCAAAAACCCCGCCCGGTTTGACATTTCCAAATATGACTGCTGAAAGTGCGATAAATCCACGCCCATTAACCATTCTTTCACCAAATAGCGATGTCTGTGAGATTGAAAGATATGCACCTCCCAGCCCTGCTAACAATGAGCCAGCCAAAACCGCAATATAGCGGATCTTAATCGGGTCTTTGCCAACAACCGCAAGGGCCTTTGGATTCTCTCCCGCCGCCCGCAGCCAGGTTCCCCAGGGGGTTTTATAGAAAACGACATATAGCAAAACAGGTAAAAGAAGCGCGGGGATCATGAGGACTGATTGATCATTGAAAACATCATTAATGAATGGGATGTTTTCAAGAAATTTGAAGTGAATTATCGGCAGCGTTTCTACTTTTGGGGTATTTCCGCCGTGCGCAAAGATCACTTGCAGCAGATACCCCGATAATCCGACACCTAAGAGATAGATTGCCAGGCCGCTGATTGCCTGATCCGCCTTCACCGTAATGGCAATGAACGCAAAAATCAGGCCAATGAGCACACCGACACCGCCAGCAATAAATAAACCGATCCAGGGGTTACCTGTAAAATGTGTTACTACCGCAGCGGAAAAGGCACCCATCAACATAATCCCTTCAACACCCAGGTTAAGTACGCCGGAGCGTTCAGTGATCATTTCACCCATAGCCGCAAAAACAATCGAAATACAAATGCGTATCGTCGCATATGCTAGTGAAAGGGTAAAAATGTTTTGTAAGGATTCTAAGAGATTAAATTCCATTATATTTTCTCCTCTTCATTGAAAACTGGGTCTTTGCCTTTCACTAATTGATTGAATCGTTCTTGTATGATGCTTTTTGCAGAAATGAACAAAACGACGATGCCATTGATCAATGTCACCAGCTGCCTGGGAATCTGTGTGTACACCGCCATATCTAAGATACCTGTTTTCAGTGCGCCGAACAGGGTCGCGGAGAAGATTGCCCCAAATGGGTTGAGCAAACCAACCATCGCAACAGTGATAGAGTCATAACCGTATCCGGGAGAAAATTGGTCAAGGTAACGATAATGCACGCCAGCCATCTCTACTGCGCCTGCAAGGCCTGCCAGACATCCGCTGATAAAGAAAGCAAGCATCATCCGCCGTTCAACTGGAATGCCATGAAATCGCGCTGCTTCCTGGTTCAAGCCAACGGCGCGCATTTCATAACCCAAAGAGGTTTTTTGCAATAGGATATAAGCAAACACAACTACCAGTGCCGTCACGATCACACCAGCGTGTAACCGTGTACCTGGCACCAGGTTAGTGAATTTTGCGGTTTCCTGAACAAAGGGTGTGGCGGGGATAACACCTTCCAGCGGTGTGACGTTAAGCACAATATAGTGGTTAAAAAAAAATGCTGGATAATTGAGCATAATCGTGCTCAGGATCTCGTTCACTTTTCGGTATACCTTCAACCAGGCAGGGATCAATGCGTATAATCCTCCCGCTAGAGTGCCCGCGAGCAGCGTCAATGGCAGATGAATTGCCTTAGGCAACTTAATGCCCCAGCCAACCACTGCAGACGCCAATGCGCCTAAAAGAAGCTGGCCTTCAATGCCAACGTTAAATACTGAAGATTTTGCGCCAATGATAAAGGCTACTGCTGCGATCAACAGGGGAACCACGCGTGAGACCGTGTTTGCAAAATTGAACATGTCTCCAAACGCGCCGCGGATGAAGTATCCAAATGCTTCAGCGGGGTTGCGCCCTGATGACAGTAACAAAACTCCAACCATCAAGAACGCGAAAATCACAGCTAAAATGGATGTGAATGCCGCTTGATTTTTTAGTAAGAATTTTCTTGTTTTTTCCATATTCTTCTACCTGTCCTTATGCCGGGATGTGTTCATAAGATCCGCCTAACATTAGTAGGCCGAGATCTTCCGCAGTTGCTTCATCTTGATCAACAATGGCGACAATCTCACCCTTATAAATGACGGCAATACGGGTGGAAAGCAGCATCACCTCTTCCAATGAGAGTGATGACAATAGAACCGCTTTACCAAGGTCGCGCTGCCTGATCAGTTCTTCATGTACGAAATCTGTTGCCGCAATATCCAGACCCCGTGTAGGTTGTGCGGCAATGATCATATCTGGCGCGTGAAATATTTCCCGCGCGACGATGACTTTCTGCTGGTTGCCGCCTGAAAGAAGGCGTGCTTCCAAATTGATGCTCGGCGTTCGAATATCAAATTTTTTAACCAGTTTATCCGCATTGGATTTTACTGAATTCCAATCAAAAAAACCATTTTTTGAGAACTCTTCATTACGCTGTAAACCCAGACAAAGATTTTCCTGTATATCAAAATTGATAACCAAACCTTCTGCCAATCTATCCTCCGGAATAACACCAATGCCTGCCTCACGCATTTCTTTTGTTGAAAGGTGTGTGATCTCTTTTCCGCGCAGCAAAATCCTTCCAGCATTCAATTTTTGCAGGCCGATCAATGCGCGCACAAGTTCGCTTTGGCCATTGCCATCAATACCAGCAATCCCTAAAATTTCACCGGCGCGGATATCGAACGAAATATCGTGTAACACGGAACGATGGTGGATCTCACTGACCGCAGAAAGATTTTCGACTTTTAAGATAATTTCGCCGATTTCCTTTGCCGGTGGGGCGCTCCTCAGAAATACATCGCGACCAACCATCATGCGCGCCAAGTCCACTTCACTTGTATTTTTCTTTTCAACTGTATCGACCACGTGGCCATCACGCATAACCGTGACGCGGTCGGAAATTTGCATGATCTCCTTTAATTTATGCGAGATGAATAAAATTGTTTTGCCATCTTCTCGCAATTTATTGATGATTCTGAACAGGTCTTCGGTTTCCTGCGGTGTCAATAACGCGGTTGGTTCATCAAGAATTAAAATGTTTACCTTCCGATACAACGCTTTCAGAATCTCTACGCGCTGCCGAATACCGACCGTGATATCTTCGACCATATCTTCAGGTTCAACTGCCAGGCCATATTGATCTGATAGGTCACGGGTTTGACCGTTCAACTTTTTTGAATCCAAAAAAACGCCTGCTTTGCGCGGTTCATTCCCCAGCATGACATTCTCTGCTACGGTCATAGCTGAGATTAATTTGAAATGCTGGTGGATCATTCCAATGCCATTCGCGATAGCGGATGATGGGTCATCGATATCCGCCTTTTTTCCGTTTACGAAAATTTCACCGGAATCTGCTTGATAAAGGCCATATAGGATATTCATCAGCGTAGTTTTTCCCGCGCCATTTTCGCCAACGATCGAATGGACTGTCCCTGCTTCAACAGCGATGGCCGCATCTTTATTTGCCTGCACATCACCAAAGCGTTTATTGATCCCGCGCATTGCAATGATAGTGGACATATATTTCTCCGTCTAATTATAGAAGTAGGTGAGATTGCTCCCACCTACTTTTATTTATCTTAATATGTGTATCTTAGACTATTCGAGCGTGAATGTCGCTGCTTCGTCAACAGTGGTTGGAACAACGATCTCGCCTGCAGCAATTTTTTCTTTCAAGGCGTCAACTGCATCGTACAGTTCGGCGGGAACATCATCAGCTACAAAATCATTCTTGGTGTAGTCGATCGTGCCATCAGCAACAGTATACTGCTTATAGCCAGCCTCAAACTCGCCGTTTACTGCGTCGCGAATTGTGAAGAATGCGCCAACATCAACCTTCTTCAACATGGATGTCAGAACATGGCCTGGTTCGAGAGAATCAAGATCAACATCCACACCAATTGCCCAGAATCCAGCTTCTGGTGCAGCTTCGATCATGCCAAGCTGGCAGTTGCCCGCGGCAGCATAATTTACGTCTGCGCCCTGCGCAAACTGCGCTAGCGCAAGTTCTTTGCCTGCTGCAACATCAGTGAAACTGCCGGTGTAGCCGGAAAGCACTTCCACGTCCGGATCAATCGCGCGCGCGCCGGCGATGTAGCCAGCTTCAAATTCTTCGATTAATGGACCTTCCATACCGCCAATAAAGGCGATTGTGCCGGTCTCTGTCATACCTGCTGCCATTGCGCCAACTAGGAATGAACCCTCATTGGACGCGAAGACGATATTTTGCACATTATCGCCCTCTGCATAGCCGTCTATCACTGCGAATTTGGTGTCAGGGTAATTGGGTGCAACCGCGTTTACGGCATCAGTGAAGAGGAAACCGCCGCACAGGATCAGATCATGACCTTCTTCTGCCATTTTTACCAGGTTGGGTTCCAAGTCAGCGAGTTCATTCGCTTCGAGGAGGGTTGCTTTAACACCAAGTTCATCTTCCGCGCGCAGGACAGCGTCCCAGCCCAGATCAGAGAAACCCTTGATCTCATCGCTCCCAGCCAGCCCGCCAAGGTCCGTCAGGTAAGCAACGCTATAAACATCGTCTTCTACTGCAGCTTCTTCTGCTTTTGGTGCGCAGGCGGAAACCGTGAGCATCAGAACGACTAAAAGTGATACAAAAATACTGATTTTCTTCATTAGTGCTTCTCCTATTTATATTTTCTAATATTGTTTTTAATATTTTCTTACAAAATATATCTTCCGATACATGCCTCCTTTTTTCATAATTATAGAATAGATTTTGATCAGAATTTTACTTCTGGTAACAGATGACCTCCTGCACGCATCACCTCCAAAATCTTGGCCATCACCGCTCTTTCATCGATCTGGGTCATCTCTTTATTCCAGTATAAGGGCTTTCCGTCAACAAGAACAGATATTACATCACCCCCCGTACCGGAATATATCAGGTTCGACATCAGCCGCGTTTCATCGATCAGGTGAGGCTGTGGATATTCGATGATTGTCAGATCTGCTTTATAACCTGATTTTATCTCACCAACCTGTGTGTCAAATCCAATTGATTTCAATCCGTTTTTGGTCATCATTTCGAAAGTTTCTTCAGCTGTAAACATCGCCGCATCCATGGACGAGACCTTCCCAAGTAAGGATACCAGACGGGCCTCCTGCAGCATATCATAAGTACCACTGCTTGACTCACCATCACAGCCAATGGCTATGTTGACACCCAGTTGATGCAGGTCTGGCATCGGCGGCATCCCATCAGTGATTTTCGTGTTGGTCGAAGGGCAGGTAACACAGCTGCAGTCATATTCCGCAATGATCTCTTTATCACGGTCTGTCAGCCAGATATTGTGGACCAACTGGCAATCCGGACCTAAAAGTCCAAATTTCTCATATGCTTCGACCTCACTCATATTGAAACGATCGTACGCATTTGCTGTTTCAGCTTCCCCCTCACAATTGTGGATGTGAATACCAACACCCAGTTCATTTGCAAGGTCACGCGATCCGCGGATTAGTTCCTCAGTGCAGGCAGGCAGTCCAACCGGGCTAACGCGCACAGAAATGCGGCCATCATAAGCGCCATGCCAGCGCGCGTGAAGATCGCGCATCATATCTAACAGTTGTGAAGCATTCTTATCCGGCGATGGCCCATCGCCTTCCTGAAAATCTCCCAGCGCCATGCAGACATCCCCGCGCAAACCACTGTCGGCAATTGCCTGCACACATGCTTCATGATAAGGACCAGCCGCGGTCATTTCCGCAACTGTTGTCGTACCGGATTTTATCGCTTCGATGCAGCCAAGCTGCTGCGCGAGGTAGGTTTCTTCTTCGGTCATATCAAAGTTGTAAATCATCGTTAGCAGCCATTGGGTCAAATGAAGGTTATCGTATATCCCGCGCCCAAAGGATTGTGCAAGATGGGTATGGCAGTCCAAAAATCCAGGAACGATCAGATTGCCGCCGATATCATAAACGGTCATGTCTGGTTCCTGCGTAATTGTTTTTTCACTGACCTTCGATATTTTGTCATCGATGATCAGGATATGCATGGGTTTTACTTTGTATTCAGGCGGATAAAAACCGATTCCGTTCTTGAGCAATGTTCTCATTTTATTTCCTTCTTGTGATTTTTTCCACCATGATCGAGCGTATGTAATTTTACCGCAGCTTCTAATGCCAGATCGATGGAGGCAGCTATTTTTGTATCGATTTCTTTTTGATCCGTTTCGAGATGCGGCCGTTGGTGGCAGTCAACCAGGGTTAGTATGGTACCCGCGCGACACCCGCGCACCATTGCCAGGGGAAACAACGTAGATGACTCATTGGACACGATCAGCACTCCCGCATCGATCCACTCACGTCCACGGTTGAGATAGTCCACCTTATCAGCAAATATTGATTCTGCATAAAACGCGTCGTGTCCACGTATATATCCAGGAAAAACCTCCACATTCATTTCAATCGCAGATTCCAGAATCGCTTCTACCATATGAAAATCAGCAGCTGCAGGGTATTCCAGTGGGAAATATTCGCGACTGGTGCCATCCCCGCGCACTGCGGCGGTTCCCACGATCGTGGCCGGCACGGGAAGCCAGGATTGCAATCCGCCCCCAGTGCCAACCCGTATGAAGTTCTTAGCACCGACCTTGATCAGTTCCTCAACCGCAATCGCCAGCGCAGGACCACCGATCCCCGTGGATGTTACGCTCACTTTCACGCCTTTATACATTCCTGTGTAGGTAACATATTGCCGTTTATGGGCAATCTTTTCTGCTGAGTCAAAATGGCTTGCGATTACTTCCGCCCGGCTGACATCACCGGGGAGGAGGACGGTTTTACCAACGTCACCGGGTAGCAAATCGATGTGGTGTTGTCTTTTAATCGGTATTTTATTCATTCATTGCATCCTTTTCGTCCGATGGATTGTTTTTGGGTTTTTGACCGACAAGGAAAGACCGACCAGGCTAGCAATGCCGAGAACGCCCGCCAGCCAGTAGTTTGTTGTATAACCCAATATTTCCGCGATCACACCCCCCAGCGTTGGGACAATGCTGGAAAACGGCGTTAAGCTAATCTGGCTTACCGCCGTATAAAGCGGTACAAACTCTTTTGGGCTAAACTCATACACGATATTAAAACTCGCAATACTTAACCCACTGAGCATTGCACCAGCTAATAAGAAAGTCAGGTAATACGTCCACAAAGTTGGAATAATTGCCACGAGAAGAGCACCGATCGCGCCGGCTAGAGCACCTATCTTAACAACACGCAAAAACCCTTTTTTATCTCCCAGCCATCCCCACAATGGGTTAAGCACTGCCTGTGAAAAGGAAAGAATTGTTGTGAAAACACCAACTTGCGATGCATTAAGTGCTAATTCCTCCAAAGCTGATATTGTGTAGAAAGGTGTCGCGATCTCAAGAATGACCATCAACCCACGCCATATCAGATATTGTACAAAGTTCTTGTCTCTGAAGACTGCCTTAACCGAGCCGTCATGTGTTTCATCCTGCCCTGAAAAATATGCGTCAGGTGGAACTACCTCCCGCCATGATAGGATCCCAATCAGCGAAACGATCGAAGCGGCAAACGATATACCGAATATGACCGGAATCGCTTCATCAAATGGAAATCGTTCTAATAGGTAAGAAAGCAACCATCCCATTCCCAGACCCATCAAGCCGCCAATAAAATTGGATATACCAAACATTTTTCCGCGGTTTCGAGGGATCGCCTTGCCAACAAAATCGATCCAGGCAGGGATATAGAACCCACTGGCGCCATGTTGCAAAGCGTGCATCAAGAAAAAGATGGTCAGAGTTACGGAAGCTGAAAGCCCAAGTCTTGGTTGAAGAATTGCCAAAAGGAACAAGCCAAAAATTCCTAACCGCTGTAAAAGTGCGCTAAGGACAAGATATTTCTTACGCTTTCTGCGTTTTTTTAATAAATTCGCCATGAATAGCTGCGGCAGTGTAGTTCCGATTAAATAGATCGTTGGTACTAAACCAATCAAAATCTTGGAATCTGTAAACCTGCCAACAAATACTGGCAATATTGTGTAAGGCGACAATCCCATAAATATGAAAAAAAACATCATATTATCAAGGGCTATCCAAAAATAGTTCCACTTGTAATTCTTTTCGATGAGCGTGTTGTATTCGCCGATTTCCATAACTTACAAATCCAAATTTTCTAAAATCACTGCCGCATCCAGGGCAATCTTCGTTTCCAGGGAAATCGCTTCCTGCAGTTTTACCGGATTGATTCGATCTTCAGGGAATAAGTGATGGCCGGATGGGACAAGAATCGTTCCACCGCGGCAGCCACGTACAGTTGAAAGCGTAAAAAGAGTGGGGGTCTCATTTTCCACCGAGAGGACATTACTCTTGATCCAGGGTTCATCCAAAGCCAGCCAATCTTTATTTGCTAATACACTTTCCGCATAAAACGCATCGTGCCCACGCACAATCCCAATATGCGGTTCCACCTCAAGATCCTCTGCTGCCTGAATGAGGCTTTCCAAAACATGAAAGTCTGCCACGGCTGGATATTCCAGCGGAAAATATTCCCGGCTGGTTCCATCTCCTCGCACGCCAGCGGTAGCAATGATGATATCGCCTAATTTAACATATTCTTGCAATGCGCCGCATGTACCAATACGGATAAAATTCTTTGCGCCGACATGAATCAACTCCTCAACAGCGATTGACAGAGCTGGACAACCGATCCCAGTGGAAGTCACGCTCATTCTGACCCCTTTGTAAGTGCCGGTATATGTCACATATTGGCGTTTATGTGCGACAAATTCTGCCTCGTCGAATAGTGAAGCGATGAACTCCGCGCGATGTACATCACCCGGTAGAAAAACAGTTTCACCGACATCCCCAGGTACAAGATCGATATGATGTTCTTTATGCATGCTCATCTCCTTCACTTTAGACTAATCCGCGTGCATGCAGTAATTTTGCTGCTTCAATGCCCGCGCTGACCATTTTGCGAATATTTTCCTCTTGATGGATCTTTTCTTCATGCTCCTCGAGGATCGAATATCCGCTCGCCAGAATCGTACCGGCCCGGATACCCTGCATGCTGCACAGCGTGAATAGTGTGGAAGCTTCATTCTCAAGCGCTAAAACACCCATATCCACCCAGGGTTTTAAACGGGCTCGGAAGTCTCCAACGGCCCATGGCGATTCCATATAAAAAGCATCATGCGATCGAATAATTCCTAGATGGTATGGAAGATCAAGCTTTTCGCATGCATCCACCAGCGCGCGTACCACACGGTAATCCGCAACAGCTGGGTATTCCATTGATATGAATTCTTCGCTGGTGTGTTCGCCGCGCACAGACCCGGTCGCAATGATCATATGGCCGGGTTCAAGAAAACTCTGGATCGCGCCGCAGGTTCCGATGCGTATGATATTTTTTGCACCAATGCGGATCAGCTCCTCGACGCCAATAGCTGTCGGTGGACAACCAAGACCGGTACTTGTGCAGGATATGGGAACACCGTCTTTTTTTCCAGTATACGTGGTGTATTCCCGCTTTTCCGCAACTTTTTCTGCCTCGTCCATCAAGCCGGCAAATACTTTTACGCGGCCTGGATCACCGGGGATTAGTACTGTTGGGGCAATATCTCCCTTAACCATATCAATATGGTGCTGTCGATCATGCGATTCGTTACTCATATTTTCTCCTTTTATCCAATCAGTTTTTTATTAAAATAGCATAGAGTCATTTAAATTAAAAGTCGGCTATCTCTAAAAGAGTTGACAGCCGAAAATTAATTTTTCCAGACCGCGAGCCAGCGGTAGATAGAACGGGGGGATTTCAAAGAATTTGCATAGTAATACAATGGGTTGGATGATGCAATATGATGTGGAATAGTTTGTTGCGGCATGATGAAATTTGCAATCAGCTCAGTTGTATTAATTACAGATATAATAACGGTTTTTCTTGACCATGTCAACATGTATTAACCAGTTTTTGATTTTCGGAGTTATTTTTACATTCTTTGTTCTCAATAGATTATCATTTAGTGTGTTAAGAGGAAAAATAATAAATCCATGAAATTATCAAATAAAATCATATCTGTTTCAAAGGGGTGGGTCACGCTAACTGCAGTAATCCTTTTTCTGATCTTCAGCGTGACCGTTTTGCCGAACCAATCTGCAAAAGCAGAGATTTACAGTGCTGAGGCAGGATCACCAGACCTTTCGCTCTTCTATACCACAGATGAACTCTACCGGATGGCAGACCTGTATGGCATGAGCGGGCGTCGGGCTTATGTACAAGCACGCTTCACATTTGACCTGATGTTTCCCCTTATTTATGGCACATTTTTATTAACCACTATCGCCTGGGCAGCAGGTAAATTGCTTCGGAAAAACAGCAGATGGCGGATATTGGTTTTAATCCCATTGCTTGCAGTCATTTTTGACTTATTAGAAAACACAGCCGCTTCGGTCGTGATCGGCCGCTATCCACAGCCATCGCAACTAGCCGCGATGGTAGCACCGTTTTTTACACTTATCAAGTGGCTTTTTGTTGGCAGCAGTTTTTTTCTGGCAATAACCTTGCCGCTCCTTTACGGATTCAAACAGTTAAAGAATTAGAAACATGAATTCATCCGCCGCTCGTTTTTCCATGGTAAGTTTTTTCTATTGTATAAATCGTCTGTTCCATTTGTTCTGCAGCCTTCCGCAGCGTTGCAGTATCAAACGCAAATTTCGCGCCTGCCTTTTCAAAAAGCGCAGGAAGGCTTACCTTGCCTCCCAGCGAGAGCGCTTCGCGGTAAGACGCTACAGCTTTATCTTTATTCACTAATGAGTTATTCCAGATTTGTGCCGCACCTAATTGCGCCATCCCATATTCAACATAATAGAACGGTATTTGATGGATATGGTCCTTACGATGCCAGCCAGTCATTTTGACATCTTCGTACCCACTCCAATCAATATATGGTCGGAATCGATCCTCTAACTCGTTCCATTTTGCATCACACGCATCCGGATCCAGACCTTGCTTTTCGTTCTCATAAACCCAGTGCTGGAACGCATCAACAATCGCCATATAAGGCCAGAACATCAGGCTCTGTTCCAGATGCTCCATTTGCGCCCGAGCAGCTTCTTCGTTTGTATAAAACCCACCCTTATCTTTTCCCAAATAACGTTGTGACAGGAATTCCATCGCCATTGAAGCGACCTCTGCAAACTCTATTGGAATTGAACCCTCTGACCGCTGTTGGAAATACGGCAGGTCAAAACATTCGAAGGCATGAAAAGCATGTCCGCCCTCATGTAATATAGATTGCACATCGTCATGGATACCAATCGCATTTGCGAAAATAAACGGACGCTTCGTATAAGAGAATTCTGTGCAATATGCACCAGCAGCCTTGTTCTTGCGGTTTTCAAGATCAAGCAATCCCTCCGCATCCATCTGCTGAAAATACGCAGCAAATTGTGGATGCACATTTTGAAAAATCGCGGTAGCGCCCTTCTTCAATTCTTCGGAGTTGGAAAATGGCTTCAACGGCGCTGCGTCAGCCAGACCGACCAGAATATCACTATATCGCAATACATCCAGCCCGAGTACTTTTTTCCTGCGTTCTGCCAGACGGTTAACGATGGGGACAACTGTCTCTTCTATTGCGTTCTGAAATGTTTTGCAGTCATTCGGAGAATAATCAAATCGCAATAATTCTTTCCAGCGAAACTCCCGGAAGCTGGGTAAACCCGCATTCGCGGCAATTTTTTTACGGACCTTCATTAATTCGACCCATAGGTCATTGATCGCCTGGCGGTCCATTAACTGACGCGCTGCCATTGTTTCCCAACCCGCAAGGCGTTTTCCTGCTTCTCTTTCCCGCAGTACTATCTCCATATGGCGGACAGTTCGTTCCTCCCCCTCCCATTGGACAGTTTGCGAACCTTTGATCTTATCGTGTTGATTAGACAGCTTCTCTTCTTCAACACGCAGTGGGAGATTTTCCTCTCTAAACAGATCGGCCTGAATTCGCATATTTCGTAAAGGGATCTCAAATCCTTCGATAGATAATCCACTCAATAATAATTTCTTTTTCAGTTTCTGCTCCGCGGACATCGCCTTGGGATATATCTCCTCCATGTACGCAGAAAATCGCGCTTCGGCCTTTTCGTCAACTGTATTTACCGAGGTAGCTACATAAGCACGATTATATATTTCATCCTGTAAATCGCTTATGGTGGTCCATCGCGCCATCCAGTCTTTGATATTTTCTCTGCTCAGGGATTCCTGCTCGAGAGCACGATATGGTGCTTTGAGGTCCCTCCACTTTAATTTATTGATTTCTTCATGCGATAAGTCATTAAATAAATTCGACATAAATATCTCCTGAATTTTATACGCGCACACAATTATACGAGCAGAAGGCTAAAGATTTACTACAAAATGAAAAGGTTAGACAAGCGAGATCTGGAATAAGCCGGCGCAGCCAAATAACGCGCTCTGGTCACCCTTTTCCGCCAGCACCATCCTGGGAATCGGAAACATCTCCAGTCTTTTTTGCATGATCGGCCTTATGCGTTTGAGGAGAAATGGACGTTTGCTGATAACGCCCCCACTGAAAACAAAAAGATCTACCGGATGGAAAACCAGGGTGTTAATAACCACCTGTGCAGCTTTTTGCACTATAAAATCCCAGCGCGGATCCGCATCTGAGATGCCGCTCATTTCTTCGCCAAAATATGTGCGCAACATATCTCCACCCAAATGTGCTTCCGGGCATCCACGCTGCCCGCAGGTGCAAAGGATACCATCCCAATCAAGGATATGATGGCCGTTCTCAAAAGAGAACATAAAGTAACAGTCGCGGTCAATACGTTTGATATCAGCCGCCCCAATTCCTGTGCCCCATATGAAATACACAAAGCGGTCTCTCCCGCGCGCTGCACCAAAAAGGGCTTCACCAATCGCTGGTGCCTGCGCATCGTGCACCAGCTTAACCGGTACATTGAAACGATTGGTGAGCGTATCTTTAATAGGTTTCATTGCCCAGTCGGGGAGATTGTTCGCGGTAGTCACCATGTCATTTTTATCAATGATGCCTGGAAAACAAGCCCCTATACCTTCAACACGTGATTCTTTTGAAAGCGTTTCGATATGCCCGCACAGCGCCTCGATGCCTTCGTTATAATCCTGCGGCACCGTGTGGGATTCTATCCGTATAATTCGGGCATCACCGACGAGGTCAACCAGTGCGATACGCATATTTGTCCCACCCACATCAATTGCAATATACATATTTCGCTCCGAAATGATCTGTTTTTTATTATATAAGCGTGTTGAACGAATTGTATAGTATTTAGTAAAAGTTTACCTGTCTAGATCTCTGGGTGGTGCAGGTGCCATTCCGTAGCTTGCTGATAAGCATGCGCAAGTTTAATTAATGTGCCTTCCTCAAAATGCCTGCCCATCAGCTGTATGCCAACTGGCATCTTTTTCTGATCAAACCCTACAGGGAACGCAAGACCGGGAACACCTGCCAGATTTGCTGGCAGGGTGAAAACATCTTCAAGGTACATCGCCAATGGATCATCACCATGGCCGCCGATTTTGAATGCAGTTGTTGGTGCAACCGGCGCGGCTATTGCATCAACCGAAACAAACACCTGTTCAAAATCTTTTTGAATCAGAGTGCGTACTTTCTGTGCTTGTCCATAATAAGCTTCATAATAACCTGCGGAAAGCGCATACGTGCCAAGCATAATACGCCGTTTCACTTCCGGCCCAAATCCCGCTCCTCGTGATTGGCAATACATGCGCATCATATCGTCAGTAGTTGTCCGCAGCCCAAAACGGACCGCGTCATAGCGGGCAAGATTAGCCGAGGCTTCGGCCGGCGCGATCAGATAGTATACAGGCAGCGCGTATTCCGTATGAGGCAATGATACCGGTGATATAACTGCGCCTAGCGATTCGAAAACCTCAATTGCCTCCCGGACCCTGGTCTCCACATCTGGTTGTATGCCTTGAATGAAATATTCTTCCGGAACACCGATACGCATTCCTTCGATTGAGATATCATCGACGCATACTTTGTTAGGGATGGGCTTATCAATCGAAGTCGCATCCTTTTCGTCAAAACCGGCCATTGTACGGAAAAGCACTTCCACATCTTCAACATTTCTTGCAAGCGCGCCAACACAGTCCAACGACGACCCATAGGCAATCAAACCATAACGAGAAATCCGGCCATAAGTTGGTTTGAGACCGCTAACACCGCAAAAAGAGGCGGGCTGGCGCACACTGCCGCCGGTATCCGTGCCCAGCGCCGCGGGTGCGAAATTTGCCGCCACAGCAGCAGCCGAACCTCCACTGGAGCCGCCAGGTACCCGGTCGAAATCCCATGGATTGTGGGTTACGCCATAAGCAGAATTTTCAGTGGAAGATCCCATCGCAAATTCATCTGTGTTTGTTTTTCCCAGTATAACCACCCCCGCGTCCAGCAATTTTTGGACAGATGTCGCATTATAAGGCGGATAGAAGTCCTCTAATATTTTAGAGCCGCATGTAGCACGGATACCATCCACGCACAAAACATCTTTGACCACAATTGGCAGGCCGAGCAAAGGTGGTATGGGTTCATCATTTCTCTTAAGCAGGGCACGCTTTTCATCCGCAGCAGCAGCCGTCTTCCGTGCTAAATCTGGTGTTGCCGTAATAAAGGCGTGGATTTGGGATTCATGCGCAGCGATATGAGCAAGAAAGACTTCCGTCAATTCTTTACAACTAATCTCCCCGCTAGAAAGAAGCGAAAGAGAAGTCTTTACATCAAATTGTTCCATTGAAAACATTGGTTTTATTCCAGTACCGGAGGCACTTTAAATTGATCCGCTTCCACACTGGGAGCGTTTTCTAAAGCACGCTGGGTATCCAATCCTTTTTCAACGCAGTCGTCACGCAGAGGGGAACTGGGCGGAAGGACACCTGATGTAGGAGAAATATTAGATGTATCCAATTTTTGCAGCTGAGCGACATAGTCAAGTATGTCTGAAAGCTGCTGTTGATATCGCTCTTTCTCTTCTTTGGATAATTCAAGCCGAGCCAAGAGTGCAATATGATCGACTTCTTGTCTTGTTAGGGTCATGGTGGGAATTATATCAATTGGATTCCATTTTCCTATGATTTTTCCTTTATATGTCTGCTTATTTCCACCCCTGTGCATACCAAAAAATATACTCATCGACATGGGTGGACCAATACGCTTCATTATGGGTGCCATGGAAGACATGCCATTCGTGGGGGACGCCATATTTAACCAGGCGCGTTTCAAAAAGGTACGCGGGGTCTAAATTGACGTCCAAGAATCCCATATCAATATATATACGGTGCTGGCTTTGTTTTGGGATTTCTTTAAACCAGAAAGGTGCCTCATTGTAATCGCCTCTGAAAGGCGCAAAAGAATGGCAACCAATCGCGCTGAATGTTTCCCAATAGAGCATTCCAACGCGCATTGCCCAGGCGGCACCGCGTGATAAACCGCCAATTGCCCGCGCGTCCCTTTCCGGCACCGTTCTGTACTGGGCATCAATATAAGGCACCAATTCTTCAGCGAGCGAGATGCCATATTTTGAATCCCACTGATTATTTAGATAATTCGTTTCTTTAGGCATTACAATAATAAATGGTTCTATTTCCCCGGTAAGCACCATCGCATCCAGCGATTCATCCGCTCCAAGCCGATCCCATTGGTCGTCGTTGAAACTTTGGCCGTGCAGGAAGTACAACACCGGATATCTTCTATCAATCTCCACACCATAACATGGCGGAAGATAGATACGGCCTTCAATTGGGTAGTTCATGACACTGGATGGGATTTCAAAAAACTCAAAAATTCCGCGCTCGTCTGAACACTTGTCCGAAACTGATGGCGAAGGTGAGATTTTTTCAACAGGTAAAGATTTCCCGCTTATTGCTTCATTTGGATATAAAGGTGTTTCTATTGTTGCAATTTTGTTTGCTGGTTTTGTAGAACAGGCAGATATAAATACCAAAATAGTCCAAACTATCGCCAAGGATTTAGCTATATTTAATCTCATTTCCATGTTTCGCTATACCACCGCAAATAGGATTCAAGATATGTTTTCCAGTAGACTTCATTATGTCGGCCCTCATTAAGGTGCCATTCATGCGGAATCCCTTTTTCATTCAGGATCTGTTCAAACCGAAAAGCGTTCTTGACCTCCGGATCAAATCGCCCTGTATCCATATAAATACGCGGTTCTTCTCCAGAAGGAATTTCTTCCAGCCATTGCGGAAGATTGCTAATATCACCGCGGAAGGTTGGCAGGCTATGTGCGCCAATTGCGCCATAGAAATCCCACTCCTCCAAACCAATGCGCATAGCCCAAGATGCTCCACGAGATATACCCCCAATTGCACGGCAGGACTTTTCCGCGCACACTTTAAGAGATTGCTCCACCCATGGGATTATCTCGTCTTTCAAGGCGGAAGGAAAATTATTTACGTCCGCTCCACGGAAATAGTGTTCTTCGTACGGCATGACAACCAAAAAAGGATCTACCTGCTCTGATCTAATCAGTTCATCCGCGGTTTCTATCAAACCGAGTTCAGCCCACATCGCATCGTTGAAATTTTGCCCATGGAGTGCATACAAAACCGGATACTCGTCAGCGTCGCGCGCGTGGTAGCAGGGTGGAAAATACACGCTGAAAAACAGGGGCTCATTTAGTAAAACCGAGTCAATCTGATACCGTTCCAGCATCCCATCCTCACCACATTTGTTCTCTGCCTTTATCGCCTGCGGCTCTGATGTTACATTGTCGGTTGCCGTTAACTGTGTAACCTGTGGTGTGGTATTGGGAACTAAAACAGTAGGAGTCGGGGTAGCAGCGGGTTGCGCACAACCCCATAAAAACGCCAAGAATAGTAAAAACCTCGTTCGATTAATCAAACCCACGCTATTCATCTTATCTCATTTTGTTAAAAACGCCCTTCCTTGACGGACGGGCAACAATACGATTATACTCTATGTCGCCGGGGTGTAGCGCAGATGGCAGCGCGCTGCGTTTGGGACGCAGAGGTCGGCGGTTCAAGTCCGCCCACCCCGACTTTTTATTAAACGACCGGAATCTATGCGGAATAAGTTGTTACCAATTTTTCTTGTATTGATCATCACAACAATTTTTTTCGCCTGCGGCCAATCACAGCCTGAATCCAGACCCATGAACACCCAGAAAACCAATTCAAAAAAAGAACAGCCGGGTACTTCTGTTCCTCAGGTATGGTCTCCCGCCCCAAATTCAACTTTTCAAATTCAATTATCAGATTATCCCCCAAATATCGATCTAAATGCAGATATTTATGAGCTGGACCTTTTTGAGACCTCAACAAATACCATCCAGTTTCTACAAAACAATGGGAAAAAAGTGATTTGTTATTTCAATGCTGGTGCGTGGGAAGAATATCGGCCAGACGCAGCTGATTTTCCGTCCGAGATAATTGGTAACCCCTACATCGGCTGGCCAGGGGAGCGCTGGCTGGACATCCGCAATTTCAAAACTTTTGCACATCGTATTGAAGCCCGTCTGGACCTCGCTGTAGAAAAAGGGTGCAATGCAGTCGATCCAGATAACATCAATGGTTATCAGCAGCCAACCGGATTTGAAATTACATCCCAGGATCAGCTTGAATACAATATCTGGCTTGCCGAACAGGCACACGCACGCGGCTTGGCAATTGGGATGAAAAACGACGGTAAACAGGTGGATCAATTGGAGGAACACTTTGATTTCGCGGTAATTGAAGATTGCGCTATTTTTAGTGAATGCGCACAGTTCCATCCCTTTATTGAGCACGGTAAAGCAGTATTCCAGCTTGAATACACAGACTTTTTTTCTGAAATTGATTCTCTTTGCCACGCGCCGCAATCAAATGGCTTTTTCGTATTACTAAAAAATAGATCTTTGGATGCGTTTGTGCAATATTGCGAGGGAGAAATATAAATAATTCAGTATTCTTGATACAATCACACACATAAATGAACGGTTAAACCTATGAATAAACCATTCCTTTCGATCATAATCCCTGCGTTCAATGAAGCAAATCGCATTCCAGATACGCTTCGAAAGATCAACGCCTATTTACAAAAACAGGATTTTCCATCTGAGATCGTTGTTGTCGAAAACGGCAGCACCGATGGCACTTATGATATTGTCAATGAGATGCAAAGAGAGATCAACTGCCTGACCGTCTTACATGAAGATCATCGCGGAAAAGGATGGGCTGTACAACAAGGTATGTACAAAGCAAAAGGCGATTACCGCTTCATTTGCGACGCTGATCTGTCGATGCCAATCGAAGAGATAGCAAAATTCATGCCACCGGTAGAACTCAGCGCACCGATAGCCATCGGCTCACGTGAAGCGCCGGGTTCAGTGCGTTATAACGAGCCGAAATACCGTCATTGGATTGGGCGCGTGTTCAATGGATTAGTACGCCTGATCGTATTACCGGGACTTAATGATACCCAGTGCGGATTTAAATTATTTCGTGAAGACGCTGCCAAAGAAATATTTCCGAAGCTGACTATTCTGGGTTGGACATTTGACGTCGAAGCCCTTTTTATTGCCCGCAAATTGGGTTACAGGATCGTTGAAGTGCCCATCCATTGGTATCACCACCCGCACAGCACTGTGCGTATCGTACGTGATTCCTTTAGAATGGGGCTAGATCTTTTAAAGATACGTGTAAATAATCTATTTGGAAAATATGGCGCGCAAGCGTGAAATTTTCACAGTTCCCGCAAAACCCACACTCGAATATGAACAACAATTGTGGAAGGAGGGATTTGATGTTGTTGCAGGCCTGGACGAAGCCGGACGCGGTGCCTGGGCAGGCCCTGTTTTTGCCGCTGCGGTTGTACTCCCCCGCGATAAAAGAGTCCTGCGCCTGCTGGATGGCGTTCGCGATTCCAAACGCATGAGCGCCAGGCAGCGCGATAATTATCTTGAGTGTATCAAATCTGTTTCTATCGCATGGACAATCGCATCTGCCACACATAATGAAATTGATAAAATCGGTATTGTTCCAGCCACTTGCCTTGCAATGCAGCGCGCCATCGATGAATTGGTCTATGCTCCTGGTTATCTGCTGGTTGATTATGTACAGATTCATGACTGTGCCTGTCCCCAGCTTTCACTGGCAAAAGGTGATTGCCGTTCTTTGAGTATTGCAGCGGCATCAATTTTAGCTAAAACCGCACGCGACACATTCATGATGGAAATTGACAATGAATTTCCCCGGTATGGTTTCAGCCAGCACAAAGGGTATGGAACTGCGAAGCACCGGAACGCAATCAATGAACATGGCCCTTGCGCCATTCATCGCATGACCTTTAGACCGCTTCTGTCGTTAGTTGAATATCCTTTATCGCATTAAACCATAACCTGATGAAAATTAAACCCTTTGAAATTGAGCGATACTTCGCAAAACATGAATTTTCAGCCCCCTATCTGCTTAGTTGCTCAGACGCCGAACCCCTTTCATTAACGGAAGTGCTGGAAATGGCGGATCCGGATACTATAAATTTGTGGGATTCTCTTTCACTTGGATATACTGAATCGCAGGGCCATCGGAAATTACTCACCGCTATTGCAGACCTTTATCAAGATATTTCATCCGATCAGATTCTCGAGGTCATACCAGAAGAAGGCATTTTCATCACGTTGAACACCCTCCTTAAGGCAGGCGACCATATAATTGTTACCCACCCGGGATACCAATCACTTTACCAGATCGCGATCTCGCTCGGCTGCGATGTCAATTGGTGGGAACCACATATGCAGACAGACATGACATTTTCCATAGCGGACCTTAATAATTTGATCAAGCCAGAAACCAGATTGATCATCGCCAACTTTCCCCATAATCCTACCGGAGCACTGCTCACCAAACATCAGCAGGACGAGATGATCAACTTAGCGCGTAAACATGACATCATCATTTTTTCTGATGAAATGTACCGGTACGCGGAAATGGACACAGCCGACCGATTACCGGCAATTGTGGAAACATACGAAAATGGGATATCGCTTGGTGGGTTATCAAAATCCTTCTCATTGCCAGGATTGCGTGTCGGCTGGCTGGCTTCACAGAACACCCAATTCCTGAATTCCGCAGCGATATGGAAAGATTACACAACTATCTGCGCGGCTGCCCCCAGCGAAATTCTCGCTCTGGCTGCTTTAAAATCTATGGATGCAATTCTTTTAAGAAATGCTGCCATCTATCAGCACAACCTAACAATTCTGGATGAGTTCTTCGACAGACATCAAGCTTTATTCCGCTGGATCCCACCAAAAGGCGGTACGATCATATTTCCAGAGTACCTTGGGGATAGAACAGCCGACGCCCTCTCTGCAGCATTGATAAAAAAGGCCGGGATCATGCTGTTGCCAGCTTCGATTATGGGTTACCCTGGCAATCACGTTCGCGTGGGGTTTGGGCGCAAAAATATGCCCAAGGTCCTCGCCCGCCTGGAAAAATTCCTCTAAATAGATAGATGAATTTAATTTCACGTTTTCTAATATTTTTTAAATGTTTCATTTACGCGTGTTTAATATATGGGCGCGAAAATATATGAGTAAGAAAATAAAAAATGTGGAGGTAAATGCTATGTATAGAATCACAAGAAGGCCAAGTATATGGCGTGAAATGGATCAGTTGCAACGAGAGATGAACCGCCTCTTTGCCGCGACCGATCGCCAGGGAATTGTTGGCTCCTCTGGCTTCCCGTCAATAAATATTTGGGCAAACGAAGAAGGCCAATTCATCAGCGCAGAAATGCCTGGATTCAGCCCAGATGACATCAATATTGATGCCACAGCTGACACACTTACAATCTCAGGTAGCCGCAAAATGGATGAATCGGGCGAGGAGACCCGCTATCACCGCAACGAGCGTGGATATGGCGAATTTAAACGCACTATCCAGCTGCCATTTATGATTGACACTGAAAATATTAAAGCCAGCTTCAAAAATGGCGTGCTCGCGATCCATCTCCAGCGGGCTGAAGCGGATAAACCAAAGAAAATCGCTGTGAAAAGCGCGTAAGAGAAAACTGGAGGTGAAATTATCATGACCAAAAAAGAAGAAAAATCACTGGAAATACCAAAGCAGGAAGTTGCTGAAAATGAAGAGATGGAACGCACGCGCGATCGACGTTGCTATGTTCCACTGACAGACATCTATGAAACCAAAGATGAGATCGTTCTGATCGCTGATGTACCCGGCGCAGACGATAAAGCGCTGGATATCAGTCTCGAAAAGGGTGTACTGACAATAAACGCTTACGTGGATGATATGGCACCAGAAGGATTTAGCCGCGTCTATTCCGAGTATGAAAGCGGTGATTACCGCCGAAGTTTTAAGTTATCCGATGAGATTGATCAGTCTAAGATCAAAGCGACAGTCAATAATGGTGAGCTGCGGCTGCAAATGCCTAAGGCGGAACCAGCAAAGGCAAAGAAAATTCAGGTAAAAGCTGCTTAATAGAAGAGCATTATGAACAGTAGAAATAGGCGCTTTTTATAAGCGCCTGTTTTTCTATTTCAGTACCCGGCAATAAATTTCAACTGCCTCATGAACAAATTCAGCACCGCCTTCACGGACCCACTCGAAATTGACGGCAAAACGCGGATCTGCCACCCACATTTCTGACAAACTGCGCAGAAATTCTGCGTCACATGTATAAAAATATTTATTCAAATATACCAAGTATTCATCCACTGCCTTTTGAACTTCCCCGTCCTCAGGCTTGGCGTTAGAGTCTACCCCGACCATTCTAATTGTGATAGCTCTCCCTTCTTTCTTGATTGCCGCCTTTTCATCCTCTGAATAAGACTTCCAACGCTTTTTCGACTGTTTGAATTTCTCTGTTCCGCCCCAACGTTCCTCGGCTTCCTGTGTAAATTTTTCTTCATCAAACCCATTAAATAATGCTTTTTCAACCATTTTGATATCTCCTTTGATCATGCTTATGGTGTTGTCTATCGTGGTAATCAATTTTCGGGTGTGTTGTAGTTCTTTTTGCAGTGTTTGGCGGTGAATTTGGAGCATTTCCACAGGGTTAAACGTAGGCATCTCCAGGATGGACGCTATCTCTTTCAAAGGCATTTCTAACCGGCGAAAGAAAAGAATCTGCTGTAGAATCAACAAACTTCGATGGTCATAATACCGGTATCCATTCTTACTTGTGAAAGATGGCAGCAACAGCCCGATTTCGTCATAGTAACGGATCGTCCGCGTAGATACACATGCTAAACTTGCAATTTCTTTGATGGAATACGCCATAATTACCTCATAAGCACAATCATACAGCTTAACGTTACGTCAATGTCAATGGTTGGTTATGATGGGTTTCGGAATGGGTTACGCAAATTATCGGAGACGATCAGCTTCCTGCATGAAACTGTGGGCTCTTTCCAGATCAATCGGATCTAGAAATCCGCCGCCGCTCTTGATGCTGCTTCCCACAATGATGCCGTCAGACAAGTCCAGCAATTCCGCTAGATTGGATTCCTTTGCGCCCCCGCCAACAATCAGAAATGCGTATGGTAATTTTTTCCGTAATAATTTCAATCGTTCAATCAGGGCCTGGTAATCATAACCAGAAACAACCAGAGCGCGCATATCCGCATGGCGCAATGCGAGATCAGCTAATACTTCCAGCGGAAATTTTCCGACTGGCGCGGCCGTGCGGTCATACAGGTCTCCTATCATATCGATATCTGTTGCTCGGATGCGATTTCGGAAAGACAATAACTCGTAAGGGTTGGCTTGTACTATGCCAGTAGATGTGGTTGCTGCGCCACTGTTAATCTTGATGCGTACAAAATCAGCCTCAATCGCCTTTGCAATCGCTAATGCAGCTTTGCTGCCATTCATCAATACATTAACTCCAAGGATTAAGTCTGATGCTGACCTTAACATCAGCCCCGCCTTCGTCATGAAAGCAACAGTCGCTTCATCGCCATTTTCAAGCGCAGGAACATCTCCGACATTCTGCAGGATCGCGCCATCAAAACCGCTTTCAGAAAGAATTCTGAATTCATTTACGGCTCGCGTTGCAGTTTCATCAAATGGCTCTGACCAATGAACAGAACCAGGCAATGCGGCCAAATGCACCATACCAACAATGGGTTTCTTCCCTGTCTTAAGAAGGTCAATAAATGCGCCCACTTTTCTCCTCCTGAACTACCGTTTAATTTTGCTATCAAATATTTGTCGCCAGTTTACCTCTTTAACTTTCGGATCATCAAACCCCAGCATCGCTAAATTGTGATGGACCGCATTATGGAAGGCAAATAATTCTGCGGGAACACAGTAAAGAATCGGGCTTAGCACTTCGTCCACCTCTCCAAAAACTGGCGCAATCACGTCTGTCTCCCCTTTTATCAGTTCATCTTCGGCATGGCAGATCGCAATACATTTTGACTTCATCGCTTTGATGGCATACATTTGTTCGCGCGCGCGGTCTACATTATTTCCCGGAGGGGCTATGACGAATGTAAGGGTATTTTCGTTAGTGAAAAAGTATTGAATATGCGCCCACTCCTCCATTTGCTGTCCAACGGCAGGCGTGCGAGTTGCTTCAATCACTTTTGCCATTGAGAAAAACGCCGTTCCATAGTTAGGTCCAGCACCGATAAAGACACATTGATTTTTTATATCTGCTTCTTTTACCAAAGATTCCATGATGCCCAGGTTCGCATCGATCGTTTTCTCCATGGGGGCAGCAAGCGAAGATATCTCGGATAGTTTCTGATCGACCTGATTTTTACTAAAAACACCTTTTAGCTCCGCCAAGTAAATTGCCAGACAATATTCTACAACCATCGATGCCATATAGCTGCTTGTACCAGGAGCGAAGCGCCGCTCGGAATACATCAAGTCTATAACGTGATCGGCTTCTTTTGCTAATCCGCTTTCCATATTGCTTGTTGCCCCGATTGTTTTAATACCAGATTTTTTTGCCTGGACGACAGCTTCAATCGTTCGGGCCAACCTTCCTGAATTCGATACTGCAATAAGGAGAGCGTTTGGTGGAGCGTATTGGACAAGATAGCGGGAAAAGTCCATCGCCTGTGATGCCTCGGTGGGAATGTCTGCCCATTCTTCAAACGCAAAACGGGTTGCAATGCCGCAATACCAGGAATCTCCACAACCGGTCAAATAAATCTTTTCCGGCGCTTTTGATAATTTCAGTTCCGCTTTGATATTTTCATAAATCACGGATGGGCTTTTTCTAATAAATGAAACCTGTGCTCTGATTCCAGCAAGCATATTTTGCCATTTTAGATCAATATTGCCATAATCCATTTTTACTCCAGGTTTCTAAATTCTATTTCTTTTGCTAATAAAATCGGAAGGCAGTTGCCTTCCGATTTTATTTTCTTATTGCGCATTACGTTTCCGCATGTCGAGCGCGGTGACCACGTATTTTACCGCCTCCGCTGCGATCGATGGGATCAGGAACAATGGAATAATCATTCGCCACTCTGTCCAACCTAAAGACACGGTGTTGAATAATTTTTGCAGGAAGGGAACATACATAACCAACAGCATAAGTGCACCGGAACCGAGTACCGCCAAATTCATCCATTTATTGGAGAATATGCCTATCTTTAATATCGGATAGCGCTCTGACCTGGACGTATAGGCTCGAATTAACTCTGAGAATACCAGCGTCGCAAAGGCCAGGGTTTCTGCATAGCGCGGATCGGTTTGATTGAGTCCCAGATTAAAAGCAATCAAGGTGGTCGCTGCGATAGCAATGGTCTGAACGATCACGCCCAACAGCATGAAGCGATTGATGATCGGCTCTTTCGGGGGGCGTGGATTCTGATTCATGATATCCGGATCGCCTTTCTCAGTCCCAAGCGCCAGTGCTGGCGCTCCGTCTGTAACCAGATTTAGCCATAATAACTGAATCGGCTCAAGAGGAGAAAGCAATCCCAGCTCGGCTGCTTTCGGGAACAGGAATCTGCCGAACATGGTCGGCAAAAATATGATCATGATCTCAGCCATATTGCAGGAGATCAGGAAATAGACAAATTTGCGGATATTACTGTAAATGATGCGGCCCTGTTCAACCGCGGATACAATACTGGCGTAGTTATCATCGGTTAGCACCATATCAGCAGTTTCTTTTGCTACATCTGTGCCAGTGATACCCATTGCGATGCCAATATCAGATGCCTTAATCGCAGGTGCGTCATTGACGCCGTCCCCTGTCATAGCTACAACTTGACCATTCGAACGCAATGCGTTGACAATACGCATTTTGTGTTCCGGTGAAACACGGGCAAACACGTCGATCTCGTCAACCTCCTCTTTCAGTGCCTCGTCGCTCATCTCATCAACATCTGCACCTGTACGCACTTTATGTCCTGGACGCAGCAAACCGATGCTTTCCGCGATTGCTTTTGCAGTGTTAGGGTAATCACCGGTAATCATGATAGTACGGATTCCCGCGCCGATCGCTTTCAGTAAAGCTGGTTTGACCTCTTCGCGCGCTGGATCGATCATACCCACCAAACCAGCAAAGATCAAGTCTTGTTCCAGCGTTTCGCTATCCACCTGATCGGGTTTTGCGGAGACCACACGGAAGGCCATGCCGAGAACGCGCAGGGCGTCTTTTGTCATGCTATCATTCGCGGCCAATATTTCTTTTCGCTTTTTATCGTCGAGAGCTTCAACGGTATTATCCATTTTTTGAGTGCGGTTGCACAATTTCAGAACCACATCCGGCGCACCTTTAACGGCGATCACGTATGATTCTTTTGCGTTTTCACCATCGAAAGGTGAGAGGTCATTATCTTTCGGTTTTTTTACTTCATGAACCGTAACCATGCGTTTGCGGTCGGAATCAAATGGAACCTCAGCCTCCCTGGGATACGCTTTATTCAAATCCTCAGCCAGTGACCCAGCTTTCGCCGCGGCAACCAGAATAGATCCTTCTGTAGGGTCGCCGATGATTCGGTAAGTCTCGCCACCATCTTCTTCCATCTTTTCCAGTTGCGCGTCATTGTTGATCGTGCCAACCCAGAGCGCAGTGGAAATACCGGGGTAGCGTCTTACTTCAACTGTTTTTCCTTTATCCTGAAAATCCCCTGCGGGCTCATAGCCACTGCCGGTAATTTCAAGCGACTTCCCATCCACCCATACACGTGTAACCGTCATCGCGTTTTGCGTTAGTGTACCGGTTTTATCCGAACAGATCACCGTTGCGGATCCAAGGGTTTCAACCGATGAAAGACGCCGAATAAGTGCGTTTTTCTTGACCATTTCGCGCATTCCAAGAGCGAGACTGATCGTAACAACAGCTGGCAATCCTTCCGGAACCGCAGCAATTGCCAGACTGACGGCAATCATGAACATATCTAATAGGTTCCCGCCTTCGATCAGTCCGGAGATCAACACCAGCCCACTGATGGCAATGGTCGCCCACCCCAAGGTTTTTCCAAGCTGGTCTAACCGTCGCTGCAGCGGAGTTTCTTCATCTTCTACAGACTGCAGCATGGTAGCAATCAGGCCCATCTGCGTATTCATTCCAATGCTGACGGCTACACCTTTTCCACGCCCGTAGGTTACTACTGTTCCGCTGAAAGCCGTATTCTTCCGGTCACCCAGGGTCGCGTCCGCGTCCATCACGTTTGCAGCGTTCTTCTCAACGGGCACGGATTCCCCGGTCAGGGCAGCCTCTTCAATCTTCAAATTGACCGCTTCGATCAAGCGCACATCAGCCGGCACGTAATTTCCAGTTTCGAGGAAAACAATATCACCCGGCACCAACTCGCGGGATGGAATGGAAACCTGGTGTCCATCACGCAACACCTGCGCCTCTGGCGAGGCCATCTTTTTCAGTGCTTCCAGTTCTTCCTGCGCGCGGCTGTCCTGCACGACGCCCATCACAGTGTTCAGGATAACAATTGCAACAATAGCGATGGAGTCAACCGGCTCCCCAACGATGGCAGAAATAACCGCAGCCACCATCAACATGATGATGACAAAGTTGTTTAGTTGGTCATATACCATTTGCCAGAAGGTGATTTTTTTTCCTTCAGCAAGCTGGTTGGGACCATATTTTTTCTGGCGTTTTTCAGCCTCTTTAGTTGAAAGACCTTCCTCAAGACCGGAATCTAATTTTTCAAGTACTTCTTCGCGGCTTAGCGCATGCCAGGTAACGTCATAATCACCTGTCCGCGTTGATTTTTCCGCTGGTTCATTAGCAGGCATAATTTAATTACTCCTTGCGATAATATTATTGGCTAGAATTTTAAACAGCCATACAATCGGAGAAGTATAATATATTTTGTTTTTTTAGGGCGCGATAACGGTTTCTGGAGGAAGGAGAGTTCCTTTTGGAATTACAACGATGCCATCGATCACAAAAAAAAGATCCTCTTCTAGATCCGTTCCACGCGGAAATGGTTTGATCACTGTACCAGCCCCGATACTGGAATTCTTATCAATGATCGCCCCTTCGATATCGCAATTTTTCCGGATTCCCAGCATCATCTCTCTTTCATCCGTTGCATTCCTGCGGAAAAACCCATAATAATCGGCGCCCATCAAGATCGTGCGTTTTATTTTTGAGCCGGCCCTGATCTGGCTTCGATGTCCGATCACAGAATTTTCGATGGTAGAGTTCTGGACCCAGCACCCTTCAGCGACCAGCGAGTCGTTGATCATACATTCTTCAAGTTGTGCTCCGGGAAGGAAGCGCGGATGGGTATATATCGGCCATCCCTCGTCGATCAAAGAAAAGGGCGGGTTACGGCTTGCGATTTCCAGGTTTACTTCATAAAATGCGCGGATCGTCCCAATATCCGCCCAATACCCTTCATATTCATATCCATACACCTGTTTCTCGTCCACGCACTGCGGGATGATATGCTTGCCAAAATCTTCTTTATCAGATTTATTGAGCATTTCAATCAGGACATCCGTACTGAACATATAAATTCCCATCGAACCGAAGAATGGTTTATCGCTATTCCTCTGGCTAACCATTTGTTCTAATTCGGACTCGGTCTGCGGTTTTTCAGCGAAACGTACGATCCGCTCATCGCAATCGCGCTTCAAGATCCCTAATCGGGGAGCTTCTTCACGCGTCACCGGTTGAACTGCAACGGTCACATCCGCCTTTTTATCCCAGTGGAATTGCGCCATTTTGCTGTAATCCATTCGGTAAAGATGGTCGCC
>CAZDIS010000001.1:0-48789 GCA_964505585.1 uncultured Pelolinea sp. | reverse complement strand
CCACGATGGTAGCCAAGGGACAGGTGGTTGATCTGAATGATGTTATTCCATCTGATTGGTTAGAAGAGAATTACATCCAGTCATGGCTTGACATGGGCACGATGGAAGGTCCAGATGGGCCGATTATGGCTGGTGTGTGGGGACGCGCGAATGGCAAATCCCTGGTATTCTATCCTAAGGCTTCATTTGATGCCGCAGGGTACACCGTACCAACCACATGGGAAGAACTAATGACCCTGACAGAAACCATCGCGGCTGATGGCGACACCGCATGGTGTATTGGTATTGAATCTGGCGCTGCGACCGGTTGGGCAATGACCGACTGGATCGAAGATGTAATGCTGCGCACGACATCGCTTGAGAATTATGACAAATGGGTTGCCGGCGAATTGCCCTTCAACTCACCAGAAGTAAAGAACGCGCTGAGCTACATTACAGCAATCTGGTTCAATGATGACTATGTGTTCGGCGGACAGGCATCCATACCCACGACATCCTTCGGTGATGCTCCCGCACCAATGTTTGATTCACCCCCCGGATGCTGGCTCCACCGCCAGGGTAACTTCATCACCTCCTTCTTCCCAGAAGGGCTAACGGCAGGCGAAGACTATGATTTCTTCTACCTCCCGCCAATCGATGAAGCATATGGTAAACCAGTTCTCGGCGCAGGCGATATTTACTCCATGTTCAATGATCGCCCCGAAGTGCGTGCCGTTATGCAGTACTTCTCAACTGGTGATTCCGTCAAGGGTTGGGTTGAAGCTGGCGGCGCAATTTCACCGCACAACGACTCAAGTCTAGACTGGTACCAGGACGCAGTGACCCGCAAAGTTGCTGAGATTCTGCTGAACGCTGACTCCTTCCGCTTTGACGCATCCGACCTGATGCCGCAGGCAGTTGGTCAGGGTACGTTCTGGAAATACATGACAGATTATGTCAGTGGATCAATCGATGAAGAAACTGCTCTGCAGCAAATCGATGAGTCCTGGCCCGCAGAATAAAACTTATCTCAAGAAATTACATTGAAAAACTAAGATAAGTAAAGGTAGAATAAAGGAGCAGGCAACCTTAAGGGACCCTGCTCCTTATGGTATTGAAGTTATTTGGTTGAAGAAAATGGAGGTGACCGATTATGAATGGGCCAAACGAAAATCCATCAACAGCTTCTACATGGAAAAAGATCCTTGATTCAAGAATTGGGAAAATACTAGCAGCAATTTTGGTTTTGACGTTTACTTATTTAGTATTACAACAAGGTTTTCTTTTCCTGCGTGATAGTGAGGCATCACAATTGGCGATTGTATTGGTCGCAATTGTTTGGGGGGTAGGGGGCATTGCAGCCTTATTTTATCTCACCAACTGGATCATAGAACAATTTCCTGGTGAGATTGGACGCAGGTTACAACCTTTTATTTTTATCGGTCCGGCAATCGCTTTGATCGGATGGTACCTGGTTGTTCCGGTTTTCCGAACGCTCATATTAAGTTTCAAGGGCGCTCTGGGGATGGATTGGGTTGGAGAAGGTATTGGAATTTTTGAGAATTATCGTTTTGTTTTTACCGACCGAATCATGTTGGAAGCATTTCGAAATAACCTGCTGTGGATGGTTTTTGGCACATCTATGAGTGTTTCAATCGGTTTGTTGATCGCAGTATTAGCTGATCGCAGTAATTATGAGAAAATTTATAAAGCCATTATTTTCATGCCGATGGCAATATCGTTTGTTGGCGCGGGTGTGATCTGGAAATTTATATATACATACAGGGGTATCGGCATCCAGGAAATCGGCCTGCTCAATGCGGTGGTATCTGCACTGGGAGGACAGACCCGCCCGTGGCTAAACATTCCACCATGGAATAACTTCTTCCTGATCATTATCATGGTCTGGCTGCAAACGGGATACGCGATGGTTGTTTTTTCCTCGGCCATTAAAGGAATTCCAGAAGAATTGCTTGAGGCAGCCCGGATCGACGGCGCCAATGAAGTTCAAGTTTTCTTCAGGATCATGATCCCCTATATTAAAGGAACGCTGATCACTGTTACAACAACGATTGTTATATTCAGCCTTAAGTTGTTTGATATCGTACGGGTGATGACAGGCGGCAATAACGGAACAAACGTGATCGCAAACGAATTTTATTTGCAGAGATTCACATACGGCAATACAGGCCGGGCATCCGCAATCGCTATTATTCTTCTAGTAGCGGTGATTCCGGTTGTGATAAGCAACGTACGCCAATTAAATAAAGATAGGAGGAGGTTCTAATGGCTGCTGGGACAAAGAAACAAAAAAGGTTTTCTTCTTTTCTTATCAATGCGGTCCTCATATTAATATGTTTCTTCTGGCTGCTTCCGACCCTTGGCATTTTTGTCACGTCTTTTAGAGAAAGCCAGGATATTTTTAATTCCGGTTGGTGGACAGTTTTACCACACAAAGAAGATGTCGAGGTGGATCGATTTCAACTTGAGGAAACTTTTGATGTAGATGGATTGATCGAGATCGAAGGCAAGAAAGCTACATTTGAGGAGTGGAGAGAAGGCGTGACGCTCGAAGATGGGCGTAAATTAACCTGGTTCGGCAATAAGCGCACCAGAGAGATCGTTGTAACTGATCGAAGGTGGGTTGGCTTCGCGACAGACCTCACGCTTGAGAACTACAAAGATGTTCTCACCGGCAAAGAGATCACTTTTACTGATGGCAGTGGAAACGAGATTTCCAAAAAAGGCAATAATCTTGGGGACGCGTTTTTGAACTCCATTGCAGTAACGATTCCAGCCACCGTGATCCCGATCCTGATTGCTGCGTTTGCAGCATTCGGGTTCTCATGGCTGAAATTCCCTGGCCGGGATATCCTGTTTACTTTAATTGTTGCGGTTCTGGTTGTTCCGCTGCAGATCTCTCTAGTTCCAATATTGCAGGACTATACCAAAATGGATCTGAACGGTACGTTTTTGGGGATCTGGCTTGCGCACACCGGCTTTGGGCTTCCCCTGGCAACATACCTCTTGTTCAATTACATCAGTTCCCTGCCAAAGGAGCTTCTTGAAGCGGCATATATTGATGGTGCTTCGAATTTTACGATCCTGACCAAGCTCATCATCCCGCTTTCCGTACCGGCTTTGGCGTCTTTCGCGATCTTCCAATTCCTGTGGGTTTGGAATGATTACCTTGTGTCACTTGTTTTCCTGGGCGAAAAGACACGGGTGGTCACGTACGCATTGGCTTCGATCGTGGGTGAGAAAGGGCAGGACTGGCATTTGTTAACTGCCGGCGCTTTTGTCAGCATGATCCTCCCGATGGTCGTGTTCTTCCTGCTGCAGCGTTATTTCGTGCGCGGCATGATGGCAGGATCTGTCAAGGGCTAATAATAGACGGTATCCAGTGTGGTTGAGCGCTTGAAGCGATAATTCATCGTGTAATTAGTTAGCTGACAACCGGTCGAGGATTACTACAGCATAAAAGGAAAATTATCTCATGGATACGAAATATCTATTTCCAGATGATTTTATTTGGGGTGCATCCACCTCTGCTTATCAGATTGAGGGGGCATATAATGAGGATGGAAAAGGAGAAAGCATTTGGGATCGATTTGTGCGCGGGGAAGACCATGTCCTGCATGGTGAAACAGGGGATACTGCGTGTGACCATTACCATCGTACAGCATCCGATATCTCGTTATTTAAAGAAATCGGGCTTCCATGGTATAGCTTTTCTATTGCCTGGACGCGTATTTTGCCTGAGGGGACGGGAAGTGTAAATCAGAAGGGGTTGGATTTTTACGATAAACTTGTTGATCAGCTGCTTGAAGCCGGGATCAAACCAAAAGCAACTCTGTACCATTGGGATTTTCCCCAGGCTCTGCAAGAAAAAGGTGGATGGCCAAACAGGGAATCAATAGATTGGTTTGGCGATTACGCCGAAATCGTATTCCGAAAATTGGCAGACCGTGTCCATTTCTGGGCGACGATCAATGAACCCTGGGTGGCAGCTTTTCTGGGCCATGCATACGGTATCCATGCGCCGGGGATATGCGATTATTCACAAGCATATCAAAGTGCACATCACCTTCTGCTAGCCCATGCTCGCGCTGTGCAAGTGTATCGCAATGGAGGTTATGATGGCAAGATCGGGTTGATATTGAACCTGAATGGCATCAAACCTGCCAGTGATATGGAAGAAGACATCAGAGCTGCCCAACGCGTGCATGATGAAACACACGCCCTTTTCCTTGACCCGCTGTTCAAAGGAAAATACGCTGAGGCGATGTTCACGTATATCCAGTCCCATGCGCCAAAGACGAAACCAGAAGACCTGGCTTCGATCCGCCAGCCGGTTGATTACCTAGGATTAAATTATTACAACACAGATCGGGTAGCGTTTGACATCCATTCCGGGCTGAATAAAGCCAGAATAATCCCATATTCCTCTCCAGGATGGGGACGGACAGAAATGAATTGGGGAATCCATCCCTCGGGTCTTTTACAGGAATTGAGAGATCTTAAAACCAACTATGGCAATCCAAACATCTATATTACCGAAAACGGGTGCGCGATGCCAGACGAACCGGATGAGAATGGGTTTGTGAAGGATTGGGGGCGCATCAACTATATAAAAAACCACCTGTATGCTGCGCATAAAGCGATCCAGGAAGGCGTCCACCTCAAAGGGTATTTTTCATGGAGCATATTCGATAACTTCGAATGGGAACGGGGATATGATCAATGCTTTGGGTTGGTCAGAGTGAACTATGAGAACCAGAAGCGCATCCCTAAACAGAGTGCTTATTGGTATCAGCAGGTTATCTCTGATAATGCAATCTATATGTGAAATACGATGCAGATCGCCGCTGTGTTTTGTCAGGTGGGCATGAAAATTATTTCTTTCAATTACGTCAAAAAAGATAAATGAAAAGGAAAGAAACTAAAAATATAAATGATAGGATGGATCAATAAAAGAAAGTGATTGCATTATGAAAGGCGATATTATCATTGTCGAAGATCATCACAAACACGCGGCGGAAGCAATTGTTGAGGCAGTTATTAGTGAAATCAGGAATATTTCCATGTGTTATACAATCGCTATTTCTGGCGAATCCGGGAGCGGGAAGTCCGAAATGGCGAAAGCGATTGCAGACGCACTAAAAAGCCGAAAAATTAATGCAGCCACCCTTGGGCAGGATGATTATTTCTATTTGCCGCCAAAATCCAATGATGCCAGGCGGCGGGAAGAATCGGATTGGCTTGGCCCGCATGTGGAGGTCGACCTGAGGACATTGCAGGTAAACATCAATGATGCACGCAGCGGAAAGAAACAAATAACAAAACCGGTAGTTTTCTACAACGAAGATAAAATAGGTGAGGAGATTGTCGACCTTTCCGGGATACAAACAGTGATCGCGGAAGGCACCTATACTTCCCTGTTGAAAAATATAGATACAAAGATATTCATAACAGCAAACCGCCTTGATACCATGCAGCACCGCATCAAACGAAACAGAGGAAATGAAGTGGGTGACCCTTTTATTGAAGAAGTATTAAAAACCGAACATAAAATTATTGCCGGGCATCGCCTTCTGGCGGATATTATCCTGACGAAAGATTTTGAAGTGATTTTTCAGGATTGAGGAAATATTAATGCCGATTTCTAACAAAGTGCAATTAATCACCTACCCAGATTCTCTGGGTGGAGACCTGCCATCACTTGAAATAGTACTGGACACCCATTTTTCAGCTGATATTTTCGGGGGTATACATATTCTTCCCCCTTTTCCTTCATCCGGTGACAGGGGTTTTGCGCCATTAACTTATCTGGAGATCGAAAAAGAATTTGGGTCCTGGGAGGATATTCGCCGTTTAGGCGCAAAATTCGACCTGATGCTGGACCTGATGGTCAACCATATCTCCGCAAAATCTGAATACTTTCAAGATTTTCTCGCGCACGGAAAACAATCTCGATACGCAGATATGTTCCTGCCTATTGAAAAGATCTGGCCAGAAGGAGAGCCAACACGCGCAGAAATTGAAAAGATCTTTCTCCGACGGGACACGCCGTATTCACTATTCACTATTGCGAATTCCGGGGAAACCGTGAAGGTCTGGACTACATTTGGGAAAACAGATCCATCTGAACAAATTGACCTTGATATAAATTCTGAAGTCACCCGGAAAATACTTACTGAATTTATGAAAAACTTCAGTAAGAATAACGTCAACATTGTTCGTTTGGACGCGGTTGGATATGTGATTAAAAAACCGGGCACATCATTTTTCTTTGTTGAACCTGAAGTGTACAAATTTATGGAATGGATCACAAAGGTTGCCGAACCTTTGGGGATCGAACTCTTACCAGAAGTCCACGCGCACTATGAGACCCAGTATAAACTGGCAGATGAAGGATATTGGATCTACGATTTTATCTTACCGTATATGGTGCTGGATTGTATCTTTTTTCATAGAAACACGAATTTATTAGATTATCTAAAAACTCGTCCAGAGCGCCAGATCACAACATTGGATTGCCATGATGGCGTCCCGGTCAAACCTGACTTGAATGACCTTTACGACAGTGAGGACGCAAGGAAACTGGTGGATATTTGCCTGGAGCGTGGTGGAAATTTGTCCTTGATCTATTCGCCGAAACATCGTGACGCGGATGGTTTTGATGTCCATCAGATCAGGGGAACATATTATTCATTAATAGGATGCAACGATGATGCCTACCTTGCCGCAAGGGCGATCCAGTTTTTCACGCCTGGGATCCCGCAAGTTTATTATGTCGGTTTGCTGGCTGGAAAGAACGATAATGATACATTAGCAAAAAAGATGGACGGCCGTTCCATTAATCGCTACAACTACACCTGCGAAGAGATCGAGTGGGAGGTCCAGAAGGACGTCGTGCAAAGATTGCTGCGCTTGATCCGTTTTAGAAATACGTATGAGGCATTTAATGGGAAGTTTGAGATAGTTGATTCCGACCCGCAGCAGGTCATACTTTCCTGGAAAAATGGGGCACATCAATGCACTCTGAAAATTGATCTAGAAACATATGCTACCAGCATCGTTTATAAAGATGAAGCGAATGGCGATAAAATCTATTCGGTTTAATCTAAACTGATATAAAAATAGCGTTTTCAAAAAAATATTTTATTGGAAAAGACAATGCGGAGCTGAAAGAGGTTATGAGAGAAAAAGGTTTTTGGTATAAGGACGCGATATTTTATGAAATTAATCCCCGCACTTTTTATGATTCATCGGGTGATGGTGTAGGTGACTTAAAAGGTATTGAGCAAAAGTTAGAATACATCGCGTCTCTTGGTGTTAATTGTATTTGGCTGCTCCCTATTTTTCCGTCTCCCTTAAAAGATGGCGGTTATGATATTCAAGATTACTATGGGATCCATGATGACCTGGGTTCGCTTGATGATTTACAAAATTTAGTGACTTCGGCACATCGCCATGGCATGCATATCATTTTAGATCTGGTTGTGAACCACACGTCGGACCAGTGCGAATGGTTCCAAAAAGCAATCGCTGATAAAGGTTCTCCGTATCGTGATTATTATGTATGGAGCGATACGGATGAGAAGTACCAGGAAGCGCGAATTATTTTTATTGATTCGGAGGATTCAAATTGGACCTGGAGTGAAGAAGCAGGCCAATATTATTGGCACCGGTTCTATTCCTCGCAGCCAGACCTGAATTATGACAATCCCGCAGTTCGGGACGAAATGAAAAATATTATGCGTTTCTGGCTGGATATGGGCATTGATGGATTCAGAGCTGACGCAGTGCCTTATCTTATCGAGCGGGAGGGGACCAATTGCGAAAACCTCCCTGAAACGCACGCATATTTAAAAGAAATGCGCCAATTGATGGATGAGGAGTACCCGGGAAAAATTCTGCTGGCTGAAGCTAATCAATGGCCGGATGACCTGATCCCATATTTCTCGGATGGTGATGAATTCCATATGGCTTTCCACTTTCCTTTGATGCCACGGATTTATAAGTCAATCGCTAAAGGATCCAGAAAGTCCCTGGTAGAAACGCTAAAGAACACCCCAATCATTCCAGATTCCTGCCAATGGTGCACATTTCTCAGAAACCACGATGAGCTGACACTGGAAATGGTCACAGAGTCTGACCGGCAGTTTTTATGGGAAGCGTACGCGCCAGAACCCCGCATGCGCTTGAACCTGGGTGTCCGCCGGAGGCTGGCACCCTTGATGGGCGGGAATAAACAGAAAGTTGAACTGCTTTACACTTTATTGTTTTCCCTTCCAGGCGCGCCAATCATTTATTATGGCGATGAAATCGGAATGGGGGATGATATCTGGCTGAATGACCGTGATGGCGTACGGACTCCGATGCAGTGGTCTGCGGAAAAAAACGCTGGTTTTTCTACTGCACCTTCCGACAAACTCCATCTACCGATCATCGCGAAAGATGAATTTAGTTACAAAAAAATCAATATCAAAAACCAAATTGGAAAAGGCAACGCATTATTGGAGCGGATAAGAAAATTGATCGGTATCCGGCAGTCGCATCCGTTGTTTTCTGATCAACATTTCACTATTTTGGAAGATTATGACGAAGCAGTTTTTGCGATTCAAAGAATGAGTGATGATGAGATTATCATCTGTTTCCATAATTTAAGTGAGCAGGAACACAGTGTTGAATTGGACCGAAATTACCGTTTTCTGCATGGATCAACCAATGCGCATAATAAGAACGGGGATTATTCTGGAAAAATCAAACTTGCCCCATACTCTTACCTGTGGTTGATCCGATGATCAAAAATTAATCCGCGAAATAATTTTCAGCCAGCCAATCTTTATCTCCAGACGTACGGCCGAAAGTAATGTTAATTTTCTTGATCCAGGCTGCCAGGCGATGATTTTCGGCATGGGGACGCATTCGCCAGGTCCAATTACCTTCGGCCGTGGCGGGAAGATTCATGCGCGCCCATCCATCCAACCGTAAGAAATCCTGCATTGGGGCGATAGCGATAATTGCATTTGTTCGCCAGATGGTCCTGATCAATTCACGCGCAATATCACGCGTATGACCGCCCAGGTAACTACTGCAAAAACGTTTCTCATGATCAGGCAGTGTTTTATACCAGTGAACTGTAGTGTCATTATCATGAGTGCCTGTATAAACTACACAGTTGTCGGGATAATTATGGGGAAGAAATTCATGGTCAGCGTTATCCCAAAAAGCAAATTGTAATAAGCGCATACCAGGAAAGCCGTAGCGTTCCCTGAGACTGATCACATCTGGCGTGATAACCCCCAGATCTTCAGCAATAAACGGTAATGTACCAATCTTTTGCTGCATCGCATCAAAAAGCGCTGCACCAGGTCCTTTCACCCATTTTCCATTTTCAGCAGTCGAAGATCCAGCTGGTATGCGATAATAACCAGCAAAACCGCGGAAGTGGTCAAGCCGGATCAGATCCACTGTTTTTAACGTTTCTTTCACGCGCTTTGTCCACCAGGCGTAATTCTCTTTCTTATGGGCAGCCCATTTGTAAAGCGGATTTCCCCATAATTGACCGGTCTCTGAAAAGAAGTCCGGCGGAACACCAGCGATTGCACGCGGATCTCGATCTTTATCAAGATCAAATAGGTGCGGATATGCCCACACATCCGCGCAGTCGTATCCCATAAAGATCGGGATATCACCAACAAGTTGAATCCCTTTCTGATTGGCATAATCTTTAAGTGATCTGACCTGCCGCGCGAAGATGAATTGCAGGAAATTATGGAAAGAGATCGCATCGCCACGTGCTTCAACGAATTTATCCATGGCATTTTTTTCGCGCAAGCGTAACGGATCGGGCCACGTTTTCCAGGATCTCAGGTCATGTTCTTCACGCAACGCCATAAAGGTTGAGAAATCCAAAAGCCATTCATTATTTTGTTCCACAAATTGCTCGAGGTCGTGAATCAGGTTGGCGGGCTTTGTTTTTTGAAAACGATTGAAGGCTTTTTTAGAGATGCCACGCTTAAATTCAGATACTTTTTCAAATTCAACCTGCCTGATGGGGAATCTTGGATGGCGCGCTAAATCACTTTTCTCCAGCAAACCGAGCTGGTAGAGATCATCCGGATCAATAAAAAGCGGATTCCCTGCAAAAGCTGACAAACCCTGGTATGGTGAATTTCCATACCCCGTCGGATTTAATGGAAGAATCTGCCAGTATTGGACACCGGATTGATCGAGAAAATCGACCCAGCGGTACGCCTCCTGCCCGAGATCGCCGATGCCGTATTTTCCGGGGAGACTGCTGACGTGCAACAGGATACCACTTGCTCGTTCCAATTGATCCATGATGATGACCTTTTACCTGTTAATATAAACTAATTTGCCAGCCCCGATAAGGGGCTGGCTGATTTTAATCAACAATTCATATTGTCAGCGAATTGCTACAGGGTTGTCTTTGTCCTGAGATGGGTCAAATATGTGGAATTTCTTCATGTTGAAGGCAACTTTGACTTTGTCACCGAGTTTATAATCTGAGCGGGCGTCAACACGAGCGACGAAGTCATGTTTACCTTCCATAAGGTAAACATAGATCTCATCTCCCATCAATTCAAGCAGGTCAACCTTACATTCAACGACCGCTGCCTGGATGTCAGAGGCGGGGAATTTTGGATTGTAGATATCTTCCGGGCGGATGCCAAATATGATCTCCTTATCGGTAAGCGGTTCGTAGATTTTAAGCTTATCTTTAGGAATTTCTACCTGGAATTCTCCAGTATCGACCATTAACTTGGCACCTGATTTGACGATCTTACCATCAAAGAAGTTCATGGCAGGTGAACCAATGAAGCCAGCTACAAACAGGTTGGCTGGCTCCTCATATAATTTCTGGGGGGTATCGATCTGCTGCAAAATTCCAAAATTGATGACAGCGATCCGAGTTCCCATGGTCATGGCTTCAACCTGATCGTGGGTCACATAGATGAATGTCGTATTCAATCGTTTATGCAGTTTAGAAATTTCCTTACGAGTCTGCACCCTCAGTTTGGCATCAAGGTTGGAAAGGGGTTCATCGAAAAGGAATACTTTGGGCTCACGCACAATGGCACGCCCGAGAGCAACACGCTGGCGCTGTCCGCCGGAAAGTTCGCGTGGTTTACGCTTTAGAAGTTTGCCAATATCGAGGATCTTAGCGGCTTCATTGACACGCCGATCGATCTCTTCTTTTGACATCTTCCGTAACCGCAAACCGAATGCCATATTATCATACACGGTCAGGTGTGGATACAACGCGTAGGATTGGAAAACCATCGCGATGTCGCGATCTTTGGATGGGACGTCATTCACCACTCTGTCACCAATCAAAATTTTTCCTTCAGTGATCTCTTCCAGTCCCGCAAGGCAACGCAGGGCGGTGGTTTTTCCGCAGCCGGATGGGCCAACGAAAACCAGAAATTCTTTGTCCTCAATTGCAAAATCCAGCGAATCTACCGCAGTGATATCACCGAATCTTTTGACGACGTTATCGAACGTGACACTAGCCATAACAAACCTCCAGTCTTAAGAATATAGTGCCCTTATTTTATACTATTCCCCCTAATAAAATCAACAATGCAGGTGAATTCGTTCTTAAAAATTTCGCTGTTCAGGTTCTGAAAATGAATATTTCCAGATGGTATTCATCTTGAATAAAAGGATGGTCGTTATTGATCTTCAGTATCTAATATATCGGAGGTGAAGGGTTAATCAATAATCGATATTGATCACACCTGGTGGACTATTTTACCGCCCACAAGAGTCATTTCAACCGTCCTTGTACTGCCGAGTTCCTGGACCGTCATTTGCGATGGATCGTCTGTCCATACGACCATATCCGCGAATTTTCCTTTTTCCAGTGATCCGAGGACGTTTTCCTGATGGCTGGCGTATGCTCCTTCAATTGTATGCGCTCGTAATGCTTCGCTAAAGGTCAAACCCTGCTCGGGGGCGATTGGGGTTTGTTTGAACGTGTGACGCGTCATAGCGCCTGCCAGGGAAGCCTGAGGGTAATAGTATGGTGTGGAGGGTGCATCGGAGCCAATTGCCACGTGTACGCCGGAATCAACCCATTCCCTGGTGACCATGATACGATCCATTCTTTCCGCTCCGAAAAGACCTTGCCATCCATCGCCAAAGAGATAGATAAAGGCGGGTTGGGTGCTGATGACAACGCCAAGGTTACGCATGCGCAAGGTGGACGCAGGGTCGGTGAGGACGGCGTGCTCGATGCGGTGGCGGGGATCGGAGCGGGCGTTGGCATTTAAGGCGGACTGGTAGTCATCGAGAACCAGATCGGCAGCAGCATCACCGATGCAATGGACGCAGATCTGCAGACCGGTATCGTGTAGAGACTGAACAGTACTGATGAAAGAATCCTGCTCCCAGGTTGACATTTGCCATTCGTGTCCGTTGTGTGGCTGGTGGGTAAAGGCGGTAGGTCCCTGGCCGTCGATGAGGAACTTGTAACCGAGGAACCGGGTGACGTCGTTCTGTAGAACATTGACCTGGTCGACCTTGCGGATGTCGGTGGGATATTCGAGCGTGAGGTAGAGGTTGTTGCGAAGGAATAGGTCGCCGGAGAGGGAAAGGTCCTGGTAGGCGTGGATGGATTCGACATCGCGGATGTTGTTGTCGTGGAAGCAGGTAACGCCGCAGGAGGCCATGAGCATCTGGGTGTCAATGATGGATTGGCGAACAAGATCATCGGTGATGAGCGGGCCTGCCTGGCGAAGGATATCCATAGCGCGGTGGTTGTAGAAGACGCCGGTGAGTTGTCCATCGCGCTTTTCAATAATGCCGCCATCAGGGCTGGGAGTACTGGCAGAGACTTTTGCCGCCTGGAGGGCAGCGGTGTTGGCGGTGCCCCAGTGGCCGCCGATATGCATCATGAAGACCGGGTTATCCGGCGAAACGGGATCAAGGTCTTCTTTGGTAGGGATGGGTTTGTCAGCGAGGGCCATATAGTAGCCATTGATCCACTGGCCGGGCGGGGAAGCGCTGATGACATCAGCGAGCATGCGCTGCATGCTGGCGATATCGGTGACATCGGGCGGATTAAATCCGGTGTAATAGGAAGTCATCAAACCGTAGCCGCGGAAGTGGAGGTGGGGGTCGATCAAGCCGGGGGTGACGGCACGGCCTTCAAGATCGTAGATGCGGGCATTGGGAGCGGCGAGGGCGAGCATATCTTCACTGCTACCGACAGCGAGTATCCGATCGCCGAAGACAGCTACTGCCTGTGCTATGCTGTCAAGTGGATCGACAGTATGGATTGTGCCGTTTGCGAGGACGAGGTCTGCTAATGTGCCATCATCGAAGGAGGTGGGTGCCTGGGTAGCCAGGGCGGCCGATAAAGGGGGAACGACGGTAGGGGAGGCACTGCTGCTTTTTCGGCAAGCGAGGACGACCCCGCCCAAACCAGATGCGACCAGTTTGAGAAACTCTGAACGTGAGAGTTTTCCTGATTCTTTCATGCGCTCCTCCTGATTTACTTACCGTCAATGTGGCAATTAAAATGTGGTATTCGATATTAAATTCCACTATAGCACGTTTAATGGAAAAAAATAAATCCCTGGTGTTTCCATCAGGGATTTATGGTTAACTCGTTTCAAATGATCAATTGCAATTTCCATATTCACCATCGCATTGATTGCCCTGGTGGCAACCCTGCACATCGCAGGTATAGCTTTCTGGGCAGCAGGTGCCGGCGTAGACACAAAATTTGTATCCTTCATTGCAGATATCCTTGATGCCGATCTCATTGTAGGCGAGCTGACAGAAGGTGCCGTTAAAGGGAAAATTGAGGAACATCGCCATACCGCCGGTCTTGATGGTTCCCGGACCACCACAGGTCATCATCGTGTTATCTTCCGCATTGACCTCACAGGAGAGATCGGTGTAGTGCTCGTCGTTGACAGCAAGGAATGATGAAATGTCTGGATGTTCCTGGTATGGCTCCCAACCAGCGGGATTCTCAATATCGATCAAAGCGACGCCTCCTTCCCAATAGACCTCACCAGGAATGATGTCTTCCTCTGTTGGGCACGGCATTTCGGCCTGCTGCAAATTGTAATCTTCGAACGTACACCAGCCTGTCTTACTTGCGCTCCAGGGATAGGGAAAATAGATGCCGATCTCATCTTTATTAGGCGCGGGCTGGTCATATTCGCCTTCACAGCCCATGAGGGTTGTATCTTCGGCGAGAACTTTACACACTGGGTGCGCCCACGGGTAGCTGCTGGCGGTGAACACAGCAGGATTGCCTGCCGATTCCTGATAAGGCTCCCAGCCCTGCTTGTTGGCGATTACAAGGACAGGGGTTTCACCGTCCCACAACAGACCTGCGGTAGTAATATCTTCTGGTTGTGGGCAATTATCAACGCAGTGGTCAACACTGGAGGCCTGCGGATCAGCCGGATCGTTGACGATCACTTTGCCGTGTTTTTGGATATGTTCCTTATCTGTTCCGGGACCATATGACTCATTTCCGTTAGAAATCGGTTTTTTGAACGAGACGGTAGTATCGACAGCGCTCTTCCCAGCGGGAAGCTGGCCGACATTTGCAGCCACCTGTGTCTTATAACCACCAGAAAGCGCGTCCTGGACCACTTCGCTGAAGGAGACCTTCGCGGTCACCAGTTCACCATTGACCAGCACCTGATGGTCCGCATTATCAATGAATTCTTGTACTAATTCCAGCGTGGCAGCATTCCAGTCATATACAAATTCAACTGGTTTGCCAACTTCGGTGATCGGTGCTGGATTGGTGGAATAGCTTATTCGCGCAACCTGGGGCGAAGAATTTGATTGTGCGTCAGCATTGTTACCGGTGGTACCGAATAAATTTATTCCTAGCGCGTCACGGAAGAGAAACAAAGTGCCCCCAGCCAGAAGCAGTACACCAGCTACGGCAAGGAAGATGATCGCGCCTGATGATAACCCTTTCTTTACTGGTAACGATGCTTTCGTAGGGGTTGTGCCGACTGTTGTGCTTAACCCCTCGCCGCATTCATGGCAGAATTGTGCGCCTGCGTTATTTTCCTGTCCGCATTTTGGACAGACTAACTTCCCTAGTTTTCCTCCACATTTCTCACAAAACTTTGCTGTTTCTTTATTTTCGTGTCCACACGCTTTGCATTGCATTGACTCTCTCCCTGAAAAGTAGTTTTTTAATCGATTTAGTATACAACAAATAGGACAAAAACGGAACAAGTGCTGCGCATAGACATTATTCCAGCGAAATAAACACGGCAATTAAGATTATTTGTTATATAATCTATTGATAGACTCATTTGTTTTTATGCCGCGTTATTGATTACCGGACCATTCTCATCGTACCGATCGGGGATCCGGTTACAAAGTGAAGGGGTGGGATTGGAATTGCGTTCAAATGAATAAAGTTAAATTAGAGTTGAAGGAAGGGGATTATGTTGTGCATGCCACACATGGCGTGGGCAGGATCTCCGGGGTTGAATCGAAACAACTTGATGATGAAAAGCGTGTTTTTTATGTTGTTAAAACCAACAAACTGACCTATTGGCTGCCAGTGGTCAAATCGAAATCTGGACGCATCAGGCAGGTGTGCGCGCCTTCGACCTTCAACAACGCGCTTAGTGAGATCAGGAAAAAACCTGAACCTCTAAGTAATAATTTTAGGGCGCGAATAAAATTCCTTAAAGAAGAAATGAGTAAATGTTCAGTGTCCGCAAACGCGCGGCTGATCAGGGATCTACATGCACGCAACGCAGAGAAGAACCTGCATGTCAATGAACACCGCACCCTTGACAAATTAAAGGACCAATTTGTCAGTGAATGGGCTATTGCCGCCGAATTGGATAAAAAAGAAGTGAGGGGAAAGTTAGAGGAAGCTCTCAGTACGAGCATATCAAAAATGCTCGCGGAAGCATAAAAAAAGCGCCCGCATGGGCGCTTCAAATTTTATTGATCTTAGCCTTACTCAACACTGTAGGTGAAATACACCTCATGCATAAATTCACCATCACCGTTTTTCATATACCATCGTGTAGTATACGTACCTGGTTCAAATGGGGCTACGGCTGGTGAGTAGAAACACCATTTTCCTCCGGGTTCTACTTCCTCACCCACGTAAAAATACTTCTGGTCACTCCACAAGCGGAAACCACTAACCCATTCTAAATAGTAACTCGAATTCCAGGTTGTTGCGCCGTTGTTTCCGAAGCAGACGATGAATTGGAATTCTTCACCTTTTTTAAATACTTTCCCATCACCGGGAGTCTGGGTGTTGTATTGCGCTGAGTCACCATACCGCTGTGTTGTGGCTGTTGGGCCGACAGGAAGGGTTGGCGGGACTGCCTGCGTTGCCAGAGGGTCAACTGTTGGAATGGGCGGCAGAGTGGGTGCTGTGGTAGCAGTTGGCTCAGGTGTAGGGGTCGGCGGCATTGCTTCCGATGTCTGTGTCATGCTGACCATTACTGTTTCCGCAACCTGCGTGAAGACCGCGTTCGGATCTTGAGTCGGTTCTGCGGGCGCTGCGGCACCGCAGGCGGACAACAGGACTGGCGCAAAAACAACTGCCATAAAGAAAGTCAAATATCGTTTTTTCATATTCATTTATATCTCCATTTTGGAACTTGCAAATATTATAACTGAAGAACCAACCGATTAAATAATTGAGCGAAAAAATGCAAATACGCTATAATGCAGAATAAATACAAAAAGTTACAGGTGCATGATGGCTAAGAAAACACTTGGGCATACCTATTTATATTGGATCTGCCCTCATTGCGAAACCCGCAATCTGGGAACACAGAAAACGTGCACGACGTGCGGAAACCCGCAACCGAAAGATGTAGCGTTCATCCAGGGGGATAAGGAAGAACTTCTTCAATTAAAAGAAGCAGCCAGTTCCGCTGATATCCATTGCCCTTTCTGCGGCACGCGTAACGCCTCGACCGCGTTGATCTGCTCACAGTGTGGCGGAAAGCTGGCAGGCGGTACGAAACGCCAGGGCGGGCGGGTGGTAGGCGCGTATAAAGGCCAGACTGGAAAAGGAATAGTTTGCCCAACTTGTGGGTTTGAAAACGCACCAAACGCACCAAGGTGCGCGCAGTGCGGAAGCGCATTAAGAAAAGAGAAACCGATATCAACGACAAAGGCGGCGAAGGGGGACGGTGGATCTGTGTGGCTGGTTATCGGGCTGGTGGCGATGGTGATCGTGGGATTTTTGATTTTTAAGGGGTGCAGCCGCGAGACGGCGATGGGTGTGGTGTCACAAACAGAATGGACGCGAACAGTAGCTGTGGAGCAATTTGTGGCCGTGACATACGAGGATTGGTGGGACGAGATCCCGGCGGAAGCGTTTGTAACGGTGTGCGAAGAGCGCTACCGAACCAGCAGTGATCAAGCAGTGGAAGGCGCGGTTGAGGTATGCGGGACACCGTACACGGTGGACACTGGCACGGGGGTAGGAGAGGTGGTGATGGACTGCGAATATGAGGTGTATGACACGCACTGCGAATATGAAGTGAGTGAATGGGATGTGGTGGAATTCGTCGAGAGTGACGGCTATGGGCTTTCCGCTTCTTGGCCGGGGGTGGCGGCGTATGCTGACCAGCGGGCGGGAGAACGCAAAGAGGAATACACGATCTGGTTTGACACCGCAGACGGGGGCGCGGAATTCACGACCGAGGACTTTGCGCTGTACCAGGCGGCAGTTAACGGAAGCGAGTGGGAGCTGACGTTTGATGGTTATGGGAACGTGGTGGATGCAAGGCCGCGTTAGATTAAAATTGTTCTGACTTACGTTTTTTCCGGTGAAAAAACATCATACGCCATTTCGCGTTCGGAGCGGAACTGGCGGGTATAGAGGTCGTAGTATTTCCCTTTTTTGAAGAGCAGTTCGCGGTGGGTGCCCATCTCGGCGATGTGCCCGCTTTCGATGACGAGGATGCGATCGGCGCGCTTGATGGTGGACAGGCGGTGGGCGATGACGAAAGAGGTGCGGCCGCGCATGACGGCTTCCATGCCGGACTGGATCAGCGCTTCGGTGAGAGTGTCGACCGAGCTGGTGGCTTCGTCCATGATGAAGATCTCGGGGTCGGAGAGGACCGCGCGCGCGAGACTGATGAGCTGCTTCTGGCCGACGGAGAGCAGAACGCCGCCTTCACCAACGGGTTCATCGTAACCCTTTTCAAAACGAGCAATAAATTCATGGGCGCGGGTGAGCTTTGCCGCGCGCTCGATCTCTCCCTGGGTGGCGTTGAGACGACCGTAGGCGATGTTTTCCTTGATGGTGCCAGAGAAGAGGTGCGGGGTCTGGAGGACAATGCCGATGCGGGATTGGATGGCCTCGAGCGAGAGATCCGTGTAATCATGGCCACCGATGAGGATGCGGCCGCGTTTGGGTTCGTAGAACCGGCAGAGCAGGTTGACGATGGTGGTCTTACCGCCGCCGGTGGAACCGACCAGGGCAATGGTCTCACCGCGCTGAATGATGAGGTTGAGGTCCTTAATGACGGGGAGTTCATCCTCGTACCAGAAGAAAACATGTTCGAATTGGATGTCACCCTGTATCGTGCCTGGATCAATTGCCTGCGGTTTATTCTGGATCTCAGGGGTGGTATCAACGAGTGAGAAGATACGTTCCGCGGAGGCAACTGCACGCTGAAGCTCGGCAAAAACGCGAGCAAGGTCCTGAATGGGCCACATCATGAAGACCATGTAGGAGAGGAAGGCCTGGATGCCGCCGATGGTAATGCCCTGGAACTGGATCTGCGCGCCGCTGTACCAGATGATGCCGCCGATAGCGAATGCGGAGATGATCTCGACCATCGGCAGGAAAAGAGCGCTGAGCCAGGCAGCGCGAAATCCAGAGCGAAACATATTATCAGTAAGTTCCCTGAATTCAGCAATATTCTGGTCTTCACGGCCAAGCGCCTTGACCACGCGCACACCGGTAATGTTCTCATTGTAGGAAGCGGTGATCTTGGAGTTGACCTTGCGCACTTCGCGGAATTGCTTGAGGATGCGTTTCTGGAACTGAATGGCGGTGATTATCAGGAATGGCATGATGGCCAACACGATCAACGCCAACCGCCAATTGATCGAAAACATAAAGGCCAGGGATGTGAGTATATTGACTGCGCCCCAGACTGCGTCAAGCAATCCCCAGGTCATCAACTCAGCGACACGCTCGGTATCATTGGTGACGCGCGATATGATCCAACCGACTGGCGTTTGGCTGTAATAGGAAAGGGACAGCTTTTGCAAATGGTCGAACAATGATTGCCGTAAGTCATAACGCACCCGCTCACCAAGCACACCGACCAAATAAACAAAACCGAAGATTGATGCGGATTGCATTAAAATGAGCAGCCCATAGCGGGTGATAATGTTGTACAGCCGCTGTACATCCCCAGCGAGGATACCCTCATCAACGATCTGTTTGCTGAGATAAGTAAAATACGCATCCAGAACGGAGACGGTGATGATGGAAAGCAGAAAACCAGCGACCCATTGCCAATATGGTTTTAGAAGGGAAAGGATTCGGCGGATAATCTTTCCAGTCAGTTTGCCCGAAAATTCTTGTTCGTCAAATTGATTAACTGGCATAAGATAATTCCTCGTTCAACTCCGTTTCGATCCGTGTTTGCATATTGTAGATCTCCTGATAGATGCCTGCCTGGGTGACAAGCTGATGGTGCTTTCCGCACTGAATGATTCGGCCATTTTTCATAACAAGGATAAGGTCTGCGGTCATAATGCTTTGGATGCGATGCGCAATGATGAAAGTCGTGCGATTCTGCATAAGGACCTGCATTGCCGATCGGATCTGACCTTCTGTTTCAGTATCGACAGATGAGGTTGAATCATCCAGGATGAGAATGCGCGGGTCGCGGAGGAGCGTACGGGCGATGGCGATACGTTGTTTCTGTCCACCGGAAAGGGTTACACCTTTTTCACCAACCAGGGTTTTGTAACCATCAAGAAAAGAAAGAATGACATCGTGGACTGCTGCAACTTTTGCCGCGCCTTCGATCTCCTCACGGGTGACTTCGCGTTTTACACCATAAGTAATATTATCCTTAATGGATCGTGAGAAAAGGAATGGTTCCTGTTCCACAATGCCAATTGCATCTCTCAGGAGGCGGCGCGGATATTTACTTAAGGGAATACTGTCCAGTCGTATCTCTCCGCTCGTGTAATCATAGAAGCGGGGAAGCAGGTTGACAAGAGTTGTTTTTCCAGAGCCGGTAGCGCCAAGCAAAGCGATAACCTGACCTTCGTTCACCTGGAAACTGATATCTTTCAAGACACAGTCATTATCCTCATAGCCAAAGCTGACATTTTCGAAGGTAAGATTTCCAGAAATACTGCCAGCGGGTAAATAGCTGCCGGTGTCAATAGGTTCGCGATCCTGTTTGATGATCTTGAAGAGGCGATCATACGAAACCAGTCCGTTGGACATCTGTACGATGAAACGGCCAAGACCGCGCAGTGGATAAATGATATAGATGACCAGCCCGGCATAAGCAAGATATTCGCCGATCGTGATCGTCCCATTAATCGCCATTAATGCTCCCATAAGGTATCCACCCAGCATCTGCAGGCCGCAGAGAATATCAGAAATCGGCCAGAAGGTGGAATGGATACTGAGGAGCTTTTTTCCGCGTTGGAATTTTTCCCAATTATTTTTCTCGAATTTCTCGATCTCATAGGGTTGGCGCGCAAAAGCCTTAACGACACGCACACCGCTCAGGTTCTCCTGCAGGGTGGTAGAGAGGATAGCCTCTTGTTCCTGGTAGGCTTCGTATGCCTTAGAAACCTTTTTGAAGAAGTAGATGGAGACGAGCAGGATGAAGGGGACGACAATAATTGACAAAAGCCCCAGTCTGGTATTGATCCCTAGGAGGGCGATAAAGTTGATGATGAAGAGTAAGCTGATGCGGCCGATACCAATAGCTTGATCGCTGTAAAATTTTCGGATGGCATCGATATCCGACGTGCATCGGGATATAAGGTCGCCTGTATCCGTCTCGGCATGATACGCGAAGGGAAGGTGCTGGATATGGTCAAAAAGGAAGTTTCGCAAGCGTTGGACGGTGCTTTCGGCTGTTTTTGCTGCAAATCGTCCGCTGATGTATGTGAAGAGTCCCTGCAATCCGGCGGAAAGGACAAAACCTACTGCGATGACCCAAACAGGATAAGCCCCGGTTTGCTGGGTAATGTAATTGTCAACAAAGTAGCTTAATAAGAGATATGTCAGCGTTTTTGAATACGCGGAAAATCCCTGCGCAGTAACTGCGATCAGGAACAGATGCTGATAACCAGACATCAAACGCCACAATCCCTTAAGGCGATCCTTGGTTAAAATCTGCTTGAGGTTGAGAGCTAAATTCGATGGTTTTTCTGTTTTCAAACTTTCTCCATTGCCCTTCTTAAATAAAAAGTGATTATAACTGAATGCAAATATCGCTGATAAATATGTTGATACAATGTTCTAAACATTTGAATGGGTTGAGAATAATGATGATAACCGAGATCAATACCGAAAATCAAATTCAAGTCAACCAATTTATTCAATTTCCATTTAAGCTATACGCTGATTGTTCACTATGGGTGCCTCCAATAATAACGGACGCGAAAAGTATGTTAGATCGGAAAAAACATCCTTTTTATCAGACATCTGATGCTTCATTCTTTATCGCCCGGGATGCAAATGGGGAATTGGCAGGTCGCATCGCGATGATCGAAAACAAACCATATAATGCGCGAAGTGGAACAAACCGCGCTTTCTTTTATCTATTTGATGTGATTGATGACTTGGAGGTTGCAAGAGCACTTTTTAAACATGGAGAAGCCTGGGCTGAGGCGCGCGGACTGAATGAGGTCTATGGTCCCAAAGGGTTTGCTGCATTGAACGGGATGGGATTGTTGACGAAAGGATTTCAGCACCGGCCGGCCTTCGGCATTCCTTATAATTACGCGTACTATCAAGAATTAATTGAAAAGATCGGTTTTCAAAAAGACCGGGAGCTGCTTTCAGGTTACCTGCACCGCGGGCAGGAGATCCCAGAAAAGGTCCATATTGTTTCTGAGAAGGTCCAGAAGCGGTGGGGAGTGCGTGTTCAGAATTTTCAATCCCGCAAAGACCTGAGAAAAATGCTGCCGCACATAAAAGATCTTTACAATGGGTCTCTGGTTGGTACGTCAGGAAATCCGCCACTTACAGATGAAGATGTTGAAGCCATGGCTAACCAGATCTTATGGTTTGCCGACCCCCGGATCATAAAGGTGTTGATGAAGGGTGATGATAAAGCAATTGGTTTTTTGCTTGCGTATCCGGATATCTCCGCGGCAGTTCAGAAATCGCATGGGCGAATGTTTCCGTTTGGATGGCTGCGCATGCTGATTGAATTGCACCGAACAAAATGGATCAATATTAACGGGGCGGGGATCATCGATGCGTATCGCGGATTAGGCGGCACTGCGGTTCTCTTTGATGAAATGGCCCAAAGCGTAAAATCGGGACCTTATGAACACGCGGATTTGGTGCAAATTGGGCTTGAAAATGAGAAAATGCGCCGCGAACTTAGCGCCTTTGGAATTGATTTTTATAAATCACACACTATGTATGTGAAATCTATCGGATAAGGTGGGTTAGTCCGCAATCAAATAAGCCCACTAAGAATTAAGGTTCGGTATCTTTCGTTTTTTCCGATATATCAGGATAACGGCTACACTGAAGACAAGACTTAACAGCCCAATAAAAATAAATAAGTCCTGCCAGAATTTCAGCGGAAAGAGCCGTATCAGGGAGTCTGTGTAGAAAAATAACCAAGTATCACCTTCGAAAAAGATGCGATGGAAAGCCGTAAACAACTGATTAAAATTGATCACAAGAAAAAGTAATACCCCGGCGATGATAGTAATTGTTGCCTTGCCGCCTGTTGCTATTGCTCTAAAATAAATGTTTCTATCTTGATCCTTCCGTGAAACAAAGTAAGCGTCAATGAAAAGGATCAATAAAAACCGCCAAACCCAAAGCATGATCACGGTAAGATCACGAACATCAACCATATGCGCGATCTCCCTTTCATTGAAGAGACGACTGCCATCGGGTAACCGCGCTCCGGAAAATGTATCAGAATCAATCCTGCCAGCAATAAAATCGATTGAAAAATCCGCCCATCGCAGGCGATCGGTAAGGGTAAATCCATATTCATCGGGAGGAAAATTTGGAAGACGGTATTCCAGATGATAAAAGAGAGGCGATAAAGCGACGCGCATGCCTGATGTAATGATCAGAATCGGCGTGAGGATGGCAATCAGGGTGTATACAAAGCTCTTTTTTTTCATTGCAAGTTTTGTAGATTATCGGAAAACAATAATTCCACGATCATCCTATTGGTGATCCACTCGATCGGCGCTTTATCATCTCGCAGGATGATACCTTCGGAAGGCGGCGGTTGTAAATTGAGGGAGGTTGTCTCTAAAGCGGATAAAAGCAATGATGGTGTTCCAGAATCTGATGATAAGGCGATATAGTTCGCGACCAGGTTATCCTGATGTGTAGGATTTTTTGTAGCGAAGATCATTGAATTGAGTGTGCCGGGCAGGTCAACAACGTAGGTATCCTGGAATACCGAGTTGATTGTCGCGTAGAGTGTATTCAATAATTCACGATCTTCAAATATACGGGCAACATTGATCACCATGACCCCGTTTTCCGAAAGATGATCTGAGACAGCGGTAAAAAATTCAGCAGTTGTTAAATGCCAGGGAATATATGGGGGTGTGTAGGCATCAATACTGATAACCCCGTAGAGGTTATCGTTGTGGGTTATTCCCCAGCGGGCGTCTTCGATATAAATGTTCACAGTCTCATCAGAAAGCCCAAAAAACTCGATCCCGGTCCTGACAATGAGCGGGTCAATCTCATACCCATCCACGATGGTTTCTGGCAAAGCGTAGTTGATCTGGTTGGCACTGGTTCCAGCAGCCAAACCTAGAATGGCAATGCGATCAATTTTATCGGGTGAAACTGGTGCGGGATTAAAAAATGGAGCGGAAAGGACCTGCTCCCAGGGACCGCTAAAATCATTCCGGGTCGGGTGATAGATCGAATGAATGCCCTGTCCTTCATTGAGCCTTAGAAGATAATAGTCGTTGATCTCCTGCACCTGAATATAGTTATATGCAGATTCGCGTTCTACAATGATCCCATCCGCCTGCTTATCGTATCCGCGTAATCCAAGAATGGCGAGGATGATGATTAAAATTAGCATCCAGAGATGGGTCAAGGCCTCGTTTTTTGCTCTACTCACCATGAGTCCAATAATTGCAATCAGAAGCATAAAAAAGCTAATACTGATAAATGTACGGTATGTGCCTAAGAGCGGTACAAGCAAGAGGACAGGTAAGAATGTGCCTATGAAAGAGCCAATGGTTGAAATAGTATAGATCTTACCTGCTATGCTGCCGACCTGCTCTTGATCTTTTAATGCCAACTTGATCGCAAATGGGGAAGCTGTGCCAAGGAGGGTAATAGGAATTGAGAATAGAATCAGAACAACGGCAAAGGATCCGATCATGGATGCGCTTTGGAGCTGGTCAAATGCCTGGCTGGCAAACCGCAGAATTGGACGGGAAATGATCGGAATGAGGCCGATAAAGAATCCAGCCCAGAGGAGGATCTTATAGAAAGTTGTATAAGTTGGAGATCTGTCAGCCCATCTTCCGCCCAGAGAATATCCAACAGAGAGGTAAATGAGGATCAATCCGATAATTGCTGCCCACACCAAGTTACTGGTGCCGAAATAATTACCCAATAGGCGGGAAGCCGATAATTCCACTGCCATGGTTGCCAAACCCGCTGAAAAAACGGCGATGTAAAGGAAGCGTCGCATGCGCGAATTATACCCGATGGACGTGCTTGATAAATTTCATTGTATGATTAGGAAAAACTAAGGGAAAGAAAACGATGCGTGTAGTCACTGTTCCAGAGATGATAGAAATTGAAAAGAAAGCCAATAATCAGGGGTTGAGCTACAAGCAAATGATGCGCAATGCAGGTAATTCAATCGCGAATGTCGTTATACGTAGGTATTCTTCACTAAGACAGAAAACAGTCCTTGGTTTGGTAGGGTCGGGGAATAATGGCGGTGATACGCTGATCGCTCTCACAATGATGCAAAAATCCGGATGGCAAACCAAAGCTCTAATTGTGAAAGAACGCCCTGCAGAGGATCCATTGCTTACAGACCTCGTCAAAAACGGAGGAGAGGTCATTACGTGGAATCAGGAAGCGGATGAAGAAAAACTGATCTTTGACTTGCGAAATACTAAAGTGCTATTGGACGGTATTCTGGGCACAGGATTCAAACTTCCTCTGCGAGGGCCGATCCCTCCATTACTTTCCCTTGTCAGGAAATATGCAGGTTGTATTCACGTGATCGCAGTTGACTGCCCATCCGGAGTGGATTGTGATAGTGGAGAATGTGCGCCTGAGACTCTGAAAGCCGAGATCACGGTTTGTATGGCCGCGTTAAAAAAAGGATTATTGAAACCTCCCGCGATTGGTATGGTGGGAGAGGTCATACATGGTGATATTGGTTTGCCTGCGAGTATTTTAAATATGGCAGGTGACATGGTATGGGCCGCAGATAGTGAATCAGTTTATGCCCTTCTACCGAAAAGGCCTTTCGATGCGCATAAAGGCACCTTTGGCAAGTGTTTAATTGTCGGCGGATCTACTCAATATCCTGGCGCACCGCTGCTTGCTGCAAAATCAGCTTATCGGGTGGGTGCGGGTCTGGTTTGTACTGGCGTTCCAGCAGCGATTTACGATAGCTTAATAGGCGGATTGCCAGAATCGATCTGGCTGATGCTGCCGCATGAGTTGGGATTCTTAAATGACAATGCGGCAAGAATATTGTTCGACCACGTAGCAAAATACAATACAGTCCTTTTAGGCCCGGGGATTGGATTGGAAAAGGAAACAATAAGTTTTTTGGATACGTTTCTAGATTTTGATAATCGTGCAGGATCAGGGGGAGGGTTGGGATTTACAACAAATCGCCATAGAATCAGTGAAGATCATGCATCACAACCCAATCTGGTTATTGACGCGGACGCGCTACGCGCGTTAGCTCAGATCGACAATTGGCATGAAAAAATTGAAAAACCAGCTGTACTAACACCGCACCCTGGGGAGATGGCAAGTTTAACGGGATTATCTATTAAAGAAATTCAAGAAAGCCGAATGGAAACCGCCCAGCGGTTTGCTGATGCTTGTGGTCACATTGTTGTTTTGAAGGGAGCGGCTACTGTCATTGCCGGACCACACAACAAAAGTGCAATTACACCAATTGCAACGCCAGCGCTTGCTACCGCGGGTTCCGGCGATATTCTGGCTGGCATGATAACCGGATTATTAACGCAGGGAATGGACGCTTACAGCGCAGCAGTGGCTGCTTCCTGGATGCATGGCATAGCGGGGTTATATTCGGAAAACAGATATGGCCAGAGTGCTTCTACGATTGCCAGTGATATTATCGAACAGATCCCCAATGTATTAAAAAATTTAACGGCGTGCTGATAAAAGAACGCCGTTATTGAAATTTTTCGTATTTTTTGGTTATTATATTATGAAGCTTTGGCTGACTTCTTCGGTTCTACAGCCTTCTTTGCTTTGCTGGCTGTTTTCGCTACTTTTTCCTTGCTTTCTTCTAAGAAAACCTGGCCTTTTTCGCTGACCTCAGTTGCTTTTTTCTTAGCTTCTGCTAAAAGTGCCTCTGCTTTTTTAACTGCTTCTTTAGCAGCCGCATCCGCTTTTTCTAGTGTTTGTTCAACCGTTTCCGTTGTCTGGTCCTTTAATTCAATTGCTTTGTCACGAATCATCGTGCGTGTCTCTGTTCCAGACTGGGGGGCGAACAGAAGTGCCGCTAATGCGCCGGTTAAACCACCGACAAAAAACCCAAAAACGAATGCTCCAAAATCATCTCTATCTGACATATTTACTCCTTTTTCTTATTTCTAATAAACCCAACTAATTCAAAGAACTTCTTGCCACCCGCAACTAATCCAGCCACCGATAGAATTGGTGAAACTGCTTTATCCGATATAAACTTGCTGGTGCCTTTTACGGTCTGAACTGTTTCTTTGGTGGAGCTCAAAATCGGTGCGATCTCGTTTTGGATCAAATTGGATAATAATGCCAATTGGATGATCAAGATAATGAGTGCGCTGCCTATGAGCAATGACTCAAAAGCGAGAACGATAATAAAAATATCCCTTACCTTTTCAATATTTTGTGCGGTAGAACTTGAAAGGGCGACTATTCCGACGATCATGCCCACTATGATGAGCAGCATGATTGCAATAACGATGATGAGCGTGGTTTTGTTTTTCTGTTCTTGCTTCTTTGTTTCCATATTTTATACAGTTCTTTCAATAAAATTTATTATAGCATAATGAAGTTCTCAAAGTATAAAATAAATATTAGACATCCAATTATTTTTGCGGAAAAACATGCACCATGTTAAACTAACAAGTTGACCGGTAAGAAAAATCATTTATGCAACCATTTATTATTTTTGGATTAGGCAATCCTGGTAGAGAATATGAACGAACTCGACATAATATCGGGTTTATCGCGGTAGATAAGATATCTATATCCTGGCGTATTGAGCTTTCTCGTGTCAAATATAAATCGCTGACCGGGGAAGGTAACCTGGATGGCAAAAAAGTCATTTTAGCAAAACCATTGACATATATGAATCGCTCGGGCATAGCTGTTCGGTCATTCATAAATTTTTATAAGATCACCCCTGATAGGATTTTGGTCATTCATGATGATATGGATCTGCCATTTGGAAGTTTAAGGATCCGCTCAAATGGAGGGTCGGCAGGGCAGCGTGGAATGCAATCTATCATTTCTGCGATTGGCACCCAGGAATTCGCGCGCCTGCGTGTTGGCATTGGCCGCCCGCCTGGCCGGATGGACCCGGTGGATTATGTGTTGAAAAAGTTTTCAAAACAGGACCAGGAAGATCTGGAATTCGTTTTAAATGCGATTGAATCGGCAGCAGAAACACTAATCAAAGAAGGTATTGATAGAGCAATGACGCTTTATAACCACTCTGTTCTGGATAATGAATAATCAGCATTTGATAGATTTCAAGCGAATACCCGGTTATGAAACACTTCTAAATACTTATTTATCCGGTGAAGAACAGACACTGCTCAGTCTTCCGCGGGCAGTGCGCCTCCCTTTCCTCGCTGATCTTCAGAAAGAACTGAATAAAACAATCCTTTTTGTCACATCGAAATCGGATAGATTGCGATCAATGCATAATGAATACGCATTTTGGAGCCACTCTGAATCGCAGCTAATATTTCCAGAACCCTCGCCATTATTTTTTGAACGGGCCGAATGGGATCTTGGCACCAGGTTTGACCGGATTGACGCACTTTTTAACCTTGCCAAAAATTTTCATCCAGCATTAAGGGAAAAATCTAATCCCGCCGTGATCTTCAGCTCCGTGAAATCGGTGATGACAAAAACGATCCCGCGCAGGGATTTCATCAAGCATTTGCTTCCCCTGCGGGTGGGGCTAGTGGATGATCTAAATTCAATCATTAGCAAGTTGGTTATTCTAAACCATGAACCGGTTGAAATTGTTACTGCTGGCGGGCAATTTTCCAGGCGGGGGGGAATCCTCGATGTTTGGCCGGTGAATTGCAATCAACCGATCCGAATAGAATTCTTTGGTGATGAGATCGAAACCATGCGGCATTTTGACCCGGCTTCGCAGCGTTCAACTGAGATGATCAGGGAGATTGTCATCCCACCCGCACGAGAAGTATTAATTGATGATGAGAATCCATTGCAAGAGCACCTGTCATCTGAATTGGCGGAATTTTTTATATCATCGCAATATCCCGGCGCTGGTTCGGTCATTAATTATCTACCAAAGGATGCAATTATTATTTTTGATAATGCATCTTCATTAAAAGCGACTGCTGAAGAAATCGAAACGCAATCCTTAAAGATCCGTGATGAAAATATTTCAGCCGGTCTGATACAATCAAATTTTCCCGCACCGTATTTTTCGTGGTCAGAACTGATGGATGCGCTTTCTTATCGCAGCGCGATCGATCTCGGATTTCCTTTGGAAGAAAGCGGCCATGTTATTTCACAATTTTTTTCTCCAAGCCCACGTTTTGGCAGCCGTATCGTTGATCTTTTTAAGTATTTAGTCGACTCGCAGGAGAAAATCGAAGAAGTTTTTATTGTTTCCAAGCAGTGCGATCGTGTCAAAGAAATTCAAAGAGAACAATTTATCAGCGCGGATCTTGAACGATCTATTACCTATATTGACGGCAGTTTGAATTCGGGTTGGAAGGTCAGCTATCCGGATGGTTCTATCGTTCTGCTTTTTACTGACAGCGAATTATTTGGTTGGGAATTACCGCAGCCACGCAGGCAAAAACCGCGTGCGATATCCGTTCAGGATAACCTCTTTTTTGACTTTTCGCCTGGTGATCATGTGGTGCATGTTGATTATGGCATCGCGTTGTTTTCCGGTTTGGTCCATCGATCCATCGAAGATGTTGAGCGTGATTATCTTTTACTCCATTTCGCGGATAATGACGAACTGTTCGTGCCTGTCCAACAGGCTGATAGGATCACCTATTATATCGGGCCAGACAACCGCAAACCCAGACTCTCGAAACTGGGGTCAGAGACATGGAAGAATAACCGCCAGCGGGCTCGCAGAGCGGTAAAGGCAATTGCCTATGATCTGCTTGCATTGTATGCAAAGCGGCAGACTATTGAAGGATATGCGTTTGGAGAAGATTCGGAGTGGCAGATTGCCCTGGAATCAAGTTTCCCTTATCAGGAGACAGAGGACCAAATCCGCGCAATCAATGAAGTGAAAGCGGATATGGAAGAAGCACAGCCGATGGACCGCCTCCTGTGCGGCGATGTCGGATATGGAAAAACCGAAGTGGCGATTAGAGCTGCTTTCAAAGCTGTTATGGATAACAAACAAACTGCAATGCTTGTCCCTACCACCGTGCTCGCTCAGCAGCATTTCCAAACCTTTAAAAATCGCCTGGCACCATTTCCCGTAAAGATTGAAATGCTATCTCGATTCCGGACTCCCGCTGAGCAAACGAAGATCCTGCGCGCGCTGGCTGCCGGGGAGCTGGACATTGTAATTGGGACACACCGGCTGCTTCAGGCCGATGTAGAATTTAAGCAGCTTGGTTTGCTGGTCATAGATGAGGAGCAGCGGTTCGGAGTCGCGCATAAAGAATATTTTAAACAAATGCGCCAACAAATTGATGTTCTAACATTGACAGCAACGCCGATTCCACGCACCCTGTACATGGCTCTGGCGGGTATTCGGGATATTTCTGTGATCAATTCCCCTCCCGCGGAACGTTTGCCTGTTCAAACTTTTACAGGCCCTTATGATAAAAAGATAGTGCGCAGGGCTATTCTTCGGGAAATTGATCGGGGCGGGCAGGTGTTTTTTGTGCATAATCGAGTGCAATCTATTCGCGTCGTCGCGCATCGTTTGGAAGCATTAGTTCCTGAAGCCAAGATCGGCATTGCCCATGGGCAGATGAAAGAAAAATTATTGGCAAATGTGATGAATAAATTCACTGCCGGCGAAATCGATATCCTTCTCTCTACATCGATCATTGAATCTGGGCTCGATATTCCGAACGCAAATACCCTGATTTTGGACCGCGCCGACACTTTTGGGCTCGCACAGCTTTACCAGCTGCGAGGCAGGGTTGGTCGCGGATCATCGCGGGCTTACGCATACTTCTTTCACCACCAGAAGAAGGGGCCCACACCGGAGGGATTAGAACGGCTTGAAGTCATTGCAGAGAATACACAACTGGGCGCGGGATATTCTATCGCCATGCGTGATCTTGAGATGCGCGGTGCCGGGGATCTTCTGGGCGCTGAGCAGCACGGGTATATCGCAACAGTCGGTTTTCATCTTTATACTCGACTTCTAACAGAAGCTGTCCAGGATCTGAAAAAAGGGCAGGATGTAGGTCAAAAATTGGATAGTATTTTAGGCGCCAGAAAAATAAAACCATCGGTAAGCATTGAATTGCCGATCAATGCCCTAATTCCTTCATCCTATATCAAGGATGAATCTCTTCGCTTATCGCTCTACCGTCGTATTGCTGAAATTGATACAGAGGAGGGATTATCAGATATTAAAAACGAATTAGTTGATCGCTTTGGGGATCTGCCAGAGCATGTCCTAAATCTGATCTATCAAATGCGGATAAAATTGAAAGCACAGGAGATCGGACTTCAATCGATCTCGTTTGAGAATAATCATATTGTCCTGCGATTTTCCAATGCTGGTGAAAGTAAGTACGAGGAACCTTTGCCGGATCTCGGCGGTAAGGTGCGCCGAGGCAAACAGGCTTATTGGATACCATTTGAGAATGAGAATCAGTTTGACCTTCGATTATTGAAAATCTTAGATGACCTCAAAGAAAAAATAAAGGATTTGAAATGACATTTGATCTGCACGCCCCTTACAAGCCGATGGGGGACCAGCCGGAAGCTATTAATTCACTAATCAACGGTGTCAAACAGGATTTTCGGGATCAGGTTTTACTGGGTGCAACAGGGACTGGAAAAACATTTACGATCGCCAATATCATCAACGAATTGCAGATGCCTGCCCTGGTAATGGCGCATAATAAAACACTGGCCGCACAGTTATATGCTGAATTCAAGGAATTCTTTCCGGATAACGCAGTCGAATATTTCGTGTCATATTATGATTATTATCAGCCTGAGGCGTATGTGCCCAGACAGGATCTTTATATTGAAAAAGAAACTGATATCAATGAGGAGATCGAAAGGTTGCGTCTGGCGGCGACAACAGCGCTGGTATCGAGAAGTGATGTCATTATTGTCGCATCTGTTTCTGCGATATACGGGCTTGGAAATCCAGAAGCATACAGCAGTGTTGTAATCAAATTAGAGCGCGGTGAGATCTATCGGAGGAATGTGCTTCTGCGCCAGCTTATCGAAGAACATTACTCGCGCAATGATATCGAGCTACGACCGGGAGTTTTTAGATTGCGTGGAGATACGCTGGATATCTATCCTGCCTATGAAAAAGACCTTTCTTATCGCATAACATTTTTTGGGGATGAAATTGAAAGGATTTTATCCATACATCCTGTTACCGGAGAGATCCTTCAGGAATTGGACCATGTTGAGATCTACCCTGCCAAGCATTTCATCACCGAGGAAGAACGTTTAAAACAGGCCATTTCTGATATTGAAGCTGAATTAGAACAGAATCTTTCACGATTAAAAAGCGAAGAAAAATTATTGGAGGCACAACGCCTCGAACAACGCACACGTTTTGATCTTGAAATGCTACGAGAAATTGGGTATTGTTCTGGGATAGAAAATTACTCCCGTCATTTAGACCAGCGTCCAAAAGGTTCCCCCCCCTGGACATTGATGGATTTTTTACCATCTGACTACTTGTTGATTTTGGATGAGTCGCATATGACGGTTCCACAGATACGTGGAATGTATAATGGGGACCGCTCGCGTAAAGGAACGCTGGTCGAATATGGCTTTCGCCTTCCATCCGCGCTGGATAACCGTCCCCTGATGTTTGAGGAATTTGAAACAAAAATGGGATATACGATTTACACATCTGCTACACCAGGATCATATGAATTAGAAAAAGCGGATCAAATTGTTGAACAGATCATCAGGCCAACCGGCTTGGTAGATCCGGAGATCATTGTCCGCCCAGTGCGCGGCCAGGTTGACGATCTGATTGGTGAAATCCGCAGCAGGGTAGCTAAAAAGGAACGTGTGCTTGTAACAACTCTTACAAAGCGGATGAGTGAAGATCTTGCAGAGTATTTAAAGGAACTGGATATTAACGTTCACTATTTACATTCGGAAGTGGATACGCTGGATCGTGTCGGAATCCTGCGGGATTTACGGTTGGGTGTTTACGATGTGATTGTTGGAATTAATCTCCTGAGAGAAGGGTTGGATTTACCGGAGGTCTCTCTGGTCGCAATTTTGGATGCAGACAAACAGGGATTCCTGCGTTCTGCAACTGCGCTGATCCAAACGATCGGCCGCGCCGCAAGAAACGTGGAGGGTAAAGTGATCATGTATGCTGATAAGATCACTGATGCCATGCGGCAGGCAATTGATGAGACAAACCGCAGAAGAGAAAAGCAGGAAGCTTACAATCTAGAGCATCATCTCGAACCTTTTACCATTGTCAAAGAGATCTATGATATAACCGCAAGGCTCTCAGGTGCGTCCTATATTGCTGAAGAGAGCGCAGAATACACTGTGGATGGCCAATTATCATCACTGCCAAATAAGGAATTGAAAAAGCTGATCGGTGAAACGGAAGGACGGATGAAGAAGGCAGCTGAATCTTTGGAATTTGAACGAGCGGCTGTTTTGCGAGATCAGGTTTATGAATTGCGAAAAATGTTGGCAGATGTAAGCGATGTTACCCCATGGGAAAGAATTTCAATTATTTCTGGGGAAGATTGATTTTTCTACTTTGTGTTTAAAATAGTGAATGCTGGCAGGTCGCCCTTTGCTTCATCCCAATCAATTTCGATATCAAGCACCGTGGCCATATCTGGACCCTGCCTGACTTTTCGGATCAGATCATACAGTTTGTCGTTCGCTCCTTCAGCCAGGATTTCAACATCGCCGTTTGAACGGTTTCGCACCCATCCCTTTAGTTGCAGGTTAATTCCATTCATGTATGTGAAATAGCGGAAACCGACCCCCTGTACCCTACCTTTAATGACCAAATGGACGCGTCTTTCTTCCATGCGTATGGAAACTAATCCTCGTCGAAAATATCTAATTCATCAAAGCTATTGGTAAGTTCAAGATTATCCATTGCCATTTCAAGCATCGCGGTTTCTTTTTCACTATCGCTTGAATCATAAAGTTTGTTGAAAAGTTTCAACACGTCATTCCCGCCAATCATTGACAATGACCAGATGCTCTGCAAATGAATTTCATCTTCTGGAGAGGATCCTTCCAGAATTTCAGAAATTATTTCTTTTGCCTCCGATATTTCCAGTTCGCCTGCAGCTTTGATCGCTTCCAATTGCACCTCAGGATCAAGGTCGTCCAATTTTTCAAGAACGGTTTTTGACCAATCGGTGTTTGCGGATCTTCCGATTGCAAAAAGTGCAGATAAAATCCAATCCTTTTCCGGTTTTTGGATCGCTTCTTTGATAAAGCCATCAATTTGAGAATTGCTGACATAACCGAGTGATTCCAAGATACTTTGCTTTAGCCTTTGATCACCATTTGAAAGGTATTTTTTTACCAGGGTGTCCAATATCTTTTTAGCGGTGTCCGCGGGAATTTCTTCTAGTTCGCCTAAAAGTACGAATTTCCCTAATCCCGAAGCAGCGGCAGCAGAAAGCTCGGGGTCTTTATCTTCCTCGAGGATTTTTATAAAACGAGAAGCGAGATTCAAGTCGGAACATTCCCATAATAAGTCGATCGCAAGACTTTTGACTGTTGGATCATCATCATCAAGAGCGTATAATCCAAAGTCATCACAGGAAACAAGGGTATCAACGCGCATCAATTTTTCAAGGTCAATAAGTAAGGCGGATTTTCGTTCCCGGGAGACTTTAGACCATATGTTTTTAACCATCTTCAAATCTTGCGGTGAAATATCCGAAAAGAGCTGCAAAAACTGTGGGCTGAATGGCTCTGTTTCCTCAAGGAGGATTTTTTCCATATTATTAGAAGAAGATAAAGATAGTGGTATATCTGCCATCATAAATATTATGGTAACACAATTGGGTTGAATATATCCTGGTAGAAAACATAGCCCATCAGGGCCAATAAACTTACATAACCAACAAAATGAATGAGATTTTCATATTTCGCTGGCACCCGCTTTTTAAAGAAAATTTCTGGAAGGATAAATAGGATGCGTCCGCCATCGAGTGCCGGGATGGGGAGTAGATTTGAAAAACCCAGTGAAACAGATATTACACCAAAAAACCACGCCGTATCCAACCAGCGTGCATAATCAGGAGGTGCAGTTGTTTCATCTTCCTGACGCACCTGCGAATAAACATCGTAAATCCCAATCGGAGAAAGCATACGCGCCTCTTCCGTTGCGACTTCACCACGCAGGAGCATGCCGGGGACAGAAAGTATTTGCCGTACCTGTTGAACCGCGATTTCTCCACCGATTGGGATAGCATTCAAAATACCCACTTTTACGGTGGGATTTCTCATTACAATCCCGATCGATCCTTCTCCTTCAGGCGGATTTTCACGAGGTGTAACCTTGTATGTAAATTCTTTATCATCCCGCAGGACACGCATTTGGATGGGTGTACCCAGGCGTTCTTGTACCAGCTGGCCGACTTTTGCCATACTATCCACGACAATTCCATCAATCTCGTTTATGATGTCTCCTGGCATCAGCCCAACCTCATCTGCTGGAGATCCTGTTGCGATTTCAATTATCTCCACAGTATCTGTTTTTGGCATACCCGTCTGAGACACAACAAGACTGAATAGAAGGATGCCGGTAAGAATATTCATCACAGGACCAGCCAGCAACGTGGCTAATCTTTTCCATTTGTTTGCTGTATAAAAACCGTTTTCAACGGACGGGTCTTCTTCACCAGAGAATCTGACAAATGCACCGAAAGGGATCAAATTTAATGTAAAATCTGTGCCTTTCCAGGTAAATAATTTAATAAGTTTGGGCGGATAACCAAATCCAAATTCTTCAGCCTTGATGCCCATCCATTTACCGATCAAATAATGACCCAGTTCATGGACGAAAAGCAGTAGACTCAAAGAGATAATGAATTCAAAGATAAGCGAAAAGTTGTTCATGGTAGCGATTATACTGCGCGTGAAACTAACGTGTTATAAAAAATATATAAATTTCACCATCACTTGCTGTTGAGTTTGTGTGCTTCGCCGCCGGATTTTGCGATGAGAATTTGATGGATTCCTGGAAAGTCCTGAAATGCATTTTCTACAATTTTTACTTCGTCCTTTGGACAGATGATGTGCACGTTCGGCCCCGCATCCATTGTATATGCACATGCTACCCCTTTATGACGAAGTAACCGCACTTCTTGCATTATTGCGATAGATGCGGGTTGCCAGTAAATAATAGGGGGGGATGAGGTCATCATTACAGCGTGCATCATATCACTATCAAGTTCAATGGTATCAGCAAGTTTTTCAAAATCTTTATGTTTTATAGCGGTGCGGCATAAATCGAGGCGGCGCTGCGTGTCGTGTATTCTAGTCGATTGATAGGGACTGGTTGATGCTCTTTCATGACCTTCCGTTGAGCTGATCTTCTTCTGGTCAGAACTTACTACGAGGATGCAATCATAAAGATCCCAGTGTGTCTTGTCTGCGATCGTAAAAGCAAACGATGTTTTATGTGAATTTCCTTTTTGCCATTCTACAAAGCCATCGGGAATCGAACGGCACGCGGAGCCCGATCCCAATCTAGCGAGAGTAGTCATTTCCTTTTGTGAAAGCTGAAGAGCATAATAATCGTTTATCGCAACTGCAAGCGCGGCATAAGCAGATGCTGACGAAGCGATGCCAGCTGCCATTGGAAAGTTGTTTACGCTTTTGATACGTAGAGAACCATGGAACCCAAATAACATTCCTGCTTGAGAAAGGAATGAATCAAGGCGTCTTATTTTCCCGGGCTCCTGAAGAACGCCATTTATTTCCAGAATATGGTTGCTCTTATTTTCCCGTAATGATACTGTCGTTATCGTCTCTAGTCTCTCTAAATTCATTGAGATTGAGCTATTTGATGGGAGCCGCAAACTTGGAAATGCATTGCCCCAATATTTGATAAACGCTATATTCGGATGGGCCAGGGCTGTGGACGTATTATTCACGTGGTATCTTATTTTGATGAAATGATTTTCAATATTTCGCCATCGCGCGATACGATGACTTTGATGGAAATCGGCAGGGGTACTTGACTGGTTGTTTCAACTGTCTGGGAATATAACAACTCGTTGCGTCCATCAGGTAATTCCGTTATTTTCGGGGTAGAGTCCGATAGATAAGGGAATTTACGAATTATTTCGTTATTAATTGCATTTATTTGATCTTTATTCATGAACTAACACTCTCTCAATCCAAGTTCTGTTTTTTGCGCAAGTATGCCGGTACTTCCAGTATATCTTCAATTGCCTCAGGTTGATGGCTTTTTTGACTCTGCACTTTAGAGGAGTTTTGAAACTCGGGCGAAAAATCTTTTTCATGTTTTTGCAGCCATGATTGCGGATAGGCGATTGGAGTTGCACCAAGACCGGTAAGTAAAATGGAAATACGTACACCATCGTGATTAATGTCATATGGAACCACGATCGGCGAAACCTCTAGGGACTTATTTATTTTTGACTTCAGGTATGATATTGCAGATTGAACATCTTCTAATCGAAGATTGCCGGTTAATTTTATGATCGCACGATCAGCATTTTTTAACTGCTCAGGATCAAGAAGGGTTGTCTTTAAAATGTTCTCAAGGGTCATGTCAATTTTTCCTGGTTCACGGCCAACACCGGTAAATATGAAGGCACTATCTCCCTTCGAAAGACTGTGCATAATGTAAGATAAGTCGATGTGCATCCCGTTGCTATATGCAATGAGATCCAATAATCCAGAAATAAAATTTTCCTGTTGCGTATCTGCGATTTTAAAGATCTCATGTAAAGGGGATGCTTTGTTTCCAATCGATAATAACTTATCATTTGGAATGGAGATCAAGGTATTTGCAAATGACTTCAATCTGATGGTGGCCTCATACGCGTTTGATTTTCTTCTTTCAGATTCAAACGAGAACGGCAAAGAAATAAATGCGATAGTGGGTATGTCCAATGACCGGGCAATTCTTGCGGCTATTTCTATCGCGCCTGAACCAGTTCCGCCGCCCATACCCGCGGTAAGGAAAACCAAGGACGCTCCCCGCATTGCCGATATTAATTCTCTCCATGTTTCTTCGGATGCCATTCGGCCTAAATTTACATCGCCTCCAGCGCCTAAACCTTTACAGATTTCAGCACCCAATCGAATCCTCTTATGCGCTTTGGATCGAGTAAGTGTAAAGAAATCGGTATTGGCTGCAATTAATTTGATGTTGCACGAATGAAAGCTATCATATAGTGTAGAAATGGTATTACATCCGCAACCCCCGAATCCAAATACTTTTATGGACGCACTCGCTGGTTCTTCATTTACCGTTATCATTGTTTTTTACTCCGAAATAATTTCGTGCAGATTGGCTGTCGATATGATTTTGTAAATATTTCCTTCTGGCAGAAGGTGGCTATTCGCTTCGAGGAATTTCGTCTTATTTTCAGTAATAACAATAAGATAAGCTGCATTTGCGCCCTCAAGCATTGAAAATCCAATCATCGGTTTATGGCGTTTGATATAAGGTGTGAGCTGTTCTAAAAGGCCTTGCATTTTTGAATTGAGTGAAGGGTCTATAAAAACATAGCGTTGGTATTTAAAATTCGTGCGGTCAGTACTTTTATTTTTGGTCTTAGGGTTTTTGAAGTTTTCTGCATACTCCTGAGATAGAAAAAATTTTGAGATTGGAAGCGCATTCCCATCCTGAGTAAACCAGCGATATGCACTGGTGGTTGATTTTTCTTCTGCCGATAACAGGTAAATACAAACAGCTATTACTTCAGAGCCAATAGGTGCGATAAGGCGGCTGGATTCTTCATTCTCAAAGACATTCTCACCCGCCGAGAGTTTTATTATTGTTTGGATGGATCGCTGCCAATCTGTTCCCCCAGAACGAGGTTCTGCCCGGCTCTCCCTGATGCACCCCGTTTGGAAAAGGATGACAGGTTTTTTACATCCGAGCACTTTGACAGAAATCGCCGAGTACCTTTCAAATAAACGGAAACCGCGGAGATGGTTTCGCGAAAAATTGGATTGAAAAAAGTGGGGGTCTGTTAATTTTGATTTAATGACTTTGTTCTTTTCAGGATATTGGTCCGCTAACCAACCAAAACAGGATAATACTAAATGATCCAAAATGAGTTCACTGGATTTCTGGGAGATAATCTGCAGTGAACGTTCCAAAAATGCGGTATCTGGATAATCCCCACCGGGGAAAAGCGGCGAAAAAATCGGTTGAATATGATTTTTCACGCAGGTATCTGCAAAATTAATGAAATATTCAGCATGGGTAGCAACGATATCATTTTCAATCCATTTTGTAGCTCCCCATGATTTTTTGATATTTGGATGATTAAATAAACAGGCGTATCGCACACCCCATTTTCCATACACTTCCAGGAGTATTTCAATTTCAGATAAATTTTCAAAATCACCGATTTTTATATTGAAATCAATGATGATTTTTATATTTTGTTTTGCAAGGGCTCGAATAAAATCTTCTGGAATGGCGCGGCCACGCGGGTTTTTTAGGACTAACCAATCCGCATGCAACGCTTTAAGTCTTTGAGACCACAAACTGGCATCATCAAGCGAATACTTTTCCTCGTCTTGAAAATAATGGAATCCAAGGCGCTTAAGGGGCTGTGTTTTCTTATTAGTTGAATGGTCCATGTTAAATATTTGAATACCTATTTTTCATCATTAATATTGCAAGAAAAGTGCCAAAGAAATTCTTGCATTCTGCTATAATCGCGGAGATGATTCTGATAACTGGCGGGACAGGTTTTATTGGGTCACGGATAATTCTAAGACTCGTGCAAAGCAATGTTCCATTTAAAATTCTACTGCGGCCTAAGCGTGAGATGGCATACCTGCCATTGGATATCCCCATGGATGTTGTTGTTAGCAGCCTGACCGACAGAAGAAGCCTGCGATCTGTTTTGAGTGGCGTTCATACCATTCTTCACCTGGCAACAGCAGAGAACAACTCTCCGGCTCCGGATTATGAAGGGGTTGATGTCAAAGGAACTGAAATATTAATCAAAGCTGCGAAAGACGCCGGGGTTAAGCGTGTTATTTATTTGAGCAGGGTGGGCGCAGAAATGAATTCAATCTATCCCATTTTCCGCGCAAAAGCACTTGCAGAAAAACTGATTCAGGCATCGGGGTTAGATTTTGAGATCCTGCGATTAACAGATGTTTATGGAGAAGCGGACCATTTCATAGCTGATTTAACGCGCTATATTCGGTCCGCCCCGGGAATTATTCTTTTGCCGGAAAGAGGCGAATCCGTATTACAGCCATTATGGGTTGAGGACCTAATCTCAGCGGTCTTTATCCTGATTAATAAAGAAAAGTTCGAGAATATAACTGTTTCAATTGGTGGGGGAGAATATTTTGATTTTAAATCAATAATAAAGATGATCATGCGTGTTGAAAAAAAACGAAGGATCCCACTTTCCATTGCGCCAGCATATATGCGTATTTATAATCTTTGGTTCAACCAAAGCAAGAATGGGTTTCCTCTAACCACAAAATGGCTGAATTTACTTGCGATAAATCGGACCTGTTCTTTGGATTCAATGCCAAGAGCGTTTGATTTACTGCCGGGACGGTTTTCTCATTTTCTGGAAAGCGCAACCTTACAAGAGTAGAAATACTTCTGATGCGTAAGGGGAAAGTTTGAATTTTATTTCTTCGGAATCCTTCATGAAAGAAAAAGATACATGCCCGACCAAGTCCTTATCGAGATTCATTAACTGACTTAGCTTTTTGTTTGGCATGAGCATCTGTGAATCCGCGCGCCCCTTTAAAGCGATAGGTGAATTATTGAAAATAACAAGACCGCGCTCGCCGTTATATTCGTTTGTAAAGGCGATTATATCGTCAACCACCTGGCCATCGGCATCATGTAATTCAATTATTTTAAAATTTTCGCACGATGAAAAGAGTTGCCTTTTTTGCAGTAATGGTGCGATAATTTTTTTGTGTTTATTGAATAGGAGCATGTCGGGCGATTCCTGCATATGCGGCATTAGATAATCCATACCATACCGCTCCCGGTAACCTAACAATTGTCCGTGCCCGAACATAGGCAATCCGGGCAGCGTACAGAGCACTGTGCCAACGCTAAAATATTTATCGCCATTGCCGAATTGGTTAATAGCTGATTCTTCATCTGGCGTTGTCTGATAATTTACCAGATGTCCCAATGCGTTGGGGCTGATAGATGCCATATCCCGCAGGCAATTCTTGAATTTTTTATTTTCTTCGTCCCTGATCATATTCATAAAGGCGCTGTTGTAAACGCGGTCCATCCCAAGATGTTTAATAAAATACCCTTCCATTAACCAGAAGGCTTCTGCGATAAGCAGTGTGTCTGTTTGGTGTGTTTTTACATCATCAACCACCTGCTTCCAGAATTCATTTGGCATCAGTTGATCGAATTCAGTGCTGCTCATGCGATAAATTTCTCGGGTGGGAATACATCGTTCTCCATCTTCTCCGGGATACCACAATCGTTTAAAGTGCCTGCGTGTGAGGGTCATAGCCGCATCAAGACGTATGACATCAAAATCCACGGCAACATCGGCTATGGTTTTTCTCACTTCATCCCTGACCTGCGGATTGAGGTAATTCAATTGCGCGGTATCATTCCAGGGCATGCTTGTCCCATCATTTCCGTGATAAATGAACTTTTCCTCAGCAGTTTTTTTGTTTCGGTAAAGAAAAACCTCTGACGCGCCTGTTTGCGTATAATATCCCTCTTCAATTCTGATCTCGATATCTTCATGAGATAAAAGGTTGGGGGAGTTGAAAGTAAAATTTTCTGAAGGATTTACATCAGCTTGTATATACCAATCCGGGTGTTCAAGAAGCCAGGGAGAATCAAGACCGGTATGGTTTGGAACCATATCGCATCCGATCTTTATGCCGAATTTATCCGCTTTTTCACGAAAGCGTAAATAACTTTCCCTCCCGCCAATATTCTTTGTGATCTTATATTCGAGGATTGAATAAGCAGACGCGGCAGCGTGATCATACCCATAGAGATTCTTAATCATCCTTGAGGCGACGCTGCGTTCCCAAATCCCAATCAGCCAGATGCCGTTTATCCCAAGGGAGGCAAACTTCTCAAATTCTTCCATTGGAATCTGATCGATCGAATTAATATTCCTGCCATATTCTTTGGAAAGTTGATACATCCAAACGAACGTATTTTTTGCGATCAATACGAGGTTTTTCTTCCAGTTAGTTTCAGGTATTTTTATATCAGTCATTTTCCTGTTTGTGTTTGGAAACTGAGATAATAATAAATCATATTTTTTGGTACAGATCTTTATATACAAATAATTGATCCATTTCATCCGATTTTACAGGTAAAACCAAACTGTGTTTTTCAAATTTCACCAGTGTTTGGTTAATGTCCTCTATGGACCATCGGAATAGTTTCCTGGTGTCTTGAATCGTTGCTGCGCCAATCGACGCGAAATATGCAAGCAGTAATTTCTCGCGCGCCTCCTCTTTTAACATCTGATATGCTATGTTTATTTCATTCGGAAATTGGCGTGCAACGCGATCGTAAAGATATGCGTAATGCCAGCGGCCTTTTTCAGCTATCCCCACAGGAATGATCTGGAATTTCTCCTGCAGGTGCAGCATACCTCGATTGAATTCTGCCGAAGAGCAAGAGATTTTCGCATAGAGATGTTCACGAAGTGAGATAGAGTCTAATGGGCCGTGTTTGACCAGCTGTGAAAAAATTTCCAATTCTATACGCGGAATTTTTCCAATCTTATACAGGTATTCCAAATCGCCAATCTGGTGAAACACAGTTTCCGAAAGCGCGAAAAAGAATCTAATGGTATCAAGCGAAATAATTGTGCTCTTTTTCCGCAATACTTTAGCATAATACCAAACACTCTTGTCTAAAAGATCATCCTTCCAGCGCCAGGTGATGTGCCCAGGGTCATCGTGGTTGTTTGGGACCGGGCGGTTGCCCGCGGCCGCCCCCCAAAGAGATGGAAGTGGGATGTTTTTTATCGGCCAAAAGAAAACAAATTTCCTTTGATTGACAAATGCGATCGCCTCTTTATCTGAGCTGATTCGCAATTCCGGAAGAAAACGATGTGTTTCCTGCCGGTACGATTCAATTACATTCCAGAAATCTTCAACTCTAAGCGGCATTCGTAAGAATGTGGGTGATGATATTTGAACCACTGCCGCCAATGTTTTGGGCCATGCCGTAGGTTGCATCCGGTACCTGGTTTTCTCCGGCATCTCCGCGTAATTGCTGAACAACTTCGACCAATTGGAAGAGCCCTGTAGCACCGACGGGATGCCCGCGCGCTTTCAGCCCTCCCATTGTTGCGACTGGAATCCGGCCATGGATCAAAATCTGGTCTTCTAAAGCCAATGCTGGGCCGCGACCGCGTTCCGCAAAACCACACGCTTCAAGAGAAAGAGCTGCCATGATCGTGAATGCGTCATGGTATTCAAAGAGATCGATTTGGCTGGGTGAAATGCCTGCCTGGGAATATGCTGCTTTTGCAGATCTTTCTGCGGCTGACAGCCAGAGCGGATCTTTTCGATCATGAACTGCGATCGTATCACTTGCCGCAGCGGATCCAGTAACCACGATCGGCTTCTTCTGTTTGTTTTTTTCAACCTCTTCTAAAGGCACAATGACTGCAGCTGCAGCTCCGTCACCTATGGGTGATGCATCAAAAAGGGTCAGGGGATCGCAGATGACCGGGGAACGGTTGAACTTATCCTGTGAGATTGGCATGCGGAACATGGCATTTGAATTATTAATGGCATTACGATGGGCATTGATAGAAAAATTTGCAAAATTATCATGGGCCCATTTGTATTCATGCATATACCGCTGCATTAATAACGCATTAAGCGAAACAAATGATACACCCTGGTCTACTTCCCAATCTGCGTCCGCAGCAGTGGCGAGATAAGCGGTTGTTTCTGCGCCGGGAGAATCAGTCATTTTTTCAACTGCTGCTGCTACAGCGATGTTCACTTCATTTGATGCGACGGCTAATACCGCAGCGCGAAAGGCAGCAGAACCAGAACTGCAGGCTGACTCAATGTGTAAGCTTTCTGCCCCGCGTGACCCCACCCAATCTGTGATGTAAGCGCCAATATTCTGCTGGTTATTTGCAGCCGACGACATCATATTGCCAATAAAAAATGCATCCGCTGTTGAAAGGTTTGCATCGTGGAGGGCAGCAAGCACTGCATCGCCCGCCAATTCTCGAAGAGATTTATCCCAATTTTCAGAAACTTTTGTTTGGCCAATTCCAATAACCGCAACTTTTCGCATTATTACCTCTTAGTAGTGTAATAATTATAGGTAAAATCCCTATCACGGTCTATCATCTTTGAGCGGATCAAAAGAAGAGGATAAAATGCAGATCTTTGATGTAACAATACCATTATCAAGCCTTACCCCAGTTTGGGAGGGCGATAAGGGAGTGACCATTCAGCGTTCGGCTTCATTGGGTCCAGAGAGTGACTACAATGTGTCTCGGATTGAGCTCGGCGTGCACAGCGGGACACATATTGACGCGCCATTTCATGTAATAAAGAACGGAAAAACTGTAGATGCAATTTCGCTTAAGAAATTAATCGGCTCTGTTGAGGTGGTATCCATACCTGATGGGGTAAACGTCATTAATGATTCGGTGCTTAAGAATCTGGATACTGACTATAAAAGCAAAAAGCTTATTCTAAAAACCTCAAATTCAAGATTTTGGGATCACGATCCCAAGGTATTTAGAAGCGATTATGTTGGAATCGATACTTCGGCTGCAGAGTATTTAAAATCATTCCAATTAGATTTGTTAGGAATTGATTTCTTTTCTGTTTCCGCATATCAGGACCTTCAGAAACCACATGAAATATTATTGCTTAACGGAGTTGTGCTTCTGGAAAACCTGGACCTTAGAAAAGTTGATCCAGGTATGTATGACCTTTTTTGTCTTCCATTAAAATTAGAGGGTACAGATGGTGCACCCGCACGTGTGATTTTAACCCACGAAAATTAATTCGGAACGGGCAGGGTATAACCACCGTCAACAACGATGACCTGTCCGCGTATCATCTCCGCTTCCGGACTGCAAAGGAACAGTACTGTGTTTGCGACGTCTACTGGTTTTACCAGTCTACCTGCTGGTGTAAGTTTTTGAGCATTTTCCAGGACAGATCCATCGTTCATAAAAGAAAAATGTTTGAGTGCATCTGTTTCAACAATGCCGGGCGAGACGGCATTCACACTAATATTCCTTCCAGCCAGTTCAACCGCAAAATAGCGCACAAGTGCGTTTAGCGCCGCTTTACTCGCTCCGACAGCAATATAGTCAGGTAATACACGTCTTGCGCCCGGGCTTGTTATGGCAACAATTTTCCCGCAGCCAGATTTCTCCATCAACGGGACTGATAATTGTGTACCCAGGAGCAGGGCGCGCGCGTTGACATTCATGGTATGCTCCCAACCGCTTAGTTTTTGCTCCAATCCGGGTCGATTGAACCCGGAAGCAGCATTGCTGACAAAAATATCTAATTTTCCGAATTCATCTGAAATTCTTGAGAATAATTTCTCAATCGCATCCTGCTTGCCTACATTAGCTCTCACCGCGATTGCCCGGTTTCCGAGCGCTTCGATCATTTCTACTATCTCAAGGGCGGGTTCTTCATTATGAACATAATTTACAATAATATCTGCGCCTTGTTTCGCAAAGGCATAGGCAATTTCTCTACCAATTCCCCTGCCTGATCCAGTTACCAGAACGACCTTGTCAGAAAATTTCATTTTCGCCTCCAATAAATCATATACAATTCGTATGAGTGCATAATTATTATTATATGTAAATTAGAATAAAGAAAAATTATTCTAATTAAAAACGGAGTTGTTATGGAGAAAGAAACAAAACTAAAGATCCATGAAGTGATCATTTTAGGCGCTGGTCCTGCCGGGTTAGCAGCCGCGTTATACACAGCAAGAGCCGACCTCAATCCCCTGGTATTGACAGGAACCCAAATTGGCGGTCAAGCTGCCTTGACCCATAATATCGAAAACTACCCTGGTTTCCCGGATGGCGTGGGCGGAGTAGAACTTTCGGATCTATTTCAAAAAAATGCTGAACGATTTGGAGCTGAACTTGTCTATGAAAATGCTACAGCGATTGAATTGTCGGAGCGCCCATTTACAGTAAAAGCATATGATTCGGAATACAAAGCAAAAACACTAATCATAACAACAGGCGCAAGCCCAAATGAGTTAGGGATTCCGGGAGAACAGGAATTTCGTGGTAAGGGTGTCTCATATTGCGGAACTTGCGATGGCTGGTTCTTTAAAGATAAAAAAGTTGTTGTCGTTGGCGGTGGTGATAGCGCGCTTGAAGAAGGGATTTTTCTGACACGCTATGCTACCTCCGTTACCATCATTCATCGAAGGGACGAGTTGCGCGCAGGAGCTATCCTTAAACAGCGTGCGTTTGATAATCCTAAGATATCCTTCATTTGGGATACGGTAGTAAAAGAGATCAAGGGAAATGAGGGCGTTGAGAAGATCGTACTGGAAAATGTAAAAACAGGTGAAGAATCGGAAATGTCAACAGATGGTTTCTTTGTTTTTATCGGCCATACACCCAATTCTGATATGTTTAAATCCCAATTAGCAATGGACGATAAAGGTTATCTGGAGATTGATTCTCGAATGCGAACGGATCGAGAAGGTGTTTTTGCCGCAGGAGAAATTGCCGATCCGCGTTATAGGCAAGTTATTACTTCCGCGGGAATGGGGGCTGCTGCTGCAATAGAAGCAACGCGTTTTCTTGAGAGTGAAGAGTAAGTTGAAAATAAATGACCGAGGTTTTTTCCTCGGTCATCTATCTTTTTTTAAGGTGATTGCGTGGTCACAGCGCCGATACCGGACCATGAGAACACTCTGGGGGGGCTCTGAGAGCCTGCGGGAACCCAGATGGTGTCTCCAGCATCTGTTGTGCCGGAAGGTCGCACTGGCTGCACCCACCAACGAATGATATGGGGGGTATTGACAACCGGCCTGAAGCTGGTTGGAATATTATATTTTGTATCTTCTGTATAATCTACCAATTTCTTTCCCTGGCCTTCTGTCAGGTCTTCAATTGTGACTGCATAGAGCTCGTTCTCAAGTAGACCACCGACTGCGGCCCATTGCAATGTTATTGTGTCATTAATGCCAGTGAATATCTCACCATCTGCGGGAAGCAGAAGGTTTGTAGGCGGATAAGGTGGCGGCAGGGTGGGCGTGGGGGTTGGACCCGCAGTAGGCAAACGCTCGCATAATGGGACTTCAATCAGTTGCCCGCTGAATATGCTGTTAGACGTCAAACCATTATAAGTTTTAATCGATTCCACAGAAACACCATAATTCGCGGCGATACCACTGAGGGTATCGTTTTCACCAACACGAACAGGCGCAACGTCACAAGCGGAACCTGTTGCCTGCACAGCGCTTTGTGTACTGGTTGGCATTGGCGATGGTGTTGGTGTAGGTTGAGGGACGAGAATAGTCTGTCCCTGGCTGAGCACGCCGCAATCCGGCGGCAGGTTATTTAGGTCCGCAATGCTCCTGACTGAGACACCATAGATAACAGCAACCAGGCTGCAGGTGTCGCCAGCTTGAATAGTGTATTCCAGCGGGGGAAGCGGTGTGAATGTTGGTTGGGGTGTCAGCGTGATAGTCGGTGTCGGACTTTGCTCAAAGGTCGGTGTAGGGCTGATGGTTGGGGTTTCTTCAGGCGCTGCCATTTGCCCCGAGCCACGCAAGACCAGGAAAATGATGCCGCCGCCGACTGCCAAAAATAGGATAAGCAGTCCAACCGCTAGTGGTAAGCTGAGGGTCAATCTTGGCAGACTTTCGGATCTTACAGATTTGGCCTTCTTTGTTTCTCTTGTTATAGTAAATGTCCGACCACAAACTAAACACCTTGTGGCATTCTCACTCAGACGTGTACCACAGGTCGGGCAAATTTTGGAATGGTTATTTTCAGGGCTCATAGTATGTTATTCTAACTGAAATATTGTGTGAAAATTCGACGAATTATACCATTTAAGGGTATTCGATGATTGATTTGAAAAAAGGACAAAAATCGGATTTGGGTTTTTATATTCACATTCCATTTTGCCGGACAAGATGCGGATATTGTGATTTTAACACGTACGCCGGGTGTGAGGGAGCCATCCCCGCCTATTTCGAAGCTCTGCAAAAAGAAATCACACATTTTTCTTCTTACCTCGCGGATAGGTTCATTGTTAAAACGATATATTTTGGGGGTGGTACACCCTCAATCATCCCCGAAAAGTATTTAAGAAAAATAATCAATTGTATTATTGAGCATTTTGAAATAATCGTGCATCCCGAAGTATCTCTTGAAGCAAATCCCCTGGGATTATCCAGGTCATACTTTGATGCGCTAAGAGATTGCGGAGTAAATAGAATTAGTTTTGGGATGCAGTCCGCAGTTAGCCGGGAACTTCAATTACTGGATAGAAAACATACACAGGATGATGTCATATTAAGCGTAAGGCATGCCCGGACAGCCGGCTTCAAAAATATTAACCTGGACCTGATGTTTAGTGTGCCCGCGCAAACGATGCGTTCTCTGAAAAAATCACTTAATTTAGCGCTCTCCTTGGCACCCAATCATTTATCTATTTATGGCCTTATCCTGCACATGGATACAGCTTCGATTTCGATTTCATCCGAGACACCGGCGCGG